>NZ_JAWDKD010000021.1:0-211700 GCF_032714475.1 Methanolapillus africanus | reverse complement strand
TGTTTCTGACAATACAGGTTTTTCTTGTTCCCGTTTTGTATCTACTGTTTCTGACAATACAGGTTTTTCTTGTTCCTGTTTTGCATCTCTGTTTCTGACAATACAGGTTTTTCTTGTTCCCGTTTTGTATCTACTGTTTCTGACAATACAGGTTTTTCTTGTTCCTGTTTTGCATCTCTGTTTCTGACAATACAGGTTTTTCTTGTTCCCGTTTTGCATCAATTGTTTTCCAATAATACAGGTTTTTCTTGTTCCAATCTCTATCACGCGTGTTATCTCTAAAACAGACGCTTCGCGTCTGTTTTAGCGGAATGGTTTGCCTGAGATAGAAAATACCGAACCTGAACTAAAAAAACGAAAAACTGACCTCAAATTAAAAGAAACAAATCAAAAAAATCAACCAACGGGTTTTGAAATTCAAAAGAAAAAGTATCCCTATAACGCGCGCGCCGCCGCCCGCCAAGAAAAATAAAAAAAGAAAAAATAAAAGAAAATATGAAACAATATTTGCTTATTGCTTCACATCGTTTTCGGCCGGACCGATTTTGTCGTCTTTGCTTTTAATCACTTCAAAACGCTTTTCGGTTTTTTGTTCCGGCTTTTTTTCAGATTCAGCGTCGGTCTTTTCTTTGCCGCCGATTTCGATTTCCTCATGCTCGTCTTCTTCGGCGACGCCCAAGTAACGCGGCTCGTCCTCAACCTCTTCCTCATACATCATTTGCGCGTCTTTGAGCAAAATAACGTAATCGGCAGAGTTCTTCAAGGCGATTGAAAAGCCCGGCTGAATGCCGAAAATAATCGTTTCTTTGCCTTTTTCATTCGCCTTGTTGAGCAGCGGTTTGAAATCAGCGTCACGCGTCACAATCGCAATCGTGTCGATGTTATCGTTATAAACGAGTTCCATGCCCTCGACCGCCAAACGCACGTCCACATCCGTTGAACAAATAATCGGTTCCAAACCATGATTCTCAATGGCTTCAATCAATTTTTCAGAGGCGTACTGGTTGATAAACACCTTTCCGACTTTGACGTTTCCATACTCCTTTAAAACATTTTTAATTTCATACAAATCAACGTTAAACTCTTTCCGAATAACGTTCGGACCGTCCACCAAAAGACCGATGCGTCTTCGCTCAACCTCTTTTTTGGAAGACAAATACTTTGTAATAGAACCGAGACCGGTTTTTGTTGTCTTCATGGTTTTCAAAACCTTCTGTTCATAAAAATAACACAATTTAACAAAATAACAATAAAATGACAATAAAAACAATAACAATCAAAAATAACGATATTGTATGAGGCATCCGAATTATTAATAATTATCTAAAAAATCAAAGAACCTGAAAAACAGTTTTCCTGTCCGGCCACCCTTTTGGTTAAACCATGTCCGATAAATTATATTTTCGAATCGGATCCCCCGGTTTGGCGTTCTTTTGTTTCAGCCAGAAGTTTTTCCGAAGCCGACGCCCCGTCTTTTGCCGGTAAAACCAAATCTCGCCGCCATACGTCGAGAACATGTCGTAAACCATTTCAAACTGCTCAAACTCTTCATCATTGAGCTCGATCAGTCTTTTGCCGTTGCCGTCGTAAACTTCCAGCAAAACAATTTGACGGATGCGTTTCAATTCTTCCGTTTTCGGCTCCTCGTCAAAATAAAGCGTGTACCGGAGCCCCGGAAGCCAGCAGGCGTACATCTTTTTAAAATCCAAAACCTGAATGAACACTTTTTCGTCTTGTGCCGGCTTTAAATAATTGTGGCCGATAAGCGGGGAAACGGTTATTCCGGACGGAACCGGAATGGAAATATTGGTTCCGGTTCTGATTTCTGAATCGGATCCTAAACCGGATTCCGAATTGGATTTCAAATCGTATTCCAACTCAGATTCACTGTCGAATTCCGCTTCAACATCGAAATCCGTCTCTTCCGCCGGCTTTGTCACTTAAAACTCCTGAGGGCGTTTGTTCCTCAATTTTTTCCGGTAATAGTAACCGATCCAAAGACCGACAAAAAGACCGCTGAGGTGAGCCGCGTGGGCAATCGAATCTCCCGAACCCATGAACACAAAGTCCATAATCGCATACAAAACAATTAAGTATTTGATTTTGGCCGGGATGAAGTAAATGTAAACCTGCAGATTGGGATTAATGATGGCAATCGCCGCCAATACGCCCATAATCGCGCCGCTGGCGCCGATCAGCAAAGTGGTTGACGGCCCGGCCGTCATCACTTCGACCGCGATAAAACCAACCGCAGCCACAACGCCGGAAACCAAATATGTCGTGACGAACGCTTTCTTTCCGATGACCCGTTCCAAATAAGTTCCGAAAAAGAACAACGTAATCATGTTAAACAAAATATGCGTGATATTTCCCAAGTCATGCAGGAACATGCTTGTGATCAACGTCCACGGATAGTGCAAAGCATATTCAAAATTGGATTCCAGAGCCAGTATTCTCCATATAATCCAAAACGGCATAAAATTAAAAAAATAGCCGATTGAGCCGATAATTTGCAAAATCACACAAATCAAAATAACCGTATACGTCGGACTGTCAAAAATTGTTTTCCAAATACTGCCGCCTCTTTTGGCAGCGTACCCATTCTTTTTTTCAAAATTATCCCGGTCGTAGTAATCAGCTTTCGGCGGATTTGTTCCGGCGGCTGCGCCCGTTCCGTAAGTTTTCACATAAACGCGCGCGTTTCCGTTCCCAACGTTCACGCCCTTCGGATCTGTGAAACAAATATGATTGTTTCGAGAAATATGGTCTTCACAGTATGTTTTTCCGCAAACGTCGCAGACCGGCTGCGCTGTTTCTTCTTTGCCGCACGCATGGCATTTTGTCATTTTAGGTACCTTTCTGATTGTTTTTAGTCCGTTTCGATTTTAAAGAAGACGCCGGTTCCCATCAAAGACAAATGAATCTTGTCCCCGAACCGCAAAACATCTTCAACCGTCGCGGCTTTATTCCACTCGTACACATAATCGAAAGATCCCTGCATCGGCTTAAATCCAAGAGACATGAGCCGGCTGTTGACTTCCGACGGGTTGGAACAATCACTGCTGCTGTTGTACCAAATCATCAAATACGTTTTCATAAAACTTCATTCCTTTCTTTGCTTATTTATCTTACTCTGTTCTGACTCTTTGTTGTTTGACTTTTTATCGTCTGACTCTTTATCGTCTTTCTCTTTGTCATCTGACTCTTTGTCATCTGACTCTTTGTTTCATATTCTTGTTCTTTGTGTCATCCTTTCTTTTTCACTTTTTGCTTTCGGCTGAAATCCTTTCCACCGCATTCACGAATGTGTCCGCTTCTTCTTCCGTGTTGTAAAGCGCAAACGACGCCCGCGACGATCCGTTGATGCCTAAAAACTTTTGGCTCGGCATGGCGCAGTGAAACCCGCTTCGGACGCAAATATTGTCGTATTTGTCCAGCCGCATGGCAACGGTATGCGGTTCCAGATCCCGCACATTAAACGCGACAAGACCCGCCCGATTTTTGGGTCCGTAAACGGCGACGCCGTCGATTTCAGACAACCGTTTGGCAACGTCTTTGGCCAAAGCGGTTTCATGTCTCTCGACGTCCGCCACACCAATCTTTTTCAGATATTCTACCGCGGCGCCGAGACCGATCACGCCCGGCAAATTCGGCGTTCCCGCTTCAAAGCTTTCCGGCGGTTCTTTTGTCACAAAACAAGAGCGATCCGCTTCAGACGTCGTTCCACCGCCGAGATTGGTCGGCTCAATCGTTTCCGGATTTTTGATGTAAAGAACGCCGGTTCCCTGCGGTCCGAGAAGCCCTTTGTGGCCGGCGGCCGCAAAGTAATCGCAATCCAATTTTTTCAAATCGACAGCCGTATGCCCGGCAGACTGTGCGCCGTCAATCAAAATCGGAATCCCGTTTTTGTGCGCGATCCGAATGATGGTTTCAATGTCCTGAATCGAGCCGAAAACGTTCGAAATATGTCCAATCGCAATCAATTTCGTTTTGTCTGTGATGGCCGCTTCAATATTTTTTGGATCAACTATTCCTTCCGAATCCATGTCCACAACCGATACGTCAACGCCTTTTTCTTTTTGCCGCAGCCACGGAACGATATTGGAATGATGCTCAACCACGCTGGTCACAATATGGTCGCCTGCACAAAATCCGAATCCATTGGCCACCATGTTGATGCTGTCGGTGGTATTTTTTGTCATAATCATTTTTTCGGACGGCGCGTTTAAAAATGACGCGACGGAATCGCGCGCGTCTTCGTAAGCATTCGTTGCCGCAATGGACAGCCGGTGCGCGCCCCGTCCGTAATTGGCGGTATAATTGTAATAGAAATCCAGCATGGCGTCAACGGCCGGTTTCGGCGTTTGCGTGGTGGCGCCGTTGTCCAGGTAAATGACCTGGTCCAGGACCGGAAAATCTTTTCGGATTAAATTCACATCGTACATGTGTGAAAGAATAGGGCGGAAAAATAAAAACATTTGGATAAAAGAATCGGAAATTTGGGAAAGAGAACTCGAATGGGAAGAAATTTTATTAAAAATATTCCAAAATAAATTACAAAATAAATTACAAAATCGTCAATAAGCCGTTTCCAGCTTATTGACGATTTAAAGTATCTCGTTGGTTATTGAATCGTTTCCAAAGCTTCCGCCATCATTTTGCGGTATCCCGCAAAGTCAGGGTGGTAATGTTTCAAGAGTTCGGCCGATTTTTCCGAATCGGTTTCAATCTCCGTAATCCGCTCATGCGTTTTTTGAGCGGTTTCAAAAACCCACAAATTGCGGTCTTTTTCATCAATTTTTTGGATATGCTCCGGCCGAATCGACACCAAGATGTTGCCGTCGTCCGCTTTAAACGCGTTCACTTTTCCGACGACCGCCACAAAAGCCGGCGTTTCGACTTCCGACAAGAAGCGCATCGCTTCGGCTTGATATTGACCGGCGTAAACCATGAACGTTCCGGTCGGGTCCGAAATCCGCGCCCGGTAATATTCGGAATCCGTTCCGATGTTTTCATTTTCGGTCAAAGTTCCGGCAATCAAAACGCGGTTGATGCGGGCGCCGGTCGGCGTCATGACATACTGCGGCGCATATTGGTCGCCCTCTTCCCGGTAAACGACGGCAGAATCGCGAATTTCTTTGGCAAAGACGCGGACGGCAATTTCTCTGAAATATCCCGGCATTTAAATCACCCCTTTGGCAACAGATTCAAATTCAAACCCGATGTCGTCAGACTCTAATTTTCGTTCCGAATCCAAACTCATCCGAAGGCCGGATGTCGATTTTGAAATGTCGGCGAAGTCAATCGCATCATTTTCAATGTTTGTGTCAGCACCAACGTCGGTAAAATCGACGGCGTCATCTGAATTCACTTCTGGATAACCGGCGGTCGTTTCATGAACGCCGTCATCATTGTTATCGATTTTATTTCCGAACAGTTCGTACTCCAACCGTTCCAATTCGATCCGGCTTTTGAGCTGCGCCACGGCAACCAAATCAACCGGTTTTGCCGGTTCGATCGTCTCGACAATAATGTAGCGGTCGGTTTTGGCGCCCGTCACGGTGTAATATTTTCCCAAGAAATCCCGTTTGATCAAATCGGCAATGGATTCCGGATCCAAAGTTTCGGTGGCGATGGCAATGGCGTCGTCCAGCGTCATTTTCAAAATCTGTTCCGTCAGCGCACAGTTGATAATGGATTCCTGCGCTGTTTTTCCGTCGTCGATGACGGCTTTGATCCGCAAATCATATTTTCCTTTGACTTTTCCGTGCTCGCTGCAAATGCCTTTGGACAAAACTTTGTTGCAGTCCGGGCATCTTTTTACAAGGCCGGAGCCGGCTTGAATATCAACGGCGCAGCCGGTCATTTCAACGGCGGAGGATTTCACAAAAACCTCTTCGTCCAATTCTTCCGTCCGGCTGTTTTTATTGAGCTCAACCGCGTATTTTCCGTTCCACTCTTTGACGATGACGTTTGTGAACAAATAAGATTTGTCGATTTCAACCGCTTCGCATTCTGCCGTTTTCCACATGGTAAACCGAATCGTTCCGGTTTCGTCGCCCAATATGCCGGCCACGGTTATGCTGTCGTGTGTTTTATCAAAAACTTGAACGACTTTTGCGTAAATGTCCGTCCAGACGCCGTCTTTGTTCAACTCTTCAACTTTTCGGATTTCGTTGTTCTTTTGTTTGTCGCCGGCCGCCGTATTTTCAAGCGGGAGGACCTGCACATCCCGTTCCGAAACGCTGACATTGGTCGCCTTGTTTAATTCTATTTGCGCTTTGTTGTTCCAGGTCTTCACAATCGCGTTTTTGAACTGATAAGATTTGTTCAATTCAAGGGCCGGAAGTCCCGCGTTTCCCCATAGCGTAAATTTTGTGACGCCGGTTTCGTCTCCGATCAATCCGACTTGGGCGATGCTCTCATGCGGATTTTCCCAAAGCTGGATGACTTTTCCGTCCAACGAAACCCACAAGGCTTCCGTATTTGCGGATTCGTTTGTTCCGGTTTTTAAAATCTCGTCGATTTTCATGGTTTTTGCGCCGCGTCCGGTGGACACATCGCTTTTTGCCAATTTGTGTCTCTTGACATAGATGTTTGAAACCGTCCGCTCCGCTTCATGCGGCGGCACCTTGTAAACGAGAACCAATTCCTGTAGTTTCTCGAAAACTTCGTCTCTTGAAAGCTCAATGTTTTTGCCCGCGAAATTTTTCAGAATTCTTGAAACAGCGTCCGCCATCAAATCCGCTTCCGTTGTGCCGGTTCCTTCCGTCTGCCCGCCGGCCTGTTCGTATGAAGCATTATCTGGTTTGTGTTCGCTTGGTTCCGTATTCATCTCTGTTTCCGCCTGTTCGGTGATGTCGTACTTTTCAAAGGTTTCGGCAACAATGTGCTCGCTCTTTGTTTCGCTTCTCTTCCTTTTCTCGATTTTTTCGCTTTTCTCAGTCATATTTGTCATGTCCGTAGACCTCCAATTTTTATTCGGTTTGGTTTCGGGGAGGCGAATATTCTTTTAGACTGTTATCTTATAAAGGAAAAATCCAAGGGGGGTGAAAGTATTCCCGATGGTGTTTTTACAAGAAAATTGGGGTTGGTTTTGGCGGCGTCGGCAAAAATGATTGCCGTAACGCGCGCGGCGGCGCAGCTCAATAAAAGAGAAAAAGAAATGAAAAAAAGAAGGACAATTATTGGTGTTTGACCACGCAATTGGAAAGTCCCATAATTTCGACGATGTCGCCGTTGTCCGGGCTGTGGATGATCATTTGCCCTTTTTTCAAGTACGGTACCCGTTTCTCATATTCTTTGGGCACCTTGACGGCGTTAATCGCCGCGTCATTGTTGAGATTCAGGACCACTTTTGTGTTCACTTGTTTGAGAATATCGACGTCGATGTCCTGCGGGTCTTGAGTGATTAAGAAAAGCCCCAGTCCTTCTTTGCGTCCCTGTTTGGCCGCTTCCGAAAATTTGTAAATGATTTTTCCGGATTGCGTGGACGACGCGCCCGACAAATACCGGTGGGCTTCGTCGAGAACCAGAACGATCGGCGTGTCTTTGACGGTTTCGTTGCCGGACGTTCCGAGTTTGTTGTCCACAATGACGGTCATCATCGACAGAACAATCAGGTCGCGGATGCGCGACGATTGAATGTATTCGGTCGGGAAGACGGAAATCTGTCCGGGCTTAAACATGACCTCGAAAAGTTCCGTAACCGGCTTCGCGTCCTTGTCAAAAATACGCTCATAAGATTTGTTGAGAACTTTTCGGACGATGCCGCCGTAAGTCGCTTCGTGAATTTTTCCGGTTTGTTCTGTAAAGTATTCCTTATTGAGCGAGTCTTCCAAGAATGCTTTAAATCCGAGGTACGTCGGTTTTTCGTTTCTCTTGTCCGCCTTCTTGAAATATTCATCAATGAGGACTTCATAGCCGATTTTTTGGTTTTCCGGCATCTCCGCCGCTTCCAAAATCCAAGGATTGGACCGGATAAATGAAAACGGAATTGTGAATTCGACTTGCTGCGCTCTGGATTTTCCGCTGTAGCGTTCGCCGTCGACTTTTGCCGTGAATGTCCTCGTGTTGGAAACGCCGCCATACGCGACATTTTCCGATTCGAATGAAAATTTGTCGTTGTCTGTGAGCGTGTTATCTTCATAAAGCTGAGAATATTCGTCCTGCGGATCCATGATCACCAAACATGGATTCTGCTCTCTTTTTGGATCGATTCGCGGGTGATATTTGCTGTTTTCCGCCAAAAATTGACGCAGAATATTTTTTGTAAGGAATGTTTTTCCGGTACCGGTGCTGCCGCAAACCAGCATGTGGCGGAAAATGAGCGGATCGCCGGTCGAATAATCGTTTCTCAAATAGTATGCGACAGTTGGCGGTTTTGATTCCGTTTTGACGAGTTCGCCGCCGACGCTCAAATGGCCCAAAAAGATTCCCTCTTCCGGAATATTCAGTCCGGTTTGAATCATTTTTTTATCCATAACGGGCAAAACCGGCGTGTTGGGTTTGGGGATCCGGTCGGCCATCCGGCGCAGCAATTGGTTTTGCTTTTCGTAAAGAATGCAAATCGGATCAATCAAGGCCAGCAGTTTGTAATCTTCCTCATTGATTTCGCGGCGACTGTCTTTGCCGAGCATGCGCCGGGAATGAATTTCAGTCGCGTCGTCGACGGCGAATTCTTGCCGGTATTCCAGTTTTGAGATTTTTCCGAATAAATTTTCATTGCCGTACGGCACAATAACATACCCGCCGAGCCGGATTTGTTCCCGTTCGGCCGCTGAAATGTAGGCGACAATGTTGGCGCCTGTATCGTCAATTTGAAGCGGTTCGACGCCGGTTGTAATGATGCCGTAAGCTTTGCCGAGATTACTGTTGCTGTTACCGCTTTTTGTTGAAGATGTGTAATCATATTCTAAAAACGGCAAATCATCCTCACCGGATTCGTTTTCGTCAGAACCGGCCGGTTTGACTGAGCCGGCCGTATCGACAGGTCCGACTGTTTCGCTTGTTTTCATGGCGTTTAATTTTTCTTTGATGCTGTCAAAATCCTGCTGATCTGTCAATTTCTTTTGATCAAAACTCATCGATGTCCCCCCAGCGGACGTTGTTGTATGTTCGGTCGACCGTCTCTTTTGAGAACAGGTCTTTAATTTCGTTCTTTTCCTGAATTCCGATTTTTGCGACGTTGTCGGCTTTTCGCAGCGTCGCCGGAATGATGTCAATGGATAATTCGTAAAGCATTTTCCGGGTGATTTTTGCCCGCATGTCTTCGTTTTTGACAAGTCCGTAAGGACTTTCGATTTTAAACAAAAGGCCGTCTGATTCGTACGGCACATAAATCATAAAGAATGCCAAAGAATAGTCGTCCGCTTCGTATTTATGCGACAGATTCTCCCGGACCAGCGGTGAATTTTCTTTAATTTCCGCTTCATAAAACTGGTTGGGCTGCAAAAACCAATTGGTGTACGTCAAATATTTTCGTGATGAACCGGTTTGATTTTTGTTTTCTTTGCCGCTCGATTTGTTTTCTTGTTCGTTCGGATTTTTTAAAAACGCCTTAAAAAGCTGAGAATCGGTTGCCCACGGCAAATCCAAAAAGTGTTTTTCGGATTTGATTTTTTCCCGAAGCGTGTTTATAATTTGCGTTTCCGCCGGATTTTTCACAAAACCGGCCAGCGGGACTTCATGTTCAATGTGAAAATCCATGATGTCGATGTAATTTTGAAGGACTTTCTGCGCGTTTTTGTCGTGGCGGATCTTGATATCGTCGGATTCCGTTCCCATCCAGTACAACAACTGTTTCGGATAAATCGGTCCGTCCATGATGAAAAATGAATTGTTTTCGCCCGGATTGTCCGTTTCGTCTTTTTGGGCGATGATGTCTTCTTGCAGCCACAGAATGTGTTCCGATTCGGAGGCGTAAATCGCCATGTCGTGAACCATACGCCCCATTCTTTTTTTGAGAAGGGTCGGATCAATTTGAATGATTTTGCTGCGGCCGAATCCGTCGTCGAAATATTTCCAGTCGGCGTTCGCGGTCAAAGACGTCGTCGTCAGCGAATTGTTTTTGTCGGGTGAAAATCCGACGCAAACGATGGTTCGTTTTCTCTGAATGTCTAAATCCGTCGGCGTGGACGCAATGGCACAGTGGCAGATGTCTAAAAAAAGACCGCTTTCAAACGGAATTGGGTTGGTGCTGCCGCTGTCGGATGAATAGGTGACGTCAAAATCGTCGTCCGACAGGCTGACGACCGAGATGTCGGCTTTGGAACGGAAAAGCGGACCGATAGATTTGAGAATGGTTTTGCCGTCGCTTTGAAGATGAGCGAGGTTTTTAAAAATGTCAAGATTATCTTTTGTCTCTCTTTTCGTAAAAGAATAATCGATTCCCGTCGCGATTTCTTCAATTTCTTTCATGTGGACAGGCTCAAGAGTCATACACAGTCAGTATGGTCTGTTTTTTATATAAACCTGATGAAAGCGTGGTGAAAGAAATCATTTCATGTTTCTGTTCTGCTTCCCCTTCGTATTTTATGTTTCATCTTTTTCAATCATTAAGTTTATTTATATGCGTCACAGAAGAAAATTAAATTTTCAAAACATTGTTCGAATAACTTTTGATTTGATTATTCGATTTTATTATTCAAAACAGATATATAATAAAAAAACGAATTATGACGAATAAAAACGTTCACTCTGACTAATTTTCAGAAATAGGGACTATTTGTTTATTGATTTCACATTTATTTTACAGCATCGGGTTTACGTATTTGAAAGGGTAAAAATTATGAGAATTGAAGATTGGGATGAATACAAGCACTTTATCGGCGCCGTGACGGAAGCCGCGTCAAATATTTCTTCGTCGCCGGCGCTCACGAAAATAACGAGTTACATCTTTAACGCCGGCGGCAAAAAATTACGCCCGCTGACGATTATGTTGTCCTGCGGCGCAGCCGGCGGCGACTACAAGTCCGCGACCAACGCGTGTCTCGCGATTGAAGCCATTCACACGGCGTCGCTCGCACACGACGACATTTTGGACGACGGCAAAATGCGGCGCAACCAGCAAACCATTCACGAAAAATACGGCATGGCGGCTGCGATTTTGTGCGGCGACTTTTTGATTGCGAAGTCGATTGAATGGATTTCCGTTTACGAGAATCAAGTGGTTTGGGATTTCGGACATTCGGGCGCGCTTCTTTCCGAAGGCGAAATCATTGACGCGAGCATCAAACGCGGCGAAATGAAAGCTGAAGAATATCTCGAATGCATTTACAAAAAAACCGCTGCCCTTTTTGAAATCAGCGCGAAAATCGGCGCCCGGATCGCGCAGCCGAATGACGAAAATCAAATCAACGCTTTCGGAACGTTCGGTTACGAGTTCGGCATGGCATATCAAATCATTGACGACCTCCTCGAAGACTTCGGCCTTTACAAAGACAAAGAGTCCGGCATTCTCTCGGACAGCTTGTTTTCGATTCACCTGAGATCGATGCCCTATGCAGAAGCCGCCAAGAAGACAATTATGGAAGCTGAAGCATACTTGGGACGCTCCAAAGAAGCGCTTTCCGGCATTTCAGCCTCGCCGTCTAAGGATAAGTTGTTTGATTTAATTGATTACGTGAATGGATTGATGGACAAAGTCAGAAAATCGCCGGAATTGGCGGTCTGATTTCCATCTTTTCCTTTCTTTTCTTCTCTTTTTCCCTTTCTTCATTTTTCTTTTCTATTTTTCATTTTTTTCTTGGCGAGCGGTCCGCGCGCGCGTTATAGCGATCATTTTTTGTTTCGAGTTTTCAAAAACCAAAGGGTCATTTTTTTAAAAATCAAGCAAACCATCCCGCAAAATCAGACGCTTTGCGTCTGTATTTTGCGGAATCCGATCTGTCAGATACA
The DNA here is from genome assembly GCF_032714475.1 of Methanolapillus africanus. Lineage (NCBI taxonomy): Archaea > Methanobacteriati > Methanobacteriota > Methanomicrobia > Methanosarcinales > Methanosarcinaceae > Methanolapillus > Methanolapillus africanus. The sequence continues at coordinate 199,802 of NZ_JAWDKD010000021.1, read as the reverse complement.
TTCAGTTTACAGAACAGATTGCACTTATTATTTTACAAGTTAGATTTGCACCTGCAGTTGACTGTTTTAATATTTCTGATTGTACCTGCTGTTTCCAACAATACAGTTGTTTTCTTGTTCCGATTTTCACCAACAGGTTCCAACAATACAGTTGCTGTTTTGCTTAGTTTTGCATCTGCTGTTTTCGATTGCATCTTCCCGTTCTGCGATATCCGCTTAAACAGACGCGAAACGCGTCTGTTTAAGCGGGGTGGTTTGCTTGGGATTGAAAAAAGAAATTATTAATTGAAAAAAAGTAATTGAATCAAAAAGTAAAAATAAAAAATTGAAAATTAAAAGTCGCTCAGTTGTTTATTTTCCGTTTTCTTGTTGCTGCCGCTCTTTTTGTTTTTCTTCACGTCCGGCTTTTCCATCTCAGCAATCACTTTTTTCATCAAAGTCGAAAACGGATAATCTTTAAAATTCTCTTTGGAAACAAAAATGCCGCCTGTTTTGGTTTTGAAATCTTTAAAGTCCGAACTTTTCTCTTCCTTGCCGCTCACTTCTGTTTTATAAATGTCCAAGCTCAACTGAATATGTGTAAAAACGTGCTTGACAGATTTATTTGTGAACGTCCAGCCGCCTGCAAACGGGAATTCCGGTTCCTTTTTTCCGACGCTCACATCATCAGCCGACCACGGAAATTCTGTGAGTCCCGACAAAAGTCCCGTCTCGGTTCTTTTCCGAATGAATACTTCGCCGCGTTCGTTTTCAATCCAAAACAGCGGTCCTGATTTTTTGACCTTTTCCAACTTTACAATAATTGGGATCTCATCGACGGTTCCCTCTTTGAGTGCACAGCAATCCGAATTGAATGGACAGCTTTTGCATTTCGGATTTTTGGGCGTGCAAACGGTGGCCCCCAAATCCATAATGGCGGACGTATAGTCGGCCGCCCGCTCTTTGGGCATCAGCTGCTGCGCCTTTTTGACAATTTCCTGTTTGATTTGATCAACGGGTTCCGTCATCGAGTAAAGTCGTGCAATCACACGAATAACGTTTCCATCGACAACCGCTTCCGGTTTGTCAAACGCCAGCGACGAAATGCTGGCGGCCGTATACGGTCCGATTCCGGGCAGTTTGAGCAGTTCGGCATACGTTTCCGGAAATTTTCCGCCGTAATCGGCAACAATCGTTTTGGCGCATTCATACAATTTTCGGGCGCGGGTGTAATAGCCCAGTCCCTGCCACATCAGCAAAACATCTTCAATATCCGCATTGGCAAGCGATTCAATCGTTGGAAATTTGTCCATGAACCGGTAAAAATAAGGAATCACCGTTTGAACAGTGGTCTGCTGAAGCATAATTTCGGAAACCCATACCAAATACGGATTCGGGTGCGCGCCGCGGACGCGCCACGGGAGATCACGTCCGTTTTTGTCGTACCAGGCAAGCAGGCTCGACGAAAGAGGCGTTGTGTCTGTCTGATCCGTCATTTCTGTATCAGGTTCGTTTTTCGATTTTGCTTTTGTCATAAAATCAATCGGTCAGCTTTTCAGAATCTCAAATGTTTGGGATTGCAGACGTTTTCCCGGTCGCAGTCCAAAATTTCAGGCGTTTGATAACGGTTAAATTTGTCAAGAAGGTTGTCGGCGCCGTATTTGATTTTAAATTCCAATTCTTCCGGGTAAAGCGGAATCGCAGAGTAAATGTGAACGGTTTTTTCCGGCAATTCTATTTTAACGAACTCTTCCGACGTCGTAATGGAATAAACCAAGAGGGAGCTTTCAAACAAAACAAAATTCGAAAATGGCGCGTCTGTGTTTGAAACGGTGTGCCCCCACGACACCCAGGTGCGGTCAGGAACCGGCAGTTCGGCAATCGTTTGAAGAACCTGAATTGGCCAGTTGTTGACTTCTTCTTCCAAATCCGTCTCCGACAGCGGCCAGTATTCCGGCAAAAGCATCATCATTTCCGCAAACTGAAACTCTTCAAAACCCGGCGGAACCTCCATCGGAATGTCGCTCATGCCGGCGGTGATCAGCAAATGATACGGCCGCTCTTTGTTGGCTTTGACCGCATAAACGTGAATCAAATCTTCTGTTGTCTTTTCGATGAGCTCGATGTCTTTTTCATCGTAAAACCGGGCGAGGTGATCCAAAACGATTTGGTCGGCATTTTGAGCGGATGTTTCTTCTGCGTTCATTTGTTTCATATTTTTTTATTTTTTGGGGCGGCGCCGCGCGCGTTATAGCAATCGTTTTCGACGACGCTTCCAAACCCGTGCTCTCGTTTATTGTCCGATATTCTCGTAATACAAATCAAACAGCTTCGGGCAAATGTTTCGAAGAGATTTCGGGTCTTCTTCGTCCCAAGTCAGCTCAATTTCAATAATTGCGAAATCGTCTTCAAACGTGTCCAAAACGTCGTAGAAATCCTCTTTTCCGGTGGCTTCTTCATAAGAATCAAGGGCGGCGTATAAGATTTCTTCGTTGTCGGGGTATTCGTTTTGTCCCATCTTCGAGCAAACGTCGAAAAGAGAATCCGGGTGTTCGAGTGCGTTTTCATAGGTTTCCCGTCCCTGGGAAATCAGCCAGGCCCGGAAGTAATCGAATTCATCGTCGTCGCATCCGCCGCAAATAATGTAGGCGGCCGCCCACAAATCAGGGCTATAGGAGTTTTCCAAATATTTGTCGAGCCGGTAGTCAAATCCTAAAATTTCATTGACCGGGCGAACCGACAGCTCGGCCACCAAGGCGTCCAGCTGGTCTTGCGGGTCGCCGCCTTTCGTTTTGTCGATAATTTCCCAGAACAAGTCTTCCGACATCATGTCTTTTCTTGAAACCATTTTATTCCTTCCTTTTGTTAATTTTATAATCGTGTGATTGATAATTTGTTAAATTTGAATCATTCTATATGAAGCTGAACAGCGCTCAGTGAATCTAATCAACGGGATTGGATAAATAATTGATTTATTGTAAATTCATAAAATTATTGTAAATTGACGCCGTTTTCTTCCAATTCCAAGTTCCACGGAAGCGAATTAAACGGACTCTGCGGGTTTTGAATCAACAGATTGTGATTATTGATGGCAGCCGTTCTTTCCTGAAAAGATCCGTTCCAAAGGAGGCAGCCGGTCAAATACGAAATTGACAGTTCTTCCCAAGACTCAAACTCTTGCTGAAGGGCGTCCGCCGCCGGCATAATCGCGTCCCACGCTTCTTCTTCGCTGATGTATCCGGCCGCAAATCCGAGACGGCAAACATAGATAAAACGCCCGAAATCCCAGGCGAGCACGCTTGTCACAAAATCGGACGTGATGACTTTTTCCCGCTTCAGCAAACTGAATGCTGTTTCCATCGTTTCCAGCAGCGGAATTAAAGTATAGGTGATATCGCCGTCTTCGTTTTCTTGTGTAAATCTTTCGATTTCCGCTTTCCATTCGTACCAGGGAACGGACAACAAGCTTTCCAGAACAATATCGTAGTTGAGATGTTGTCCCTCGTACCAGAAATAATCTAAAATTTGAACCAATTCGAGCCGGCTGTCCACTTGCCACACGTCCGACAAACGTGTTTGCGCTTCTTCCGGACTCATGTTCAAGAACAGCGAATCCAAACAGTGCCCATTTCGAATGGCTGTGTGCGCTGCAGCTGTCAGCGCCCAGTATTGAGTCTCCCGCAATGAAAAATCATCGCAAAATAAAAGTTCGTTTTTCGGATTTTTATCCGGCAAACGGTCCCAATACGTCATCCGCAATTCAATTTGTTGGACGGGCGGAATCATGTCTTTTCCGGAGACATTATTGTCTTCAAACCGGTCCAAGTTTTGATTCTCGCCGGCCCACATTTCTTTGCCGTCGGCGTTTCGGAAAAAGAGGACCGATTCGGGGTAGCCGAAAATTTTGAGAACAAAGGTGAACGGCTTCAGCAGCATCGGCAAATCACGGCCGGCATTGGCGGATTTTAAAGCGGCGACAATCAGCGGCTGGATTAACTCAAAAAATTCCTCTTTTGACAAAGACGGGGCGGCCGCAACGTCAACAATCCAGCTCGGAAAGAGTTCCGACGCCAAAAATACCGTCTCGCTGTCCGCATCTTCTTCAAAGTATTCTTTAAAAAATTCGTCCGGTAAATCCGAATCCGGTCGAGGCTCCTGACAATATTTTTGAGAAATGTAACCGCCGTTTTTGATGAGGGCGTTGATGAATCCGTCTTCGTAGCAGGTAAAAATTTCAATTTCGTGAACCAAGATGTCCGTGTGGTCGGTTTCCAATTTTTGAAACATCCGCTCAAATACGTCTTTCAGCTTTTGAGACGTTTCCGAAATATCAATCATACCTGCCTCTGTTTTTTTTCCGTTCGTTTTTGTTTTATTTTTTATTTTGTTTTATTTTTTATTTTGTTTTATTTTTTTAAATTTTATTCTTAATCTTTCGGCGGTTCCTCAAACGCTTTGATTTTTGTGTCGACGCCGTTCAACACGTTTTTGAAGTCTTGGTCTTCCCAAAGCGATTTGTAATCGACGTCTTGGAGCGCCCATTCTTTGGATTCTTCGTTCGCCGTGATGGATTTCTTCAAATACTTCAAGCTTTTTTCTTTTTCGCCGACCATCGCCAAAATACCGCCGATTCTGAACCAGGCGTCCGGCAAATCCGGCAGCAGCTTCAGCGTCATGCTGAACGCTTCTTTGGCGTCTTGTTCCCGGCCGAGCGACATCAAAAGCTGACCTTTGTCGTACCAGGCTTCCCGGTTCGACGGATCGATTTGAATGACAGTGTCAAAGGATTTGACGGCGTCGTCGAATTTTTCCATTTGAACTTGGGTGAGCGCTTTGTTGTAAGCGGCGCCGAAGTGTTTTTTGTCTTTCTTCAAGACGATGTCAAAGGCATTCTCGGCTTCCGGATACCGCTTTAATTCCATCAGCGTGTTGCCTTTGTTGAAAATAGCGTCCAAGTTCTCGCCGTCCGCCATAATGGCTTGATTGTAGCTGTCAATCGCGTCTTCCGGCAGTCCGAGTTCCGCTTGAATGAGTCCTTTGTTGTAGTAAGCGTCGCTGTCATTCGGATTGACGGCAATCGCCTCGTCATAGGCGTCAATCGCTTCATAAAAGCGGCTTAATCCATGAAGGGTGAGTCCTTTGTTGTACCAAGCGTCGCCGTTTTTCGGATCTTCCGCAATCACGCCGTCATAATATTCAAGCGCTTTTTCGCGTTCCGCCAATTGGTTATACATGTATCCGGGGTCGGCCGTGGATTCATATTTCTTTCCCAGAGTTGCCGGCGATTCACCGGTAACAGGCGTGGTTTCCGCAACGTTTTCTGTCGTTTCTTGCTTTGTCTCTTGCTCTGTCTCTTGTTTTTTCTCTTCTGTTGTCATTTTACCCCTCTCGTTGGTTTTTAAATTTAAAATAAATAATCTGAATCTGTTTCTACTTTTGAATTAAATATAACCTTTTAATCCTTTTGGGTCAATTTTGAACCGAATTTTTATTCCCGCGCTTTTTTTCATCGACACATTTAAAAATTTGGTCTCACTTTGTTTAGCCATTTAGAATAGATTTCTTAAATACAAATCATATCAATAATTTCAATAAAAATCAATCAAATAAAATCAGGATGGATGAATTACATGCTTATTGTCATGTCCCTCGGCGGCTCGATTTTGGCGGGCGACTTAGATCCCCTTCGTTTTAAAAAGTATGCGGACGCTCTCTTGAAAATGTCCGAAGAACACCGTTTGTTGATTGTGGTCGGCGGCGGCGTTTCTGCGCGCAAATACATTGAAGCCGCCCGCGGCGCCGGCGCGGACGAAGTCACCTGTGATTTCATCGGCATCGATATCACCCGCCTCAACGCAAAACTGCTCATCGCCGCCTTAGGCGACGCCGCTTACCCCGAAGTGCCGCAAAACTACAACGAAGCCGCGATTGCGATGCAATTCAACAAAATCGTTGTCATGGGCGGTGTTCTTCCGGGACAAACCACGGACGCGGTTTCCGCCGCGCTTTCCGAATATCTGAAAGCCGATCTTCTTATCATTCCGACGTCGGTTGACGGCATTTACACGGCCGATCCGAACACCGACAAAACCGCCAAAAAATATGAAACGATGACGGCAACGCAATTGGTTCAATTATCCGCCGGCATGTCGTTAAAAGCCGGTTCCAAGTCTCCGATTGACCCGATTGCCTGCAAATTGATTGAGCGCTGCGGCATCCGGACGATTGTGATGGACGGGCGGCAATTGGACGATTTGACGGCATTGGTTAAAAACGAAGCGAAAGGACCTCAAAAAGTTTCCTGCGGAACGATTATCGTTCCTTAACTTTTTTTCTTTTTTGGCGGGCGCCACGCGCGCGTTATGGCGACGCATTCTCTTTTTGGGTCAAAACCGAGGGTCATTTTTTAAAATTCAATAAAGCCGTTCCCGCTTAAACAGACGCCGTTGGCGTCTGTTTTTTGCGGAATGGTTTGCTTGATATGTAAAAAAAAGATGTCGTTTTTTACTTCTTATTTTTTGAATTGGGCGTTGTATTCCCTGACTTCCTTTTTTGTCGGCACCGGCGTTTCTTTACACGCTTGAACAATCGCTTTCACATTTTCAAGCGGCGTCGCTTCCGGAATGTCGCACGCGGTTCCGACGGCGTTCACGCCTTGCCGGATACATTCCTGTGTCGCCGCATAAATTTCCGCCGGTGTTTTTCGGGGAATCAATTCGATGACGTCCAAATTTCCGTAAGTTCGAACGCAATCGCCGAGAATGCTTTTGGCGTACCAAACCGGAACAGCCGTGTCAAACGAGAATCCATCGACGCCGGAATTCCGGATATGTTGGAGCATCGGCTTTGTGTTGCCGCAGATGTGCGTCACACGCGGAACCGGCGACGACTTTGCCAACGCTTCGTGAGAGGGCAGCACAAATTCTTTGAACATGTCGCCGGAAAGCATGTCGCCCGACGACGTCGGATCGACTTGGAACATGACGTCGGCGCCGTATTCGGCGAGCAGTTCCTGATAACCGATGACGAACGTCGTGATTTTGTCAACAAGGGCGCGCACTTTTTCCGGGGATTCCAAAATCCACATGAAAAGGTTTTCAACGCCGGCCAAATGCCCGGCGATCGTAAACGGCGCAACCGTTGTCGGGACGATCGCCAAATCGTCGGCATACTTTTCTTTCAGAATTTCAATCGCGTCAAGGACGACTTGAATTCGGCCGCAGGCTTCGATGTTTTCCGGAAGAACCAAGTCGTCCGGATCTGTGACGAAATGATTTTTGACCGGCGGGCGGTCCGGTTTCGCCCAATCCAAAGTGGCGCCCAGGGCTTCCGCTTCCAAAGAAATGTCGAATGGAAGCGTGGCGCCTTCGATGCCGGCGAGTTCAAGCGGCATGGCCGCCAATTTCGCCATCATCTGAGCGTCTTGGTTGGCTTTCGGCCAAGAGGCGCCCGCGGCGGCAATCATATCTGCGGTAATTGAAATAAGACCGCCACCAGGCGGAATATAATCGACATAGTCGCCGGTCATGGCGGAAATAAACCGCTGAGCGGCTGAAAGTTCGCTTTCCATAATGAATCACCTTTTTTGTTTAATTTTATGGGAATAAATGAAACAAAATTTGAAGTGAAAGACGTTTTTCAAAAAGCAAAGGGGTGTTAAATTGAACAAATCTCCGAAAACCGTGAGCGGGTGTTATTTGGGAGAAAAAGGAAAAGGGGAAAATTGAGTAGGGATGGGGGTTATTTGCTGGTTAAGAGATAGGCTTTGTTTGTATTTATAAGTGGTCCAACGCCATATTTAACTACGGGTACACTTTAATATTTTGTGGAATTTATGATTTGAAAAAATAAAAGTGAGCCCTATGCAAAAGACCATTAAAACCGCATTGCGTTATCCTGGAGGAAAGTCTAGGGCTTTAAAGCAAATTCTTCCCATGTTTCCAAAAGAGTTTTCGGAATATCGAGAACCATTTATTGGTGGCGGCTCTGTTTTTATTTCACAAATTCAACAAAATTCCAATCGTAAATACTGGATAAATGATTTTAATTACGATCTTTATTGTTTTTGGGACCAAGTGCAAAAAAACTGTGATGAAATGGTTCAAGACTTGAAGGATATAAAAAGTCGAACACGAAGTGGAAAAAAATTATATGAAAAATTGAAAGTGAAAGAAGAAGATGATATTTATCAAAATGCAGTTCGCTTTTTCATATTAAATCGAATCACATTTTCAGGGTTGGCTGAATGTGGTGGATATTCCAATGAGTCTTTTGAAAAACGATTTACTGAATCCTCTATTGAAAGATTGAGGCCTTTGTCAGATTTACTCAAAGATGTAACAATTACAAATATGGATTATGAAAAGGTTATGACAAATTGTCATAAAGATACTTTTATTTTTTTAGATCCTCCTTATTTGAATGTAAAGGAATCACGATTATACGGGGTTAAAGGCAACCTTCATAGAGATTTTGATCATGAGCGATTTGCAGACACAGTCGAAAAATGTGGAAATAAGTGTAAATGGTTAATTACCTGTGATGATTCCCCAGAAATTCGAGAATTGTTTGGTTTTGCTGAAATTAAGGAATGGGAATTGCAATATGGTGTGAATAACAGAAAAGAGAGCAAACAAGCAAAAAAGGGAAAAGAGGTATTTATTTCAAATTATAAAATAAATGGTTGAACATTTCATTTCCAATTACCTCTTAATTCTCCAATGTCAAACAATGCATTTGAAATTGCATTTTCATATCCCCCTTTATAGTAAAGATGGTCATGAATTTGATCTGGATTAAACACATCGTATAAATTATTTATCATAATCTTTTGACAGAACTCGTCAATTTTTCTTTGTTGGTCTAAACTTAAATTATCTCCGAAAATTTTCCATAAAAGAAAGCTTAATGATTTAAAATCGAATTGACAATTTTCTTCATCATAGAGGGATAAATAATGTTTTTTTGGTGCTTCTAATTGACATAAGTGCATTGTTTTTTTTGGCAAATCGTTTACTCTCTTGAATACGGAATCGACAATTTGCTTTTCATCTACTACTCCCAATTTAGATGACTTTGGAATAAATTCTTCATTAATTAAAAACTCTCTTGACTTTTCCAATATTTCACTTAATTTTGAAGAATAGGATTCTCCATTATTTCTATCGAGTGGCGTTTTTTTGTAGAATGCTCCAATTGAAATTAAAGTCAGCAATGCAATTTTCTCTAGCGGTTTCAATGTTTCAGATGCACCAAAATCAAAAAATTTGTTATCAACAAACTCAATGACCTTTGACACATCTACCAATTCTAATTCCTTCTCAATGTACCATATTCCATTGGAAGATATTGTATATTCATTTGGTTTCAGTGATTGTTTTATTAAATTTTTTGATAATAATTCATTTAATTGAAATGATGGTAAATCATCTACAGATACACTATTTTCTTTAATTATATTTTGAACTGGTGTCGGATCTTTTTTCAATAAATCGATAAAAATTGATTTATTTTCAATTGAGTCAGCTGTTTTAGATTTACTATAAAATGAACTTCTAAATTTGTCATAAAATACCTTTTTTAAAACTAATGTTTCATTTTCATCTATAATCTCTTCATCCAATTCATATTTAGACATAAATCTTACTCCAAATTATAAACCTCATAAATTTCATCCATCTTTACAAAAATTGCTAACATTAACTTTCCAGATTCATTTAATTTTCTAAGAATCTCTAATATTGGGTCTAAAGATCTTTTATCCATTGTAGATACTTCATCGAATAACGCAATTATTTTTCGCGAATCTGTAGCCGATCGGTTAACAAGAGTTTGGAGATATAGGCTTATTCCTTGACCAGTACTTATATCATCAAATTTTATTGATTTACCATTATCTAATATAATTTCTTCTGTAACTATATTTACATATTTTGGATTGAAAACATCACTTGTAAAATTAAATTGTTTTATTTTTAAAGCAAAATATCTAGAAATCATTTTACAATAATTTTCATAGGGACTAATTTCCCATGTAACTTTAGGATTTCCATCATGTGAGACTGTACGCTTACTTTCAGGCTTGTTTTTCTTTCTCATATCTGTTAAATAATCACCATACGATTTAAGAGATAATGATAGATTTTTAACTAATTCAGCAAGTTTTTGAATTTCTCCATTATCATAGTTTTCTTGATATTTATGTGGTTCTTTTTTTAATAACTCATTTAATTTATCTTGATATATTTCCACCTGAGAAATATTTCTCAATAAACTTTCATTTTTTGAATTAATTCCTATTTTAATAGACTCAATTTCTTTCCATAAATCTATTCCACCAATCGAATAATAATTCTTAAAATTAGGATTATTTAATTTAATTTCCTCTATGTCAGAATTTATTTTATTAATTGAAAGACTGGATAACTTTAATCCTATTTCGTCGCCATAAGTTTTCAATTTGTTCAGAGCATCTTCAGTTTCTTTAATTTTTTTTCTCAATTCTTTCATGTCACTTTCTGTGTCATCAATAATGCTTTCAGGAGATTTCTTTGAAATAATCTTTAAATCATCGAGTGATTTTTTATAATCTGGAATTCCTACACTTTTTAATTTAGTTATTTTTTCTTTTGTTCTTTTAGCCTTTGAATAATTTATAGACACATTTGTACAATCATTATATTCCTTGTCAATATATTGAATGATGTCATCCATTGTTGTATTTGTTCCCGATATTGTCTCTAATTTTTTTTGGGGAATACGATCAAAGGCTATTTCAAATGCATTTTTAATGATTTTATAAAATTCAGTATTATTGTTTGCTTCCTTCTACTTTGTGTCTTCTAAACAGTAATCTGTTAGTTGTTTTGAAGCCATATCCAATGACTCAACAAATCCAACGGGGATTGAAAAATCCTTCAAAGATTCAGAAATGTCGATGTTTTTAATAATTGAATAAGCTTTATATTTATTTGAAAAAAAATCCTCCATTGTATTTTTTATATCTTCAAAATCAGATTCAATTGCCTCCATTTGGACTTTTGCTGTTTGTTGTATTTTGTTATTTTTTGAAGACAGCTTTTTCTGATTTTCTTTGTTTGCTTCAGTGGCTTGGAGCTTTTTATATTGCTCTTGATATTCTTGATTTTTTTCCGAATTAAATTTATATGATCTCAAAATATGATATCTATATAACACATCATGCTTCTCTCTCTGTGTTTCTAAATCTCTGCTTAATTTTTCAGTTTCATTATGGCCGTCCATAATCCTTTTTTTCAATTTTTCAATTTCTTCTGGATTTTTACGCGATTGTATATCTTTTATTGTATCATTTAAATATCTCGAAAAATCTTTTAATTGGTCATCATATCTCTTTTGTTCAACTTCTACTTCTGATGTTAAATGAGATAATCTTCCAAGGGGATCTTCTGGGATGTCATATATCAAAAAATATTTTTTTTCAAATTGATCAGGGTTTAATATTTCATTATTTTCTAAAATATCAACATCTTTTGAATCTAAGGATTTTTTTAAATTTAATATTGAACCTTTTGTATTTTTGATGGTAATATCAAAAGAAAGATCTTTCCCTACTCTTTTATTCATGTTTTCAAGTTTTGGTTTTATGGTTTTTGATATATGACAACTTTTTTCTGAAAGTTTATGTCCATATAATCCGGTTGCAATAATATTCAAATATGTACTCTTTCCTTGTCCATTTGGAGCCGTTAACATAAATATGTTTGAATTAATATTTTTCCATTTTTCAATTGGAACATAAGTATCATTATCCTTTTTAATTGTATAATCAATTGAAAGCATACTTATTCCTCCCGAGAAATAAACCGTTCAATGATTTTTTCAAAATCAAACTCAGGATCATTCAACGATTCCGAAATTTGTAATAGTAACCACTTACTTTCTTCACTGTCACATAAATTTTGCAATAAATCTAAAATTGACATTTCTTCCATTATTCATTCCTCCTATAGACTCCAGCAAAAGATAAGGGAAACTTTACAATTTTTAATTGAGATCGATCATGAACACTAACTATTGCAAACCCCTTCTTCAAGTTCTCGAATTCTGTTTCAGTTATCGATGTTCCAATTGATTTGACTGCAGCTGAATCTGATTTAAAAAAGATTTTTGTATTAATTACACTTGAGAGCCCTCTCGGTATATCTGAGGGATTTTGTGATGAAAAGATCACTCCTATTTCTTGACTTCGTCCTTGTCGACATATTGTATCAAGATCGCCAAGTGCTTCTTTGGAACTTTCAGTATTGTAGAATTGATGGACTTCATCAATAATTACAAGAACTGGAATTTTACTATCATTATTAGTTTTTAAATATTCAATATGGTGCAGTAGTTGGCGTAATAATATTGAGCCGAAGATTTTTGATCTCTCGTCCTGAATATCAATTATTGATACTTTTCCTCTTTGTAATATATCATTTCCATCAATGGGTCTTCCATTTTCATCATCAAAATAGTCAGCGGAGTTATTAAGATTTCTCAAAATATTAGATGCTGTTCCAGCATGTAGTGGTATATCATAAAGATCTCCACGCATATTTTTTGTAGGGAATAGATTTTTTTCATCCCCTTTACTCCGGTTAATATCTGCAAACCATTTCACGAAATTTTTAAATTTAAAATAGTCTTTATCATTTTTATTAGGAACGTATTCCTCCTTCCAATATCTGAAAATATCAGGCAAATATTGAGCACCGAGGTCTGAAATATTTTGGAGAATGCCATTTAAGGATGTGGGATCAATTGTTGTTACGTCCAACGTAATTGGTTTGCATATACTTCGATTGATTTCCTTGTTACTTTTCATGTTAATTGTGGATGGGTAATAAATTAAAGTAGATTCTACACCTCTTGCCTTTTCCCCTAAAACTTCCCATTCATGTAATATCTGGTCATTGACAACATTAGAAGCTTTGTCCATCGTTAAAAAATCAATATCTTTAACGTTTATCGCAAGAACTGCTCCCTTCATTTTATCGACAAAGTATTGTGCCAAGTATTTTGTTGATACGGTTTTTCCACTGCCGGTTTTACCGCAAATCATGGTTTGATGAAAAAAGAAGTCTTCAGGAAGGCTTGCAGTTAATAAGTTTCCAGACTCATCCATTAAAATTTTATTTTCAGTTCCTTGGATTGTACCTAAAAAGATCTTTGGTCCCTTCTCGTTAACATCACAATCAAATGCTTTATTGATTTCATCTTGGTTAGCGCGCCTGGCCACCGATAATGGGCGTATATAATTTACTAAACCATCCTGTCTTCCTTTTAAATCTTTTATCGGGTAAGCAAGAATCGTATTCTGACATTTTTGGTCTTGAATTAATGGAGATAAATCCATATCGACAATCATAGGTGATGGATTGTATGGAAAATCTTGATAGCTGTCTTCAACCCTCAAGATAACATTAGAATCCTCTGGCTCGGTTATTGTTATGTAATATCCTTTTGGAAGCAAAGCTTCCATAGAACTTTTCGATACGAATTTAATTTTGTCTTTTTCCCTTCCAACAACTATCCATGTCATTTCATCACTTGAATCCTCTTACTTCATTCATTGTAGGCGTAAGTTTTGTAGAATTTACCATTTCATAAATATTAAAAACATTTAATGTGTGGCGAGCATACATTTCGGCAATAGCAACTGGACGGACCTGAGGATTATTGACATCGCCATGTACTAACAAAAAATAGTAAACTAAATTCATAATAGAATCAATTTCATTTTTGTACATCTCATACGTTTTTGTATGAATTTCAACCCTCTGTGGGCTCCTATTTTTGAATGGTTTCAAATAGCAAAATACTTTTGAAAAGGAAGAGTTTGTTTTATCAGTATACTTAAAAAAATTAGTTCTTTGACCTTGTTTTAAAAATTGATATGACCAATGCATATCTGAGTTGAATTTTGAACGCAATTCGGAGACATTATCAATAACAAGGTTGCTAGAACTATTTTTTATAAAAAAAATTGGAACAATATTTTTCTCTAAGAGAGCGTGATTCATTTTTACAGTATACTCACTCATTTGGGCACCAATGAGCGGGCCATCAACAAACAAAATTGAATTGGGGGGACATTTAGAGATCAAATATGATCTATCGTTAGCATAGTCCTTTTTATAAGCTGATTCAAATTGTTCATTTGTAAAATCAGAGACATCTTCTGGGTTAGAAGAAGTGTCTACACTTTTTATATATTCACTGTTCTCCAATATTGTTTTTGATCTCGTATAAAAATAAAATGTCAAAAAGCTAGAGGGGATGTAATCTTTCTCTTCGGGGTCCAACATAATCAGTGAATGAGAAGTAAAATAGGCTGCTCCTTCCAAGGCTTGATATTTTTGGATGGATTCATCATACCCCAAAACAATTTTTGAATTATAATATTCCAACCCATTTTTTGCGTCCAAGTTTTCATATGTGATAATATCGTACTCGATTTTTCCATATCCCGATGAAAAAAAATTATTTGAATCAAGATTTTCAGGAGAAGGAATCGGTGGCAAACTTATTTTTTCGGAACGCACCGCTTCAAGGGTTTTCTCGAAATTTTTATGAACATTCAATTTTTTCTCAAAAATTTCAACCTTTTCGATTTTAGCAACCCCCTACTAATATTTACTTTTCAAAATAAAAATAGTTTGAATGATATTGATTATTATAATCTATTTAATAAATAATTTTCTGTAATAGTAAGGCCTTCAATGAAAATATTTTATAGTATTCTTTTATTCTATCAGCCTTTCTTCTTTAAATATTTGAACGAGGTGTTTTGCAGTTTCTGAATCAAATTGTATGGTTTGGCTGGATTTCTTAGGATTTGCACGTTCAGAAGTTCCAAAAGTATCAAATTGAATGTACTTCTTTTCATCAATTTTATACACGCTGTATGTGCACCTGTTTACATTTTTGTGAATTTTTGGATTATCATTTCGAACATGTTCGATGTTGTCTCTTTCAATTAATGCCATAAAGTTAGAAACAACTGGATAATATTTATAAATTTCAATTAAATGAAATTAAAAATATTTAGTTATGCCAATTTATTCAATTTCCGAGTTTACATCTGACGCTACTGTTCATAAATCTGTCATCGGAATCCGAGAAAATCAAACACAAAGCGTTTGATTTTTCGGGCTTGTTCGCTCGAACTCAAAAAAGAACTCACCCATGCTATCAAAAAACTCAAAAACAAAAAACCGCCCCAATCCTCTTTTCGCCGCCGCTCCACTACGCGACGAAAAAATGGACCCAATTCCCTTCAAAAAAAGAAAAACAAAAAAAGAAGAAAAGTAACTTATCAAAGTCATTTTCTCTTATTCACCCGACACTTCTCCACGAAATCCCCAACAGGGAAAGATCCCGGGTGCATCTGCATATATCCGGCCATGACACTATACTCGAAAAGTCCATCTTTTTTCTCAAAAATGCCTTTCCCGCGTAACATTTCATAAGCGAATTTAGAATCCTTCTCAGGCGTCGTCAAAGAGTAGTGGAACTCATGCGCCTTAATATTCTTGTTTCCAAACGGCGGCGCCGGCGACAACGGCTGGGCTTCGACATAACCAAGCCCCTGAAGCTTTTTCGTGATTTCGGATTCCGCCGGCAAAATGTCCGCCATTTTGAATTTTCCGTCGTCCGTCGTGTAAGATTTGCATAAATACGAAAGTCCGGCGCCTTCGCCGAACATCGGAACCCCGGCGGCGGCCAAATTCTTCAGCTTCTTGGTCGTCGGAGAATCCGACAGTTCCTGAATGCAAAATTCCGGGTAACCGCTGCCGAAATAATAACCGTCGGCTTCCGGCAGTTCTCCCTTTGTCGGGCTGAAAAAGACAAGTTCGGCGCCGGCTTTTTTCAGGGCGTCGAGCATGGCGGGGTAATAGAAACAAAAGGCTTTGTCTTGAGCGACCCCGATTTTCACGTCGACGTCGTGCTTCAAAGGCGGCGCCGGTTCCGGATATTTCTTTTCGTATTCGGCGGCAATTTTTAAAATCAAATCAATGTCCATGTTCTGTTCGACAAAGTCCGCCAGTTCCGAAAAATCAAAGTCGGATTCGTCCGGCATATGCAGGCCCATGTAACGCTCGGGAACGGCGATGTTGACGTTTCTCGGAAGCGCGCCGACGATCGGGATTTTGCCGTCCAGAGCGCCGCGAATCAGCTCCAAGTGTCTTGGGCTGCCGACTTTATTGAGAATCACGCCGGCGATTTTCACGTTTTTGTCGTATTCGGCGTAACCTTTCAGCATGGCGGCGGTGCTGCGCGACATCCCGTGAACGTTGATGACTAAAAAGACCGGAACGTCTAAGGTTTTGGCGACGTGGGCGGCGCCCGAAATTTCGGTCGAGTCCATGCCGTCGTAAAGGCCCATCACGCCTTCCACAATCGACAAATCGGAACCTTGTGATGCACGCAGATAAGTGTCGAGAACGCCGTCCGTTCCCATCATGTAGGTGTCCAGGTTGAGGGATTCGCGGCCGCAAATCGCCGTGTGGTAACTCGGGTCGATGTAATCCGGACCGACTTTAAAAGCCTGAACGGTTTGGCCGCGCTTTTTTAAAGCCGCCATCAAGCCCATCGACGACGTTGTTTTTCCGACACCGCTGTTCGTTCCCGCAATCAAGAATCCTTTTGTCATGGTTTCACCTTTTGTCGTTCATCTCAGAAATTAGAAATTAAAAATAAAAAATGACAATAACAAAGGAAAAGAAAACCCTATCACAAATAAATATTTCCCTATTTTTATTAAAAAATGATAGCAATGAATAAAGATGACAAAATAAATGGAGTAAAAACCAAAAAAATTAAAGACTCAAAATCTTCCGAAACAAACCTTTATTTATCCCTCAAAAACCAATCCGGTTTTTCTTCAAAAGCCGCCCGGTGCGCGCCAAAGCCGCCCCCACAGTTTTGAAATATAATTCAAAAAAAGATAAAATAAGAAAAAAGAAAAAGAATGAAATCAAATTTCATTCATTTCTTCAAATTCGCCTTCGCCCAGTCGGCGCCCGCTTTCAAAACATCCAAGTTCAAATCCACCAATTTTGGTTTATCAGCAAAGGCGGATCTGACTGCGTTTTGGAAATCTTCTTCCGAAAGACCGGTTTTTCCGAGTTCCATAATGACGCCCAGCATCGCCGTATTGACGGCTTTCAGAGAGCCGCCTTTTGTGGCGATTTCAACCGCCGGAACCGCAATAACTGTGACGTCTTTGGGCGGTTCAAAACCTTCAATCGTGTCGTCGTACAACAAAAATCCGCCGGCTTTGACGTCTTTGGCGAATTTGTCCAGCGACGGGCGGTTGAGCGCGACCAAAATGTCGGGCGCGTACACGACCGGTGATCCGATCGGATCTTTGGACAAAACCACGGAGCAGTTCGACGTTCCGCCGCGCTGTTCCGGGCCGTAAGACGGATACCAGGAAACATTTTTGCCGCCGGCGCAACCGGCTTCCGCCAAAATAATGCCCATTGAGAGAACGCCCTGGCCGCCGAAACCGGCGATTTTAATCCGGGAATTTTCAAAGGCAGCATCAGCTTTCGAAGTTGCGGCGTCCGACGTTCCGAAAATCTCAACCAACCGCTTGGTCGAAAAATCAGTTGTCGGCCGGATCACCGGGCACGCGTCCGCGGAGCGGTCGCGGAAGTTGCCGAGCGGGAACTCCTTTTCCATTTGTTCGTTAATGAAATCAGAAGACCCTTTTGCATCCTGTTTCAGATTGTTCGGGCAGCCCGACAGAATCTCGACAAAAGCGTAGCCTTTGCCGTCGCGCTGAATCTCAAGCGCTTTTTTAATCGCGATTTTGGCGCGCCGGATGTGTTTCGCGTCCGACACGGACACCCGTTCGATGAAAACCGGAGCTTGCAGATTGCTCAAAATTTCACACATATGCAGCGGGTAGCCGGCGAAGTTCGGGTCGCGGCCATCCTGGCACGTCACGGTTTTTTCGCCGATCAAGGTTGTCGGCGCCATCTGGCCGCCGGTCATGCCGTAAACCGTGTTGTTCACGAAAAAGACGACCATCTTTTCGCCGCGGTTGGCGGCTTGAATGGTTTCGTTGAGGCCGATCGACGCCAAATCGCCGTCGCCCTGGTACGACATCACAATCGCGTTGTCCTGCGCGCGCGAAATGCCGGTGCCGACAGCCGGCGCCCGTCCGTGTGCGGTTTGAACGTTTCCGAAATCAAAGTAGTAATACGCGAAAACGGCGCAGCCGACCGGACTGATGAGAACGCAGCGGTCCTGAACATCCAAGTCGTCAATCGCTTCGCCAATCAATTTGTGAATCACACCGTGTCCGCATCCCGGACAATAGTGCGTGGCGGTCGGCGCGGCGCCGCCTTTGCGTTCATAAATGTCGTTCATGCTCGCCGGTTTTTTCATGACTTTTTCAACAGAACCCGATCCGGCTTTGGTTTGCGGACTGTTGACGATTTCGCCTGCCATTATTTCGCCTCCGGCGTTGCAGCTGTTTGATTATTCTTTGCCTGCTTTTGTTTTTGATCAATTTCCTTAATTTTCTGAATCACTTTGTCCATCTCAATGATGTTGCCGCCCATCCGGTTCGCCAATTCGACGTCGCGCTTGCAGCGGATCGCGAGCATAATGTCTTCGCGCATCTGTCCGGAACTCATTTCCACCGCCAGGAAAGTACAGTTCCGCTCTGCAATCTCTTGAATGCGTTTTTCCGGGAAGGGGAACAGCGTAATCGGGCGGAAAAGGCCGGCCTTAATACCCATTTGGCGGGCGGTGTCGACCGCGCTCTTGGAAATCCGGCTGCTGATGCCGTAAGAAACCAAAATGATGTCCGCGTCGTCCATCATATACTCTTCATAGATCGGTTCGTTTTCGCAAACGGCCTGATACTTTTTCATGAGTTTGTTGTTGAATGCTTCCAGCTGGTCGAAATCCAAAAAGATGGAGGTGACCAGATTCTTTTTCGTTTCGGCGTTGCCGCCGACCGACCAGGAATTGTCGATTTTCGGCTCAACCGCCGCTTTCGGGAACGCGACCGGCTCCATCATTTGTCCCAAAACGCCGTCCGCCAAAATGACGACCGGGTTTCTGTATTTGAACGCCAGGTCAAATCCTTTGATGGTCAAGTCGCACATTTCCTGAACGGAGTTGGGCGCCAGAACAATGTTTTTGTAGTTGCCATGTCCGCCGCCTTTGACAATTTGGTTGTAGTCGGACTGCTCGGGACCAATGTTGCCGAGACCCGGGCCCGCCCGCTGCACGTCCACGATCACACACGGCAATTCCGCGCCGGCCAAATAGGAAATGCCTTCCTGTTTCAAACTCATGCCGGGGCCGGACGACGCCGTCAAAACCCGGTGACCGGTGGCGGCCGCGCCGTAAACCATGTTAATCGCCGCTTCTTCCGATTCGGCCTGCACGAACTTTCGTCCCGCCATCGGGAAATATTTCGACGCTTCATGCAAAATTTCACTGGCCGGCGTGATCGGATATCCGAAATAACAGTCGCATCCGGCGTACATGGCGCCGATAATAACGGCCGTATTTCCTTTAATCAATTGAATCGTCATCTTCAGACCTCCGTTTTTGTTTTTCTCGGAATGTGAACCTCAATCGCGAGCGGTTCCGGGCAAGTGTAATAACAGTTGCCGCATCCGCTGCAGCCGGAACCGGCGTACACGACCGGCGCATAGCCGCGTTCGTTGAGCATCGTTCCGATTTTCAAAACGCCTTTCGGACAATCGAAAACACACCGGCCGCACGACTTGCATTCCAATATGTTGATGACCGGGTAAGGCACCCCTTTCTCATTTGTTTCTGACATCTGTAGACTCCTTTAGAATAAAGTGGTTGAATTATGGTAAAAATTGAATAGAAATCATCTATCAAAAGAATAACCCTTATGGTGAAATTGCCCTATTTATAATTAATGAAGGTGATGGACGATCAATTTAAAAGCGAACCGACGAATCCGGCTGTCCAGATCCTTTCAATTTTTCAAAATCGTGGCTTGTTCTTTTTTACCGGGCAGCTTGCCGGTCAAATACAAACGGTAAGGCTCAGAAGAAAATAAACACAAAACAGAAAAATACTTTTCAAAAAAAAACAAATAAAAAGAAGAATGAAACCGAAAAGATCGGTTCATTGGGTTTACTCTAAAGTGATGGCTGCAACCGGGCACACATCGACGCAAGCGCCGCATTCGGTGCATTCCGCCGGGTCAACACGGGAGACGCCGATGTCCAAAAGGGTAATGGCTTCGGCCGGACATTCGTCCACACAAAGTCCGCATCCGGTGCACTCGTTTTCATCAATAATTGCTGGCATAATTTTCTCCTCCGTAATAATTTCAATACTTATGATTTAAAAAGAATTATTTTTTGGGTTATGGATTATGTAATGCTCCCAATCGGTATTACATGAATCATATACACCACATAATACGCATATATTTTATATACGTTTTGCAAAAAACGGCAACGGTAAATCGTATTTTTGACGGCTCGACGAAAAAATGTCGGCATATGAAAATTTCATTCTTTGCCGTTCACCAAAAAGTCAAACCGTTTTCCGGTATCGATATTGAGTCCGATGGAAAAATAGCAGGTTCCGCCGTTTTTCACGTCCACGCGGCTGGCTTTCCAATTGCCGACCGGCCGGCAGAAGAAATTGATCCAAAAACAATGTTCTCCCCGTTCATTCAAAAACAGAACGTATTGGCGGTAATATTTTTCCGGCTCGATGAACAGGTCCGTTTGCGCCCAGTTGGACGCCGGGCTGCGCGCCATAAATTCAACAAAATCTTCCGACGCTTTCTCATTGTAAATGACAACCGCTTTTTGGAGAAGCTGTTCCGCCAGCTCCGCGCCGGATTCAAAATCAGACACCTTCGGCTGCCAAGCGGTTGAACTGATCCGGTAGCGGACCGGCAGTTCCGAAAACGGCAAAACCGTCATTTTGGAATCGGAAAACGAGAATGCCATCAGAATTTCTCCTTCGGTTTATTTGATTCATTTATTATCTTTAATTTATTTTCTTTAATTTATTATCTTTATTATTTTTATTAATCTTTTTAATTTATTTTTTACTTATCTTTTAACTTATTATTTATTTCAATTTTTCATCTTTCATGAGCACAAACAAATCTTCCGTTTTTTCCGCCATAAAAGTCATCGCGTCGGCGACGCCTTGATTGTAAAAATAAACGCCGATATTGTCGGCAATAAAATCCATCAAAAATTCGGCTTGCATTTGGCCGATTTCCGCGTCCGAATTTTCTTCCAGGTATTTTTTGATGAGGCCGGCAGCGGCAGACCGCTTTTCTTTGGAAAGGATTGGTTTTTCGTCTTTTTTCATTTTTTCATCTCTTTATTCTGTTTTTGTTCTCTGTTCTCTCTGTTCTTCTTTTTATTGTCTTTTCAGTTATAATATTTTATTGTTGAAACAAATCAAAACATAAAAATAATGTATTTAAAAAATTATCAGATACCATTATAAAGAAAGAATAAATTGAAATCATCCGTGAATTTTTATGGACTCTCAGAAAAAAGCAGACTTACTCATGTTTATGGTCGTCTTTTTTTGGGGTCTCTCTTATCTCTTTACCCGCGTCGGCATCCAATCGATTCCGATTTTTAATTTCATCGCTCTTCGCTTCAGCGTCGGCTTTATCGTTGCCGTGCTTCTGTTTTTCCGCCATTTCTCCAAAATCAACGCCAAAACCATCCAATGCGGCGTTGCTCTCGGATTTTTGTTGTTTCTGACGCTCGCCGGCGTCAATTACGGCATTCAATACACCACCATTTCCAATGTCGGATTTTTGGGCAGCCTCACGGTGATTTTCGTTCCGATCATGTCGTCTCTGGCTTACCGAAAATTTCCGGAAAAGAAAATCATCATCGCCAGCATTTGCGCCACCATCGGCATCGGACTGATGACTTTGGAAGGATCCATGGGCGTCGGTCTCGGCGATCTGGTTTGCGTTCTCGCAGCCGTCGTTTATTCTACCCACATCATGCTGTCCAAAAAGTTCGTGGACATTCCGGAAGTGGATCCGCTCAACTTGGGCATTATTCAGCTCGGTTTCACCGCTCTTTTCGGATTGGTTTTTTCGCTGATTTTCGAAGATCCGTTCATTCCGAATACGATTGACTTGTGGGTTCCGGTTCTGTTCCTCGGCATTTTCTGCAGCGCGTTCGGATTTATCGCTCAAGTGGTCGCTCAAAAATATACGACGCCGTCCCACATCGGATTAATTTTCGCCTTGGAGCCGGTCTTTGCCGCATTGTTTGCGTATCTGTTCGCGTCGGAACACCTTCTGCCGATTCAGTATCTCGGTGCAGCGATTGTCTTTGCGAGCGTTATGTTCGCGGAATTGATGCCGAATAAAAAGAAAGAGACGAATGTTTCAAAAATCGAAGCTGTTGAAAAAATATAAATCTAAAGACAACATCATAAATTTTGTGATTATTATGTCTGAAGAAATATCCGAACGCTAAGGTTTAATTTCAAGTTTGAAATCATCAAATTCGAATGAATCCGAAAAAGCATTGATTCAATTGTTGGAAGCTTTGGATGAAGCGGAACAGTCTGTTCAAACAAATTCCGATTGGATCAGCGATGAAAATATGCGTGAAAGATTAAATTTGTCAAAGTGCTGTCCACTTAAAGAATAACGATATTATAAGATAAAGGCATTTTAAGAAAAAAATATCTTTGATGATTCGCATTTATTTCAATTTTTTAAATGGAAAAGATGATTATGCTTCTTGAAATTGTCACGGCAATCGTTGTCGGTCTTTGGATTATGCTGCCCGCGTATTTGCCCAACTCTTTTGCCGCGCTTCTCGGCGGCGGCCGCCCGATCGACGGCGGAAAAACGATGAAAGACGGCCGCCGGATTCTCGGCGACGGCAAAACCTGGCGCGGCTTTTTTGCGGGCACGCTTCTCGGTTTTTTAGTCGGAATCATTGAAATCTTTTTGTTGAAATTCGGATTCAATTTCTTCGGCATCGCCCTTCCCGGATTTTCAGCCACCGGCGTCCCGGACGCGCTGGACTTGTCCGCTTGCGTCGCCATTTTATCGCTCGCCGTCGGCGCGCTTCTCGGCGACATGACGTTCAGTTTTATCAAAAGAAGAATCGGACTTCCGCGCGGCGCTGCTTTCCCGCTCGTCGACCAATACGATTTCCTCATCGGCGCCTTTTTGCTGACGATGCTGACGTCCTGGACCTGGTTCTTCCAAACCTTGGCGTTCTGGCCGTTGATTGCGGTGATTATCATCACGCCGCTTTTGCACGTCGGCACCAACATTGTCGGGTATAAACTCGGCATTAAAAATGAGCCGTGGTAATCGGTTTTATAACAATTACCACTCATTTTTATTTTCGTTTTCATTTTATTTTCGTTTTGTTTTCATTTTTATTTTTGTTTTTATTTTTGTTTTCATTTTTGATTTGCATTCTGATTTTAACCTGGTCGATTTCGACGGGTTTAAAGAATTGATTTTAAACTGGTCGATTTCGGCGGGTTTAAAGAATTGATTTTAAACCGGTCGATTCCGACGGGTTTAAAAAATGAGAAAAAAGGAAAACAGCGGAAATTAAAAAGAAAAAAGGGGAAAGAAAATGTATTACAAATCAACCTATTCATCACCAGTCGGCATCATCACGCTGGCGTGCGATGGTCAAAATCTTGTCGGTTTATGGCTTGAAGGGCAAAAGTATCATGGCGGCAGCATTTCCGGTGAAATGACGGAAAAAGACGATCTTCCGGTATTCGTTGACGCGAAAAAATGGCTGGACCGGTATTTTGCCGGCGAAAATCCGGCGGTTTCGGAATTGCCGCTGGCGCCGGTCGGCAGCGAATTCCGTCAGGGCGTGTGGCGTATTTTGTGCGGCATTCCTTACGGCGAAGTGATTACGTACGGCGATATTGCCAAAAAAATGGCTGCTCAAATGAACCGGGAAAGCATGTCCGGGCAAGCGGTCGGCGGCGCTGTCGGACACAATCCGATCTCCATCATTATTCCATGCCACCGCGTGGTCGGATCAAACGGCAGCTTAACGGGTTACGCCGGCGGCGTCGATAAAAAAATTCAATTGCTTGAATTGGAAGGCGTCGACATGTCCCATTTGTCTGTTCCGGCGAAAGGAACCGCTCTTTAATTCTGTGTCATACGGCGCAGATAAATTAAAACACATACAATCGAGGTTCTTGTTATGATTTTTGTTTTGTTTGAAGTGGTCGTCAAAAAAAGCGGCATGGATGATTACCTGGCCGCTGCGGCCTGTTTGAGAAACGATCTCATCAAAAGCGAAGGGCTCATTCGGGCGGAGCGTTTTTCCAGTCTCACCCATGACGGAAAGCTGCTGAGTTTGTCTGTTTGGGAAAACGAAGAGGCTGTTGAAAAATGGCGCAATCAAACGGCGCACCGCATGAACCAGCAGCAAGGGCGAGATTCTCTTTTTGAAAGCTACACGATCACCGTCGCGTCGAAAATTCGACATTACGGCAGTTCCGGTGAACGTTTGGAGGCACCGAAAGACAGCAACGTTTTATTTGGATATTCTCTATAATGCCGCATCTATTATATATCTCTCAAAAAGAGCCGATACAACCGGGAAATTTATTTTTAACAGAACGGTCGACTTTATTAAAAATAAAAAAAAGAAATCCGAAATTATTTATAATATTTTAAATATACTTTTTTCTATCTTCCGGATTTCCTCCCTTTACGGCCGGGAAGTGCCGCTGCGCGTTGGGGCGCGTTTCGGGCAAGTTACTCATCTTTTTACGGAGGTATTAAAAAATGATTTCTAAAAAAACACGTCTTTCTGCAATCATCGGCGCCTTATTGGCTGCCGTTCTTTTGTTCGGTTCCCCCGCTTTGGCGGAAACAGATGCGGCATCTGCCGATGAAGGCACGATGTCTATGAAAACGCCGCTTTACTGGTGGGTTCTCGGCATCGTCGGAACCGTTATCACGGTTGTGGCTATGGGCGCTTACGTTTGGTATGACGTCCGCAATCCGGGCAAAATATAAAGGACAATCATTTGTTCAATTTCAAAATTCAAAACGGTCGGTTTTCGCCGGCTATTTCCTTTTTTCATGTCTTCTCATTCGGGATAAAATCCGATATAATTCTAATATTCTCTAAAAAACGGATCTACGGAGGTCAATTTATTGCAAACGCAAGAATCTAAAATTAAATGGTTCTGGTATGTTTTTATTATCGGTTCGGCATTTATTATTTTGTTTTCAGATGTATTGAGTGCTTTTTTCTGGGGAATGCTTGCGGAGCAATTCCAATTATCAAAACTGGCGACGTCCTGCGGCGCGCATATCACGACAATTATGATTTGGATTGTCGGATCATATCTTTTGCTGAATTTCATTCACAAAAAATTTAATTTTAATCTGTTCAAAGTTCAAACAGGTACGACGAAACGTGGCATTCTTCTTTGCATCATCCTGGTGGTTCTTGTAACGGTTTTCATGTTTGTGCTTTGGGGCGGGTTTAAGCCTTGGCTTGAATATCAAAGCGCCATCACAAGGTTGGGTGCTTACGGTTGGGTGGATTTTATCCTGCAAAACATTTATTATATTTTTGAAATGCTGGTTTGCCTCATCCTTGTGGCTTTTGGCCAAAAAGCCGGGGAAGCGGCGACCTCGCTTAATAAGATTCCCTGGGGCGGATTGCTGCTTGGAATTATATGGGGATTGCCGCATGCCCTTACCAAGGGCGATCTTACCGTGGGTCTTTCCAGCTTTGCCATCGGTATTATTTTGGGATTGCCTTACATTTTGCTCAATCGAAATGCCGGTCAAACTTGGGCGTTTATGGCGTTTATGTTTATACTTTAACCCGTCTTCGAAATTCAAATCAGCCGGTTTATACCGGCTTTTTCTTTTTTGATCACATCTCTCTGATTTGATTTTCTCTATTTATCGCTGTGCGAACTTCTAAATAAAATCAGGACATGATTTTATTATCTGATAGCAATTTTCAGGATGTTGTCGCATGAATTTAAAAATGAAATCCAACCAAAAACTCATTTCAATCGGCGTTCTCTTTGCTATTCTTTTATTGACGGCGCCGGTTTTCGCTCAGGAAAACGGTTCCAATCTTTCCGCTTCAGACAATTCGTCGGAAAGCAATGTTTTTGACCGGATTCCGGTCACAAATCCGAACCTTTTGAATGAATTGTTTCTGGAAAATGATACGGGTATGCTCGATGATGCATTTAAAATTTCGGGCGAAATTCCGCAAACCAAATCCGGCGAAGAAACTTACGACTGGGGAATGCAGCTGTTCAATGTTTCAAAAGACTTGGATCCCGTATCTTTAGAATATCATCTTTACGGAAACGGCGGACCTTTTTATTTCCAAAGAGTCAAAGGAGAAGGATATATTGAAATCGGCATTGATGTGAACAATTCGACGGATGCGGAATTGGACCAAATTATTCTCCTGTATGAGGAAGCCGGAAAAAAGAACAACGTTTCAAATGTGCCGTTGGTGTTTTTGGATTATCCGATCATCACATTGGCGATTGCTTACGGCGTCAATCAGGATCCCGCTGCCTTCAATAAATTACAAAAAGATCCGAATACGCTTCGTATTTCCGGAACCGTTCCCAAAAGTTTTGACCGGGAAAAGATGGATGCTCATTATTATTATGTTGGCCTTCACGACGTCATCAAAGAAGTCAAACGCAACGAATTTCCGGAACGCGACGCGACCGGATTTCAACGGTTTGACCATGAATATGAACGCGATCATGTGGTTGTTTACGTCAACACGGCATACAATGTGACGGACGCCGAATTGGATGAAATTGTCCGGGTGTACACGGTCCGGGGTGAATCTTATAACGTTTCAAACCTGCCGGTTGTGATTATTCGTTCCGGTTTTCCGATTCCGAGCGAGATCGCCAAAGAAGCGGAGGCTCAGAAAAATATTGACAATTATCCGGGCACCGATCCGGAAAAATTTGAAAATTTGAAGAGCAACGAGCATACGGTTCGGATTTCCGGAACCGTTCCCTCGATTGCGGCGGGTCGTGAATCTTATGAATGGCATCAGCAGCTTGAATTTGTTGAAACCGTCGTCCGCACGTTCGGACTCAATTATTCTGATTACCGCGTTCGGGATCGGATGGCGGCAGATTACAGAGTCGTCGGCGTTGATGAAAATGGTTTGGATGTGATTGACGTGGATAAGTATTTCATTGACGTTTACACGCAAATCGGCCGAAAAAACGGTATTGACAACTATCCGATCGTTGTTTTCGATGATATGTGGTATTCGCCGGATCCTGATCCGTATGAATATTTGAATGAAACGCCTGATAATCGCGACACAATTCTCGGGCTTGCTTTGGTCGCCCTCATTATTGTTGGATTTGCTGTTTACATTTGGTATGACGGCCGGAAAAAAGAATGAGAATGAATAAAATGAACTCGTCTCGAAAATAAAGCTGCAGTTTGGGTTTTACCGCCGCCGTCCGCGCGCATTACCCTTGCCCATCGGTTTGATAAAAATAAAAAAGAGAAAATATGAAAAAAGAAAACCCAAAGACCGAACCCATATCGGTCTTTGAACCGCGCGCTTAAGACGCGCTGCCGTTGGTTGAATTTGTCGTATTGGGAACGGTTGTATTGTTTGTGTTTGTCGAATTGTTGTCCGGAACATAAATCACACGGCCGTCTTCAAGTCGGTACGCCGTTCCGAGAACATCGCCGATACCGCCGCCGATTTGTTGTTCAGCGTTGATTTCCATAATTTCAATGCCCTGATCGGTTTTGGTGATGATTTGCATGTTGTCCTGGCCCGGATTCTTCACAATCGTGACGGAGTCTTCGGTCAGCAATTCCGAGATGCCGAACGACATCACCAATGCAACCAGCAAGGCGACCGAGAAAACCATGGCGACGTCAAAAACGTTGCCGACGCTGGCCATCGGATTCTCCACTTCGACCTTGGCGAATGTTGAACCGCGCCGTCCTCTTCTGGCCCGGCGGCTCACTCTTTCGCCTCCAAAACGTCGATGATGTAGTCGATGTCAATCATATCTTGCCAGTACCAGCGGGACCGGACGACGGTCAGACAGTAAGCGATGCCGGCAGAGAACAAACCGACGACGGTTGTCGCGAAAGCGATCACAAGGTTAGACGCGAGTTCGTCGATGTTGCCGGACGTGAGGCCGAGCAAAGCCGGACTGAGCGGAATAAGCGTTCCCATAAGGCCGAGCATCGGGCCGACGGTGGTGATGATTCTGGTTTTTTCCGTCCGCTTCACCATTTTGATTTCATAATCGTCGGCTAAACGTCCGACCGATAACAAATTGTCGTCTTTCACATAATCGGCGATGTTCTTTGAAAAGGAAACCACCATTTGGGATTGCCCATCCATGTTTTTCAACATGTCGGCGGTCTTTTCTTTGCCGTTGGGTTCTTTCAGCGTTTTTGACATCGTGTTTAAGGTTTTTTCAAAACCAACCGAATCCTTGTGCCGGCGGGTGTATTCCGTGATGTATTCGCCGGTCATCATTAAAATAACGACGACAAGCAGCATCAACAAAATCATGACCGGGTACAAAAGCGCGTTTGAAAAAATGTACATGATGTACGAAATCGCCGAACCAAAATCTGTTAAAAAATTAATCTCCATTCATAGTCACCTATACTTGTTTTTGAAATATTTTCTTAAAATTTGAAAACCCAAATAATCATTTAAAATAAAAAATGAGGTTCAGATCAAAAGTGAAATCCGGAAACCTTATTTTTAAAAAATTGATTCAATATTTTGAAAAATGAAGTCAAAACCTCCTTTAGGAGAGTTTTGTTTTCGATTGGTTTTTCTTGATGGAACTGTCCGCCGCCTTTGCGATCAAGGCGCCGAAGAGAATCAACAAAAAAGCAGCGGCAAGAGCGCCCATTTCGACCGTTCCAAACGGCGTCGGCGTGGCGGATTGACTTCCGCCTGCGCTGATGTAAGCCGGAATCATGGCGGCGGCCGCCAAGTAAAAGAGTCCGATGAAAACCATCACGGAGCCGAGAGTATCGGGCGTTCCGGAAATCGGAATGCCGAGGTAGCTTGAAATTTTGTTCAAATTTTTCATGAACAGCGTCGACACAATGATTGAAATCACAAAAACAATGCCGACGATGGCGCCGATGAGAACGCCGTCAATTGTGACCACGGTCGACAACGCCACACAAGAGACGAGGAGCGCCGCCATACAAACCGGGCACGGAAAAACGAGAATCAAAAATGTTTTTTTGGACACGTCGCAGCCGGCATTCCATTTTTTCATGGTGTAAATGCCGCCGAAAACCAAGAAGAGCGCCAATGTGATGTGAATGGCCGTTGCCAGCGATGAACTCATAAAAGAAGTGACGTCAATCGCGTCCATGAAATAGCCCGCCACAAGCGCAATCACAAAATACAGCGCGCAAAGACCGAAAACCACCGGCCATTTAACGCTTGAAAATCCGCAGCCTACACCGGTTTTCAGTCCGAATATAAATACACTGGACAGAATACCAACAACAATCAAAAATGCCATTGCTTCCATGAAGTAAAGTATAGGCGATGGAAATTATATAAAGAATCGTTTTTAGATTATATTTATTATCTTTTTGGATAATATTTGAAATTCAAAAAATATCCTTCCTTTTTGGAAGCGTCGGTGAAAAGTATTGCTGTAACGCGCGCGTCGGGTGGCGCAAGAAGAAATGATAATAAAAAAGAATCAAATAAAAAATAGAAAAAAGAAGGAAAATCCTTCTTTTTTAACTTTGTTTTAACTTTTGTCTTAAATTCCTTTTCTCCGGTAGCCGTAGAACACGGCGCCGATGATCAAAATCACCAAAGCGACCGCAATCATACTGGACGCCGAGAACGATGGATTTGCAATGAAATCCTTGACGGAATTGGCGGCGTTTTGAATGGACGTCGTCATTTCATATCCGGAAACCGGCGTTCCGGGTGTTCCCGGGGTGGTGCCGTCTGTTCCGTAGCCGCCGCCGACGTCTGATCCTTCTGAAGGCGTGTCGCCGGCGTTCGAGCCATCTGCCGTTGGTCCGCTTGAAACCGCCGCTGTTCCGAAACCGCCGCCGGAGGTGGTGGACGATGTCGGTTTAGATGTTTCCGACGGCTTATCACGTTCAGTTGCATCTTTCACAGCTTCCCAGTAGGCTTTTTCTTCATCCGGCGTCAATCCGAGAACGGACATTTGCCCGGCGATGAACTTGTCCAAGGACGGATTGCCGCAGCTGTGGTGGCAGCAAGCAACGCCGTGTTCAATGACGTCTTTCACATATGTTTCCATTAGCTGTTTCATTTGCTCGTCATTGGCGTCCCAGTAACCTGTTCTGGACGCTTCAATCATGCGCGCCGTCACGGACTGAAGCGCATACGGCGAAGTGCTTGACATCCAGTCCACCATGTCCGGATCGTTGGCGAATGCTTCAAACACCTTGTTCCACGTTTCCTGACCGATCAGTTCGCCGTTACTGGCAACGGACCACCCGTAAAAGTTTTCGATATATTCGGCTATCATCATCGCGCCGCTGTATCCGGCTTCTTTTTGACCTTGCATCCATTCCGGATTGAGCAGTCTCGCAGTGATGTCCTTCTGGATATATTCGGCGGCCGTATACACGATTTTGTCTCCATCCTTATAGTTGTGAATGTTGCTGGTGTCCGCAATATAGGTTTGAGGCATCTTCCATTGGTTTTTGTCTTTGATGTAATTTCCGTCCTTATCGTACATGGACGACGCCATATTCATAATGCCGAAGTATTGGAACACGTCGTCGTTGTCCAAGGAATCGTACAGGTTGCCGGCGCTGGCGAAAATCGACGCGTCGGTCCGTCCGAGAAGCGCTTGAAGCATTTTGGTAATCGCCTCGCTGCTTTCGCCCCAGTTATCTTCCGTGTACAGGTAACCCATTTTTGCCAAATACATGTCCGTGATCGCTTTCAAATCGTCCTGATAAGTCGGTGAATTCGGATCCAAGTTGCCGCTCGCGCTGACCAGGTTGCCGGTTCCGATTTCATAGTTTCCAAGCTCCTGCGCAAAAACCCTGGCTGTTGCCAATTTTTCGGCTTCTGATTGGGATAGTCCGGCTTTTTTGAGAATTTCAATCATGTCTTGAACGTTGATTTTGACATTGTTTGTGACGGAACTGCGGTCTGCGCCGTCTTCCAGATTCGCGACCGCTTTCACCGCCCGGTCAATGTACCGGAGCATGCTACCGTAACCGTCGCGCATACCGGCGGAGTTGTAAACAATATCCACACGTGGGCGGTCAACGGTGACGGTTTTTCCTTTTCC
Source organism: Methanolapillus africanus (assembly GCF_032714475.1). Classification (NCBI taxonomy): domain Archaea; kingdom Methanobacteriati; phylum Methanobacteriota; class Methanomicrobia; order Methanosarcinales; family Methanosarcinaceae; genus Methanolapillus; species Methanolapillus africanus. The sequence continues at coordinate 168,461 of NZ_JAWDKD010000021.1, read as the reverse complement.
GTTCTTAAATGTCAATTTAAACATTTCATCATAATTCGAATCGCCTTGAACAACCGGTTTGGCGCCTGTGAAAACACCCTGTGCGTTCCAAGTCGGCTCACAGCCGAGCAAATAGAACAAACACGCTTCCAGCGTTCCTTCGTCCTGAATGAAATCCACACCAAAGCGCATGAAAGAAACCGTTTTCGGGAATTCGCCGTACTTTTGGTAGTAATCAATCAGAAGCTGCTCACCCATCGCTTGTCCGACGCGCCAGGCGGCCGGCGTTGAATAAGTGGACGGGTCAATGCCGTAGAAGTTGCGGCCGGTCGGCAAAACGTTCGGATTCAAAACCGGATCGTTTCCGGGAGACGGCGTAATGTATCCGGCGGAAAGCGCATTTTTCAGCGCGTTCATTTCGGACGGTCCGCAAGACTGAAGAGCGTTGCCGTAGTCGATGCGGTTGTTCGCGAGCATCATATATGTCATTTGGTCGTTGTACCAGGGACGAGCGGTTGTTGTCATTCCGATATCTTTGGCCAGTGCTTTTTCAACGTTTTCATATGTCATTGGGCCGGCACGAACATCTTCGATAAACTGAATCATTGCCTTTCGCATTTCAGCGTCATTCAAATAGTTGCCTTTCGTGTCTTGGCGCGATCCTTTTGTTGAGTCTTCCGTTGCTAATTTTGCCGGAACTTCAAAGTAGAAATAGAACTCAAAGAGATCGTCAACCATTTGGTCGTACATGCTTTTGGTCGTCTGTGTTGTTTCATCACCGATGAATGTGTTTTGCCACGCCCAAACAACATCTTCGGCTGTTGCATAATTGGTCATGTCTGAAATGGTGCCGGCCGGACCGAGCAGGAAGTAAATCATTTTATCTTCTTTCGCTTTGATTTGTTCCGGCGTTCCGGTTTCTTTGTTAAACACCGTTTGCAAATCTGTTCGAATTTGAGCGGCATTCGGCGTTGTTGTACCGTAATCCGTCATTTTTTCCACAAATTTCAAAACATCGTCTTCCGTATATTTGGAATTGACATCGTCGTCCGGAATCGCCGTTCCGTTCGGATAGGTCAAACCTTTGTTGGTGGTCGGAATGCTTTGGACGTCGTCAAAGTAGGTGTCCAGAAGAATATCGTCAAAGCCTTGCCGGCTCCACATGTTCCAAACCATCGGCGCGATTTGTTCTTCGTTGAACGTGCCGTAGGTGTGGGTGCCGTAAGACAAACTGTTTTCCTTAATGGATTCCACGAAACTGTGAAGTTGGTTTTCAAGGAAAATATCAAAAACGCCGTCTTTGTTGGACACCAAATAGTCCGTCACATCTTTGTCCGTCACTTTTTTGAGATCTGAGTCTTTCACTTTGCTGATGTCGCCATTGCGGTACTTATCTGCAGCAACTGTTTTCTTGTAGAGCGCAAACTGTTCGGGGAAAGCGTCGTTCCAGCCGAGTTTGTAGACGTCTTCGACAATGATTTGGCGGTAAGCGCCCAAAATTGCCGTATCGGTCATGCCGCTGGAGACTTGTTTTTGGTAACCGCGAATGGCTGTTTCCATATCGATGATATCGTCGTAGAGTCTCGTTTTGACCATTGGTGGCGTCAGGTGGGAAATAATCACGGCGTTGCCGCGGTATTCCGCCGTCAAACCTTCACCGACGTTAGCGACAATATATGGATAGATGTTCGGAATGTCCGGGAGCAAAACCGGTCCCCAGTCATGTGTTCTGTAAAGTCCGACGGACGTTCCGGGCAGCCATTCCTGTGTGCCGTGGGTTCCGAAGTGAACCACAGCGTCGGCTTTCCAGTCTTCACCGTTGTAAAATCCGGTTTCTCCGGAGCCCGTGCTGTCCGCTGTTCCGCGGTTGAGCCAGAAGTAAGTGGCGACGTACTGGTGCGTCGGCGGCAAGTCGCCGCTGTGGTAGGTTGCGGAATCTAAGGCTTTATCGCTGGCCAGTGCCCGGTTTGGTTCCGGCATGATACGGATGTTGCCGAGTTTGATCATTGGGACGACGACATAGTTGCGATCGGCGCCGCCGCCGACAATATTGTCTTTGTCGTTCCAAATCATACCGCCCCAAGCGGCGTCTGCCGCGGTATTTGCGGGAATCGGTCCGAAAGCCGCCGGCGTTCCCCACGTTTTGACCAGGTCGTTGTACAGTTTCTGATCCATCGTTCCGTTTCCACCCTCAGATTTCGGCGTGGTTTCATGTTCCAGCCATTTCAGATAGTCGCTGACCGGAATCAGTTCGCAGCCCCACCAGTCGTCCGGGTCGTTGCCGGCGTCAATGAAGTCAACGCGCTGCCGGACCATCGTGTCCAAAACGCCCGGCGCATAACCGGCGACGTTGATGCCTTGGGCGTAAATCAAGTTGATCAGGTTTTCTTCGTTGAGAATTAATTTTTCATCCGTGACGGTGTAATCAAACGCATATTTTCCGCCCGTTTCAATTGTCACAAGCGGAAGCTTATCGATTTTGACATTGTAGCCATCCGTCCGGAGTTCCCGGAAAATGCCTTGGTAATCCGGTTCAGTAATGGCAACCGTTGAACATCCGGCTGTCACGCGGTCTTTCGCACCGTCGCCGGCAAAGCTTCTCATGACGTTCAAATAATTGGCGCCGATTTCTTCTTTTCCGGGCGGATAGTTGTAGTACATGAAGACGACTTTTTTGTCGGCATTGGATGTGTTGTTGAGTTCCGCCCAGGCAATCGCGCGGTCGGTAATCCATTCTTTGTTTTCATCGTTGTAGCCAATGAAATCAATCATACCGTCCACGTTTGAGGGGGATGCCATCCAGGTAAATGTGCTGGCTGAAATTCCGGAATTGGCATCATAGCCGGTGGTTTCTCCCCATCCCGAACTGCCGACCACTTTAATAACCGGAACGTTCAGCTTCTCCAATTCATAGACGCCTTCTTGTTGGTTGCCGTAATTTAATGCCCAATTTTTCAGAGAAATTAAACAAGTGACATAACAGTCTCCGTTTGCATCAAGGAAGTATCCGGTCATATCATCATAAACGCCGTCGGCGTCACCGCCACCGACAATGACGTTGTAACCCTTTCCTTCAAGAATTTCAGTAAGCGTCTGCATTGGGCCGTAATAAACAGAAGAAAAGCCAAAAATTCCGATGAAAGGAGCACCATCCGTATATCTTCCGCTTTGATATTTATACCACGACATGTATTCTTCGGTCGTTTCGAAATACATTTTGGCAACCGGGTGGAAAATAAATCCACTGGGCAAAGTCAAATATGCAGTGGCGGTTGGTATACGCATTCCTTGAACAAACTCAGAACCGAATTGAGAAAAACACGAATAACTCGCGACCGTGTCTCCCCGCTTATTACTGAGCGGACTATCAAAATAAAATATAGAATTTAGGGGTATTTGTCGAATAAGATAAACATTATTCGAGTCTGGATAATTCAACTTAATAGCTATATCAGCATCAGAGCTGGAACTAAATTCACCATCAGGACTTGCAAAAACTAAAAACTGTGTACTGGATGTACTCGATACATATATATTGTTAAAGATTAAAATAATTCCTTTATCAGTCGCCATCTCAAAGAAACCTTCAAACTCTTCTAAGATTTCATTGTCAAAGAAACCATCCAATATGATAACGTCAACCGAATCAAGATCAATATTTTGAACCGCAATGTTTCGCGTTAAAGTTTCATTACTGTACCAATCATGATTGTAAAGGACTTTATTTGTTTCATCAAAAATAAAAGGGGAACCATCCGGCGTCGTACCGTATGAAACGGCTTGAATCTGGTCAAAATAATCTACATACATTGTTTTTCTGAAAACATCAACAAAAGAATTAAACCCCTCCACACCTGAATTACGTGAAGCTGAAGTTCCGCCGAAATCATAGCCGACATACAAAATGTTCATTTTATCTTGATCCGGAATGTTCTGCAATTCCGCTTTTTCAGGGGCGTATGTTTTGAGTAAATGGGTGGTAATTAAGTGAGTTAAGGTCCGGCCTTCCGCACGGAGGGGACCATTCGTAGATTCAAATCTCGCATTCCCTTCAGGATATCTCTTTTCCCCCTGTGTATCGAAAGTATGCGCATAGAATGGCAAACTGAGATAATAAACCAAATTTTCATCCGCTTGCGTGTAGAACAAATCGTCTGTACCGACTTCATCCGCTCGAATCTGAATAATTTTTAAATTGGTGTTTACTTCTTTTGCCACTTTTAAATCATCAAATATGGATGTCCCGTCACCACCCGGAAGTCCTTTGACAAAAACCATATCAAAAATAACAATATCTTGAGCAGAGAGATCGCCGGTGTCTGAAACAAATTCCAATAATTCGGGGCTGTAATTGTACCAGTCTTTTTCACCCGAATCTGTTGTATTGTAGCCGGAGATATAATTATAATTTATTTTATAATTGTCCGGCAGGCTGGACAAATGCCTTGGAATGATTGTTTCAATTGCTGAAAATGTATCCGGTGAATTAAATCCGACATAAGTAATGTTAACAGTCGAGTCATCGTCTGCTGCAGCCAAAGGCATCAAGAACAATAATGCTGTTAATAATATGGTAAAAATAAAACTTTTTGAAACCACACGTTTGTTCACTTTTCATTCCTCCATTTTTCAATTCCCTTGTAAAAATAGCTAACAAAATCCAAAAATTTTAAAAATTAAAATGCGGCAGCAATTGCTGCCGCAAACTAATGCATTGAGAACGCCATGTCCAAACACCTAAAATCAGATTGTTTTCACATGGCAGAATCAATATTTTAGTTAAAGTATCCGTCAATCAAAACCAAATATTGGCTCCAGGCTGCGGATTCTGCTGTTGCTCCTGAAAGTGTCAAACATTCATCAAACCATTCAGCATCATCAGACGCATTGGGAGTCAGAGCAAGCGTGTCTTTGTAGTCAAAGTAGCTCGGTGCCCAGGTTTGATTGTTGTAGCTTGCAAAAACAGATGCCGTGAATGTGGAGGAACCATTAAATTCGGCATCCATCGCATTTAAGTAGTTTGTATTGAGGCCGTTGTAGTAACTGGAGTAGAACATGTCACCGATGTACAGATCATAATCTTGTCCCATTACACTGCTGTCGTAGAATGATGCTGGGATGACGGTGGTATTCCAAGAATCAAAATCGCAGTACACGTGTGTGTAGTAGATACCGTTGTAGCTGAAGTTGTATGTGGAAACGCCGTGTTGCGTTGCTCCTGTGTAGAAGCCCATGCTTTTGCCGGAGTCCGGCAAGCCCGTTGTCCAGTTTGTACCGTTCCAGCTCCATCCAAGATACAAGATTTTGTACGGATTCGCTGCTGTGCCTTTTGCAGCAACTGTATTAGAACCGCCGGTAACCGGGTTAGCGCCGGTGCTGTTGTTGCCATTGCCTTGGTTGTTGTTGTTACCGCCTTGGTTGTTGTTGTTACCGCCTTGGTCATTGCCGTTTCCGGCCATTGCCATCGGGGCAACTGTTAAAACCAACATGGCCACAAGGGCAAGGATTAAAATTTTTGTTAATTTCATTTTAAAAATCTCCTTTGATTTTTTATTTAAGTTTCATTTACGTTTTCACGTCTCGATTCTTCGAAACCGTTCGAAAAAACGCCGCTCAGGTTGTCGGCCAATCAAAAACCGAATTCCAATTCCACCATGAGGCGGCGTGAAACAAAATCAAGGAGATATTTGTCTGAAAAATTATATTAATCAAATAATGATTGACAACTTGAAGAAAGGTTTATTAACTAAAAACCCGTTCTTTAAATTGCGTTCCAAGAGGAACTTTTTTCTGATTTGTATACAATTTAAGACAACTTTGTCCATCCTAAGATTTCGTTTCGGTCATGCGGGAACATGACCGGAATCCGTTTTTTATTTTGTGATTTTTCGGACGATTTCATGATTTTTGCCGCCCAACGGGTTTGAACCGTTTCGCTTTTCAGCGTTTTCATCTTGTAAAGCGGCGCTTGATATATTTTTGACTTATTTTTTTGATTGATTTTTATTTTATTAATTTTATTTTCGCATCCCCCGTTTTTCATTTTTCGACGGCTTCTGCTGCTTTGTTTTTATTTTGACCCGAATCTCGCCGGCGTTTTATTTTGGAGTTTGAATGTTGCTTGAGGGTCTATTGTCGGTTTTAAACAACGTCGAGGTCGTTTTTGATCTTGTCCGAGGGGTTTTTCGAGGAACGAGTCGGGATTTTAAACGGCCGGCGAAATTCGGTTAAAATAAGATTCGGGAATATTCTCGTGGTGGAATTCGACGCTCCAAAGGCGCGCGGGAAAAGAAAAAAGCAAAAGAGAAGTTTCGGCGGAAGAATTATATCCGAATATCCGATAAATTGAACTTGCCTCTTTACGCTGCAGGACATCTTTTCTCAAGCGTATTTGGGGTAAATGTCTCGGCCGCGTTGCACCGCGGCCGGGATTCCCGAATCTATTTTGATGAATGGTTTACCTTTTGACGGGTAAAGTTTGTTTTGTTTGTTGTTGTTTTTTCCTATTTCTGGGGTATCGTTTTTTTCTGAAACGGATGTCAGATTTGCCGCCCGACGGACTTAAACCGTCGTCTGATGCTTTTTGAAAAACAAAAAGCGGCACGGAGATTATACCCCGCAACAGGCGCAACGTCAATAATCGTGTTGAGGAAAAAAGAAAACTCAACCGGTTTTTAAATTTAAAAGAAATGACCCAAAGGTCTCTTATCACTCAACTAATACTGTCAAAAGTATATATATCTATTCAAATGGGAAATATGTGTTATCTTTTTGACTAACGTTCAATTGGTGTTCATTTTTTGTTAAAAAAAGTTTAATTTATAAAATTATGCTTTTTTATAAATCTAAATCAAGTATAATTGATAAATTTCCGTTAAAAAATACAACTCCTTGGAAAAGAACGAAAAATGAAAAAAGAAAGATGAAAGAAAAACAATCCAATTGAACTCTTTTCCTTTCATTTTTTCGTTGTCGATTTACATGTTTTTCTTTCTTTGGCCGTAGAATATAGCACCGACGGCCAAAATCACAAGCGCAATCGCGACAAAGCTGGAGGCCGAAAAAGTCGGATTTTCCATGAAGTCGCGAATGGCTGAGGCCGCTCCGTCCGCCGTCTTTTCAATCATTTGGTAGCCTTCCACGTTGCCGGATTTTTGTCCGAGGTCGGTGCCGTAACCGGCGCCGGCGTCTCCTTGGTCCGGGGTGTCGCTACTTTCGCCGCCCTCGCCGCCGGAATCGCCGCTGACAACAGCCGCCGTTCCAAAGCCACCGCCGCTTCCGCCGGAAGTTTTGGATCCGGGGGTGGGTTCAATCTCGCGTTCGGTGGCCAATTTCAATGTGTCCAAGAATTGCTTTTGCTTTTCTTCACTGACGCCGGCCACAGACATTTGTCCCGCGATGAACTGATCAAAGAACGGGTTGCCACAGGTGTGGTCACAGCAGGCGACGCCATGCTGGACGACGGAGTCAACATATTGGTTGATCAAATCGTTCAGAACGGCTGAATCGGCGTTCCAGTATTTGCCGTCTTCTTTGGTCGCCACTTGAAGCATACGGGCGACGGCAGATTGATAGCTGTACGCGTTGTTCGGATCATTTTTGAGCCATTCTTCGTTGTCTCCGGTCAAAAGCGCCTCATAAATGTCGTTCCACATTTTGTCTGTGATCAAGTCCGGATTTAATGCCGCCCAGCCCCACAGATTTTCAATGGCTTTGTCCATTTCGCGGGCGCCGGCATAACCGTGCTCACGCATACCTTCCTGCCATTTCGGGTTGAGCGGTCTTGAAATCAATTCGTTGCCCAAGTAATCCCCAAGTGTTGTCATCTCGGCGCCGCCGGCTCTTTGGAGGTTTGTAATGTACGAGTCCGGCTTTTTGCCGTCAGCTCTTGATTTTTCAACTGCCAAATTAAGGCCGCCCAAATATTGGTAGACGTCGTCGTTGTCAAGGACGCCGTAAAGCGGAGACGAACGGCTCATCACCGTCGCGTCGACTTTGCCCAAGTTGTCTTTGTAAAGCTGTTGGTTGTTTTCCGATCCCCAGCTGCCGAGACTGTTGTAGACGTATCCCATTCTGGAAATGAAGAAGTCCGCCAATTTGTTGTTGTCGTCCCAGGTGTTGGTTGAACCGATAGCTGTTTCCATGCCGACGCCGTAGGTATCGGCAGCCGGTCCGAAGACTCTGGAAAGCGATTGGTCTTTGGAATATCCCTTACTGATCAAAGCGTCCGTATTTTCTTTGATGTAATTGGTGCCGTCGAGCGTGTAAGTGAAACGAACGGCGCGGTCAAGCATCAAAACTTTGTCCGGGAAAGTGTCGCGGTAAAGACCGGAAATCTCAACGACAACGTCGATGCGTGGTCTTTGAACAACCGTTCCGTTGCTGAGCGTTACTTTTAAGTCGGCGGCCGGAATCGCTTCAAAGTTGGAAGCATCCACGATATTTGTGCTGCTCCATTTCGGTTTGACGCCTATCAAGTACATGATTTGCGCTTCCATCACACCTTCGTGACGAGTGGTTTCACCGGCCCAAAGAACAAAAGCAATGGATTTCGGCCACTCGCCATGCTCTTCGTAATATTTTCTCAGCAATTCGTCCGTGAGTTTGACGGCGACGTCCCAAGCCTCTTTGGACGGAACAAGCCGTTGGTCGATGGTTTGGAAGTTGCCGCCGGTCGGCATCACGTGCGGCCGGGAAACAGGGTCGCCGCCGACTTTGGACTCAATATATTTTCCATTGAGGGCGTTTAAAATTTGATCGATTTCTCGGTCATGCTTTGAGAATTCATTTTTATACTGAATTGCTTTTGTTAAGTCCGCCGTCAAGCTTGTTTTTTGTGCCGGTGTCAGCGTTGAATAAGTCGATAAAGCTTCTTCCGGCGTCTTACTATTGACAACGACGTCGGTTAAAATGGAATAGGCTTGGCTCTCCGTCAAACCGGCAGCAGTTGCGTTTTTGGAATATGATTCCGTGTCTGAAATATCCAGTTTATAATAGATCACTTCCACGGAGTCAGGTAAGGAAAGCGGCTTTCCCAAATAGTTTCCATATTCTCTGGCGCGGTTCAGTTCTTTGGTTAAAATGTATTTGTTGTCAGAAGAGATTGAAAGTCCGGCTGCAATACCTTTTGGCGACTCGCCATCCAAAACAGCCTGCTTCAGCAAACTGTAAGCTTGTGATTGACTCAAGCCGGCGTTCGTTACATTATTGACATAGTTGGCGCCCATCATGGAATAGACCATTTGTACCAACACATCTCCTTCCATCGGCTTTCCAAGGATGTGAAGTCCGTACGGCATGTAGCTTGATCTCAAATCTTCCAAAACGTCGTCCACTTTCTCCAACTCTTTCTCGAAATCCGCGTTGTCCATGCCGGTCAGTTGGGCTTTTGTTTTTCCGAGCCGGATGTCAATAGCAGTCGTGTTCAACAGAGTGATGATCGTTGCTTTCGTTTCATTTTTGGTGTCGCCGTCCTGGAGCGATTGGTAAGATTGAATCTTGCCGCTCAGTATGGCGTAATCGCCGTAGAGTTCGGCGTAAATGATTGCCGGCGTCATGTGGTCGACAAGAACCGCGTTTCCACGCCTCTTGGCTGTCATTCCTTCGCCGACGCCGTCCACAATGTACGGATAAATAATCGGCACGTGTCCGGCCATCACGGCCGGCCAGTCATATCTGGACAATGCCGTTTCTTTTCCGGGGAGCCATTCCTGCGTACCGTGGCGGCCCAGGTGAATAATGGCGTCCGCGTCAAATCCGAGTTCTTGCGGAGCGGATTGCAAATCATTCTTGTGTTGGAGCCACAGGTAAAAGGCGATATATTGGTGATTCGGCGGAATGTTGGTGTCGTGGTACATCACTTCAATGCTTTCGGCATTTCCGCGCGACGGCTGCGGCGTCAAAATGACGCGTCCGTCTCCGGTGCCGGATTCGTCGGTGACGTCGATGTACGGAATGATGATGTATTTGTCTTGGTACACCATGATGTTGCCGGGTGCCGTTCCCCAAAGGTCTTCCACTTCTTTCAGTTTGCTTTGGTACAGTTGTTCTTGAGCCGTTCTCTTTGAGGTTTGTTCCGCCGGGTCCAAACCGGCGATCGTCGCTTCAAACCAATCGCCCAAATAAACGTCGCGGAACCATTCCAAATAAAGGGTTTTGGAAATGAAAACAGCTTTTCCGTTATCATAAATATCGGTGTTTTCCGGAATGCTGACGTCGCCGACCAATTTTTTAAGTTCTCCGGGTGCCCAGCCGCCAACGTTAATTCCTTGAGCGAGCATGGACTGAATGAGGGCGTCGGCATCGGGTGCCTTTGACGTGTCAATGTTGTATCCGGCCGTTTCCATGCCTTTCAGCAGCTCGACGGTGCTGTTCGGAACATCCAAATAAGACGCGCCGATATTGGCTTTGCCGCCGCCGTGGTCATAGTAAACAACAGCGATATTTTTGTCGGCGTTGGCGGTTTGCTGAAGGTTAATTTGCGCGTTGATGCGGCTGACGAACCAATCGATTTGTTCATTCATTGGTTTTGTAACCGTGGCGCCGTCGATCACTTCAGTTGAAACAATTGCAATCGGGTCAATAAATCCTTGAAGTTCCTGGTTGACCAATTTCGTGGAACTGTTGCCGAGTGGATGGGTGGATGTTTCCCAGTCGGCGGCCGAGTCGACAATCAAAATGTTGAAAACCGGAATGTCCAAGTTTGTTTGGTTGAAACGGTGTTCTCCGATGTACCGGTAGTTCAAAACAATATCTGTTTCACCGGCGATGAAATAAGCGCCGCCGCTGTCGGCGGTGTCAAAGGATGTCGGCGATTCGCAATAAGCGGCGACGACGTTCACGCCCGTTTTCTCAAGTTCTTCAATGAGCTTGGCGATCGGTTCCATTTTGTCCGGGAAATAAGATTTGTAAAAGGCGATGGCGACGGTCGGTTTGGACGCATCGTAAGTGATGGGCTGTTCTTCTCCGTCCCATTTGACATCGTTTGTTTTGTACCAATTAATATAGTCTGTATAATTTGCTTCAAAAACGGAACCCATTGACATTTCCATATTCGGGTGATAAATGGCTTTGAGCGGCAATGTCACCGGTTCATTGGGCGCCGGCAAATCGTACCGGCCGTAAAAGTCGATTAAAATCATGTTGATCATTTGTTCCAGATTGGAATGGTCGTAAGGCGTGTTGGACCAATAGTCTGAAATTTTGGCTTGATATTTGTCGGCGTTGGCTGTCGTATCCGAAATTCCGGGGATGGATTTGCGTGCGTAAGTTCCGTAAGATGTTGTATAACGTGTAGAATTGTCGTCAAAAAGAGTAACTGTTGCACCTTTTTTTGTTTGGTTTTTAATGGCGGATTCCAAATCATTCCAAGTCGGTGTGGTTGAAACCATGTGAATGGTGATGACATCTGCGCCTTCAAGTGCCGCATCAATTTCGGCTTGGCTCATGCTCGGGACTTTTTTCGTCTCAATGGACACCAATTCCACATTTTGAGTAGTATAATCGGCGGCCAACTCCTGAATGATTTTGTTGTGGGTTTCATAACCGCTGATGATAACGACTTTTTTCGGAACGTTCAGCAAAGCCGGGTCCGCATTAATAACAGCAACTGTTTTTTTGGAAATGTAATTTCCGTTTTTGGCCGTCACGGTCACATCTGTTCTTCCGGCCGGCAGGTTCTCTTTATCAATTGAAAATGTGTAAGCACCATTTGATTTCTGGTCCGATGCTTTTGTTGATGAAACTTTTCCGTCTTTGTCGGTGTATGTTACTGTCACCGATTCGTCTCCCAATGCGGTGACCGTTATTTTGGATATCGTTCCTTCGGTTCTTTCAGAAACGTCGGCAATGACCGGCGATTGAAGCAGGATAATTTTTGTACTTGCCCGGGATTTGACAAGTCCGGCGGATGTTGTGTAGTTTGCAACGCCGGTAATGTTGTACATGCCGCCTGCTGTTGCATCGTTTGTATCTTCCGTGTCTTTCAGCTGAATAAACAAATCACGAATCGGGTCGCTTGCTGCGTCCGATTTTATGACGTTAATCTCTCCGTAATCCTGGATGTTTCCGGTGTCGGAATCCACCGATACCTCGGTTGTCGAGACATAATATGTCGACCCCATGATCCATCCGGCCAAAACCACATAATGTCCGGCGGAAACATTTGTCAGTTCAAAATTCGGACCGTCTGCAACGGCATTGCTTGTGGTGGCGGAAACAACTTTATAATTCGAGATATCTACGGTCGGCGGCTCTTTTAATAAAAGAACGGTTGAACCTGATCGCGGACCGCTTGTTGTTCTAACAGTTCCATTGACCGTATATGTACCGCCACCGGCTGCTGTCAAATCTTTAGTTGCATCATAAATGTCGTAATATGGTTCCAATTCCGTATTACTTGCCAGGCTTACTAATGAAAACTCCGGGACTGTAACAGCTCCGTCTTTAACTTCGATGCGGCGATATTGCACGTAATCCTTGCTCATAATCCAATCTCGGGCAATAATCAAATATTCGCCATTCGGAACATTCAAAAATTCATAGTTAATTGCGCTAGAGTTGCTGGTCGTCTTGGCAATCAGCGTGTATCCGTTCCATTCGCTGCTGCTGTCTGCCATGGCCGGCATCACCGGTATCATCGAAAGCAGTAAAAGAAGCAATACAAAAAATGTACCTATTTTTTTCATAGTTCTCACTTATTTTTTATGAATGTCATTTATAAATTAAAAAATATTAATAATCGGTTAAAATATCATTAATTTTAATCAATCCAATTTGTTTTTAACGGTCTTGACCTGCTTTTCTTCAATTTTGCAAATCAAATTAAGTTTCTTTAATCAGCGACAACGAATAAAAGGCTATTTTTTTGAATAACATATATCATCTATTAAGATAACAATTGAATAATATAGGTTGCCGCATTGTCTTTCATCGCCGCCGTTCGCGCGCGTTATCCCGGACGCCGGTCTTTGTCAAAATAAAAACAAAAAAGAAAACGGTCTTTAGAATCCAATAGAATCGCCGTCAAAAATCGCATAAAAAGGTTTATAAGCTATATTTGCCTCTATGGTCTGTTTTAAACTCAGACTTGACCTGAAAATCATTTTTTAAATCATTTTAATTAAAAACTGATTCTGATTATTTTTCAAGCGAGTCATAAAACAACTATGAATAATGAAAGTTTGACGCTGATCAAATCAGTATCGTCAGACTTGAAGGAGATTGATTTATATGGCAAAATTCGCTACAGATGCACCCGAAGAACTTCAAAAGATCGCTCTTGATGTTGTTGAAACCGCAAGAGACAGCGGCAAAATTAAAAAAGGCACCAACGAAGCCACAAAGACAATTGAGCGCGGCACCGCCAAACTCGTCGTCATTGCGAAGAACGTTGAACCGGCCGAAATCATTGCCCACCTCGGTCCTCTCTGTGAAGAGAAAGGGGCTTCCTACATTTTTGTTAACGAGCAAAAAGAGCTCGGCGCCGCATGCGGTCTTTCCGTCGGCTGCGCTGCCGTCGCGGTGACCGATGCCGGTAAAGCCGGCGAAATGTTGTCCGACCTCGCCTCCAAACTTGCCGCTCTCAAGAACTAATTCTATCAATAACTGATCAGGAGAGAAAAAATTATGGCAGACGAAAACAACTCAAACGGATTTCCGGCCGAAGTGATTGAAATCATCGGAAACACCGGTATGCATGGTGAGGCCAAGCAAATCCAATGCAAAATTTTGGAAGGCCGCGACAAAGGACGCGTCATCACAAGAAACTGTGTGGGACCCGTCAGACTCGGCGACATCTTGATGTTGATTGAAACATCTCGTGAAGCCAAGAAATTAACAATGAGATAACGGTGATTGCAATGGATCAGAAAAAATGCAGCTTTTGCGGAAAAATGATCGAACTCGGAACCGGACGTCTTTATGTTAAGAAAGATGGCTCTGCGTTTTACTTATGCTCCTCCAAGTGCCAGAACAATTTGGACCTCGGCAGACTTCCGAGAAAAACCATCTGGACCGAAAAAGGACGCGCTGAACAAAAGAGAAAGTAAGCAGGGATTATCATGGAACGCACTTACGTTATGATTAAACCCGACGGCGTTGCCCGCGGCCTCATGGGAGAAGTTCTCTCCCGCATTGAGAAAAAAGGTCTCAAAGTCGTGGCCATGAAATTGGCCGTGATGGAAGAAGCCAAAGCCAAAGAGCACTACGCCGAACACGCCGCACGCCCGTTTTTCCCGGGCCTTGTGTCTTTTATCACATCCGCTCCGTCTTTGTCCCTTGTGGTCGAAGGCCGCGATTCGATTAAGATCATGCGCGCGATCAACGGCGCCACCAAACCGGCCGAAGCCGCACTTGGTACCATCCGCGGCGATTTCGCCATGGACACCGGCCGCAACATTGTCCACGCCTCCGACTCTTTGGAAGCTGCCGAACGCGAAATTAAAATCCACTTCGGCAACGACAAAATCTTGGAATACAAGCGCTCGGACGATGCTTACTTGTACGAGTAATCTTTACTCAAAAATAAAAATAATACAAAAATAATCGGCCGGAATTTTTCCGGCTTCGTTTCTTTTTTTTGATGACCGCTCGTGAGCTTTCATGCTTTGTTTTTGACGGTCTCTCTTTTTCGAGCGGCGTCAAAACAGAAAAACGAGTCAATCATTGAGGAAACATATTTTTATAATGGCGTTCATATTTGGTTGTATCCATTTCATTTATTCCCTTTTATAATTCATTTTATTATTGTCATTATTTTCATACTTTCATATTTTATATTTTGATGGGTGATTTTTATGAGCGAGAACGAGAAAAACAATCTCAGAACACCGATTGTTTGTGTGATGGGACACGTCGATCACGGAAAAACGACGCTGCTTGACCAAATTCGGGGAACGGCGATTGTGAAAGGAGAGGCGGGTGCGATTACGCAGCACATCGGCGCGACGGAAGTGCCGATTGACGTGATTGTCGAACGGTGCGGCGACAAACGCTTGCGCGACAAATTTATTGTTCCCGGATTATTGTTTATTGACACACCGGGGCACCACGCGTTTACGACCTTGCGCAGCCGCGGCGGTTCTTTGGCCGATTTGGCGGTTGTGGTCGTTGACATCAACGAAGGCTTCAAGCCGCAGACGATTGAAAGTTTAAACATTTTGAAACGGTTCAAAACGCCGTTCATCGTCGTCACCAACAAAATCGACAAACTCTACGGCTGGAAATCCCACAAGGGTGAATCCTTTTTATCGACTTACAAAAAACAAACACCGGAAACCCAAGCTCTTTTTGAATCCAAATTCTACGAAGTCGTCGGCCGTCTTTATGAACAAGGTTTCAGCGCCGACCGCTACGACCGGGTCACCGATTTCCAAAAAACGCTCGGCGTCGTTCCGATCAGCGGCCTGACCGGCGAAGGCGTCTCGGACGTTCTTATGGTTTTGTTGGGCCTGGCGCAGCGGTTCTTAGAATCGTCGCTGCACTACGACGTCAACGGTCCCGGCGTCGGCACGGTTCTCGAAGTCAAAGAAGAAAAAGGTCTCGGAATTACGATTGACGTGATTTTGTACGACGGAACGCTCAAAAAAGGTGACACGATCGTCGTCGGCCGCTTGGGCGAACCCATTGAAACCAAGATCCGCGCCCTTTTAAAACCGCGCGAGCTCAGTGAAATCCGGTACGAAAGCAAATTCAAACAAGTGCCCAAAGCCGTTGCGGCTTGCGGTGTTAAGATTTCGGCGCCGGGCATCGAAGAAGCGCTGGCCGGGTCCCCGGTAATTCTGGCGACGCCGGAAACGCTTGAGGCGGTTCTTGAAAAAGTGAAAAAGGAAATTGACGACGTTCAAATTCAAACCGATTCGGACGGCGTGATGATTAAAGCCGATACGCTCGGTTCTTTGGAAGCCATGGTTCACGAATTCCGAAAAGCGGACATCAAAATCCGCAAAGCGGAAGTCGGCGACGTATCCAAACGCGATATTATGGAAGCGTCGACGATCGGCGACCCGATGCACTCCGTTATTTTGGCGTTCAATGTCAAAACAACGCCGGACGCATTTGAACTTTTAGATACGATGCCGGATGTCCATGTTTTCACCAACGACGTGATTTACCGGATTTTAGACGATTATAAAGAATTCGTCAAAATGCAGGAAGAAGAGCTTGAAAAGCTGCGTTCCGACACACTTATCAAACCCGGCCAGTTTAAAATTTTACCGGGCTGCGTGTTCCGGCAAAGCAAACCGGCTGTCGTCGGCGTCCGTATTTTGGGCGGCGTTGTGAAAAACAACACCGATGTGATGCTGCCGGACGGCACCGTTGTCGGGACCGTCAAAGGCATTGAAAACAACGGCAAGAAGATTCCGAAAGCCACCGTCGGCATGGAAGTCGCGATGGCGCTGGACGGTGCCACCGTCGGCCGTCAAATCAAAGAAGAAGACATCTTGTACGTTCACATTCCGGAGCAGGACTCCAAAGTGCTGGAATTTGAAATTTTTGACACGCTGTCCAATGATGAAAAAGAAACGCTTGAAAAATATTTGGCGATCCGCCGGAAAGACAAGCCGTTTTGGGGAAAATGATTTCATTTTCCCATTCTCTTTTTATTTTTTTGCGGGCGGCATGCGCGCGCATAACGGCGACCATTTTTGCAGACCACATTCAAAAACCATGGGCGATTTTTTTCCAACTTTTCATTTAAATACGGCGTTCACGAATAAGATTTATAAACTATAACGGGTTTTATGGTAGCCTTACACGATGACGGACTAAAAGTTACTCGAAAAAACGAAACGATTAAAATTAACGGCGGCGGCCTACGCACCTATACTTTTTAATTCAAATTCTAACTCATCAGGAGAATATTTATGGCAATTAAAATGGTCCTTGCTGACCCGAGATCCGGTAAATCATACAAAATTGATTTTGACGCAACAAAAGAAAAAGCAATTGTCGGAAAGACAATCGGTACCGAAATGGATGCCCTCTTCGTCGGCCTTCCGGGCTACAAATTAAAAATCACCGGCGGCTGCGACAAAAGCGGCTTCGTGATGCGCGCCGACCTTCCGGGCCCGGCCAAGAGAAGAATTTTGGACGCCACCGGCGTCGGTTTTGCACCGAAAATCAACGGTCAAAGAAGAAGAAAATTCATCCGCGGCAACGAAATCTCCAACGAAATCATCCAAGTCAACGCAAAATTGACTGTTTTCGGCGATGCCACCGTTGAAAAGCTCCTCGGTCTCGAACCCGAAGAAGCACCGGCAGAAGTTGCAGCTGCAGAAGAGTAAGTTCTTTACTCTTTTGACTTCTCTTTTTTTGTTTTTTCTCATTTCTTAACTTCTTTTCGTTTTTCAGTTTTTATTCATTTTCATATTTATGATGTTTTAGTTTTTATCGGTTCTGCCGTGCCAAATTTTAGATCGTTTTTTCATTTAAGTTGCCGGTCGATGTTATTATCTATTTTTTTGATAATTTTATTTAATCTCATTTAAATTTAGATAATTAAATTTATTTTTCAACATCGTGCGATAATTTATCTATAATTTATCTAACTTTTAATCATATTTCCAACATCATTCTATACTTTATATGAATCATTTATTTTAAGACATAATTTGGTTTGCATCTTGTTCCACTATTTACGATTAAATTTGAGCGGCGCAACGAACTCAACAAATTTTTGATCTTATTCTTTTTTTGAGTTTCATTATAGATTTCAGGAAGCTTTTCAAAAAGAAGGTTGTTAATTTCAATTTTTGTTGCAGATCCATATTGATTCAAATAGTTCAAAATTAAATTTTCATAGTATGTGTCATCGAAACCGCGTTGTCGAACATGTTGTGCTTTCAAATCAATATTTTTGGATTTTGAAATAATTTCTGATGATATGTAATAGTTTGGTTTTCGCCCGCTGATTAAATTTAATTTTCGCAAATGACGAGCTTCCATGTCGCTGATTATTTTTTTCTTTTGGACTTTATCCAGTATTATAATGTCTTCTAGACTCAAATTTAAATTGGTCAATAGGGCTTTAACAAATTCTTCATCCAATATTTTACCTGTAATAGTCACTCGAACTTTATTTTTACTTAATTCATATTCCGGCATTGGGAAATAGCGTTGACGTTGGAACTCAAACATTTTCCGTATTCCGCCGCCAACTGTTTCGACCATGTTCAAATTCAGCATGGCGGTTGCTAAAAATTGATTTCGATAGCATTCTTCCGGTGAATTTTCTTTGACGGCGTTTTCCACAGATCCCGGAATAAAATCGCCGTAATTTGAAAATATTAATTTTCCGTCTTCAAATTCAACCACATTGATTCGGGCGCCTTTTTGATAATCTTGGTGTGCAATGCAATTGTTTAAAGCCTCTCGAATCACAAAGGGTTCATAAGTTAACAATTCTTCCGGAAAAATGGTGTCGCCGGTCATACGTTGATATTTCACGTTTCTGATTTTTGAATAGGTCTTCTCAGCTGACAGTAAAAACGGTATTGAAAAGATTTCATAATCTTTTTCTCTGTTTTCAGCATCTTTTAAAATCCAACGAATTTTAACATCAGCCGGACTTAAATAATAATCCGATTCCTCATTCCCGAGAAGGATTAAAGCGGCCCGAGTTATTTTTCCTTTGACGGTTACTTTAGCTTTGTTCAAAAAAGTCGCGTCATCCCACGAATCTACTTCTTCTGCAATTTTTGGATATCGAATTTTGTAATTTTCCCGGGCTTTTGATATGGCTTTTGGATCCAAATCTTCCAATGTTGCTTCCGGAACAATGCCGGCGCTCCAATCCGGCATTATTTGTGCGCGTATTTTTTCTAACTCCGACAGGCTTAGGGGACCGAGTGACTCACCGTTTCTGCCGTAAAAATGTCCTTCAAAACTTGTCGGGATTCCGGGAGAAGCGGCCGGAACTTGAAGAAGCAGCACCCTCTTTTCATTCTCTATGAATTCATAAATTTCCGTAAATGTCATTCCATCATTGGTTTTTTCGGAAATTCTTTGTTTCAGTTCGTTTTGTTTCAAACAATTTTCCAAATACCGGGTGCCGACAACGTCATGATTTTTATCCCGAACGCCGAGAATGAGCCATCCGGATTCTTGTTTTTTTAAATTTGCTTCATTCGACAGAGCGGAAAAATATTTTCCGAGCTTTTCAAAATTAAAATCATTTTTTGCTTCCTTTAATTCGAAAACTTCCGATTCAGGCTGTTTCAGCAAAAAATAAAAAAGAGATTTGATTTCGTTTTCCGATAAAACCATTTTAAAACCCCGATGTCAACTGATATAGGACAATCGGGGTTCTTACATTTAATACTTTTTAAATTTGTTTTAATTATATCTAATATTTTGAGATAAATCCAATCACAAGCGATGATTTATAATGTATTGTTTTGATCCTTTTGGAATTTCTCGGATCTAAAACCCCAAACCGCATTTTTTATTTCCGGCGGCCGGCTGATTTTATAGTCAAATGTTTTGTTTCCATTAAATATTGATTTTGATAACCGTCCGGCGAAAACAACAACAGACATCAAAAATGTTGCCGGCGACCATTTTCCGTTAAACGTCCGGTGCATATCCAATCCGGCAATGATTGAAAATGCAATCAAGACGGATGCCGTAATGGTGGGCTGCAGATCGGACGGATTCAAAAATGCGATGAGTACGGCTGCCAGAATGGCGGCGGCAAAATAACAAATCATAAAAACAAATGACAGGTACGCCGTCATTATCGCTACCGCGAACAAAAAAGCTTTCAGTAGGCTTCTTTTTTCCATATTTATCCCTCATCTGTTTGATCCGATGCGGGAAATTAGAATAATTCAAAAAAGGAACACTCTGAATTTCCGCCATCGGCAGCAATTCAGAGTTATCTATGATTCTATTTAATACTTTTTAAATTTGTTTTAATTATATCTTATTCTTTGAGATAAATTCAACCGTTCGGTTACTTTTTCTCACTGTCGTGTTCCCGAATTTCTACACGGCGGATTTTTCCGCTGATGGTTTTCGGCAAAACATCGACGAATTCGATGACACGCGGGTACTTATATGGGGCGGTGATCTTTTTGACATGGTCCTGAAGCTCTTTTTTAAGCGCGTCGGACGCTTTGTCTTTGTAATCTTTCGTGAGAACAATCGTCGCTTTCACAACCTGGCCGCGGGTCGGGTCCGGGACGCCGGTGATGGCGCACTCGAGAACGCCGGGGTGCTGGATGAGCGCGCTTTCGACTTCGAACGGACCGATTTTGTAGCCGGAACTCTTGATGATGTCGTCGGTTCGTCCGACAAACCAGTAGTAGCCGTCCTCATCTTTCCAAGCGGTGTCGCCGGTGTGGTAGAAACCGTCGTGCCAGGAATCTTTGGTTTTTTCGTCGTCGTACTTGTAGCCGGCGAAAAATCCGGGCGGCAAGTCTTTCGGGGTGGATTTGTCAGCGTCTTTGCCGACGCGAATCACGATTTCGCCTTCTTCGCCGACGTCGCATTCTTTGCCGTCGACGTTAATGAGGACGACGTCGTAGCCGGGTGCGGGTTTTCCCATGGAGCCGGGTTTGGCTTGGATCCAAGGGAAAGTGGAGATGGAGGCGATAATTTCGGTTTGACCGTAACCTTCCATGAGCGGGAGGCCGGTATAGAGCAGGAATTTGTCGTACACTTCCGGGTTGAGCGGTTCGCCGGCAACGGTACAGTATTGAAGTGTTCCGAATTTGTATTGGGAAAGATCTTCTTTGATGAAGAAACGGTAGATGGTCGGCGGCGCGCAAAACGTGGTCACGCCGTATTTGGACACTTTTTCAAGCATATTTTTCGCGTCGAATTCATCGAAATCGTAGACGAAAACCGCGGTGCCCCAAATCCATTGGCCGTAGATTTTGCCCCAGACGCATTTCGCCCAGCCGCTGTCGGCCATGGTGTAGTGCAGGCCGTTGTTTTGGACGTTTTGCCAGTAGCCGGCGGTAATGATATGTCCGAGCGGATACGCGTATTTGTGGGCGACCATTTTCGGAAAACCGGTGGTGCCGGAGGAGAAATAGTAAAGCATGTCGTCGTTGGCCGTGACCGCGTCTTTTCCCGCGGGGCGGGCAAAGACGTCGGACGCCTCAGCCGCTTCTTTGGCAAAGTCGATCCATCCGGTTGCGCCGGCCGAGCTTTTTCCGACAACGAATTTTTTGAATTTGTCGGGGGCAGCTTCTTGAATCGCTTCGTCAAAGATCAGGTCAAGACCGCTTTCGGAAATGCTCACGACCGCACACGCCTTTGATTTTTCAAGGCGGTAGATGATATCTCTTTTCTTGAGCATGTGGGTGGCCGGAACGGCGATGGCGCCGATTTTGTGCAGCGCGACCAAACAGATCCAGAATTCGTAGCGGCTCTTGAGGGTTAAAATAACGGCGCTTCCTTTTTTGACGCCATGATTTGTGAACATGTTCGCGACTTTATCGGTTTCCCGCTTCAGGTCGCCGAACGAGAAGATTTTCTCGCCGTCATGGTCGTCGCACCAAACGATCGCGGTTTTGGCCGGGTCGTTTTCGGCGTACCAATCCACAACGTCGTACGCAAAGTTAAAGTCGTCCGGAATATTGATTTTGAAATTGTCTCTGAAATCTTCGTAGGAGTCGAACTTTGTTTTTGGGGCAAAACGGTGAACCAAATTTCCGCTTTGGTTCGCATCAGCTTCATGATTTGTATTCATAAGTATTCTCTCAAATAAAATGATAATCGGGATAATGAATTGTGAATTAATTTGAAACAATCTGATAAATAATTTGAATTATTGAAATAAATGAAACAATAACGGGATAATGTTGAAACTTTATTTTGCAAACAAATCCGATTGAATCTGTTTGCAAACGATTGAGTGGAATGTTGTGACGCTGCCTTTTCAGGCAATAATGGCTAAGAATTTGGCCGGCTTGCCGTTTAAAGCCTTCATAGCGTGCGGATAATTGGAATCGAAGAAAATAGAATCGCCTTCTTCCAGAACGATTTCGTTGTTGTGAATATAAATTTTCAGGCTGCCTTCCAAAATATAGTTAAATTCTTGTCCCGGGTGGGAGTGCAGCGACGGGTCGGTTTCTTTGGGTTCGGCCGTGACGACAAACGGCTCGATTTTTTTGTGAATAAATTTTTCCGCCAGATTTTGATATTTGTATTGGCTGCGGCGTTCGACGTTGACGCCTTTGCCGGACCGGGTCACGGTAAACACATTCATCCGGGGTTCTTCGCCCGTCAAAAGAAGAGACATGTCGACTTTGTAGTAGTTGGCGATTTCCAAGAGTTCGCTGGCCGGAATATCGGCTTTCGCGGTTTCGTATTTCAAATAAGTTTCAACGGACACGCCCAGCGCCGTTGCCAATTCTTCCGGCGACACGTCGGAGAGTTCGCGCAGTTCGCGGATTCTGTTGGCGATTTCAATAATTTTTTCCTGCATCTTTAAACACCTTTGATAAATTATAAAATACAAAATATGAAGTTTGCAGATACCTTTGGATTCATATAAATATTTGCCTTTCGATTCGGCAGCGTTTCAATTTCATTGAATTTTTCTGTTTTTAAAAATCTGATGGCATTTGTCAAAAAAACAGACAAACAAATTTATAGAAACGCCACTTATATCAATTCAATCATTATTAATCGTGATAAATATATAATTCGATTTTAATAAAGTTTGGGTAGATATAAATGAGTCAAACAACAATTGCTCGAAAACTTATGATGATTTTAATCGCCATGACGCTTCTTATCGTTTTGGCTGCAACGCCGGTAATGGCAAACGATGCGACCGTTAGCAGTGCTGCAGACGCAACATTTAATTTGACAGCATTTGCGTCATCCGGTTCCGGTCCGCACACTTTAACATTGACAAGTTCTGTTTGGGTCGGCGGAACGATTACGATTCCGGATGGAATAACAGATTTGACAATCCAAAGCGACAATTCAAATTTTGTCTTCACAGATACGAACATTGAAGCCACACCATCCAGAACAACTGCTTTAAACTTGACAATCGTCAATCTTTCGTTGGTGCCAGGAGCCGATAAAAGCGGAATTGATATTGCCAATTTGAATGCCGGCACAACTCTCTTTTTGGAAGGCACAAATGTGATCAACAAGGAGTGGACATCTGATTCTCCGGCAACATTTTTGACAGGCGTTCACATTCCTGAATCTACTTATCTGACAATTACTTCCACGTCGGGCGGTTCATTAACAACTTACGGTGGGCCGAGCAGTGCCGGAATCGGCGGTGAACCCGGCGAATCCAGCGGAAATATTGTCATTAACGGCAATGCAGTTATTTCAAGTCACGGCGGCGCCGGTAAAGTTGCCTCTAAAAGTTGGGGCGGCGGTGCCGGAATTGGCGGTGGTGGCGGCAGCCGTGATAACTTTGATTCTCCGGTTAATTATAATTTTGGAGGCAACGGCGACGTCAGCATATCTGAATCTGTTGAGATTCAATCGGTTACCGGTGGCAAAGGTGGCGGAGATGTCAACAGTTACTCCGGAGATTATATTACGGGTGGCGGTGGCGCTGCAATCGGTGGCGGTGGCGGTGGCAGTGGCGACAATGTTGGTTATTCCGGCGGTGGCGGCATCGGCAACGTTACGATCTCAAATTCTGTCGTCATTCAATCGGCTGTTGGTGGTTTTAGTTGTGCTCCTAGTCAAACCCCACGTCTTGATAGAAATGGCGGCGCAGGTGCGGCAATCGGCGGTGGCGGTGGCGGTAGCGGTGGTGGTGGCAGTCACTACATAGCCGGCTCTTATAGCACCGACGGCGGTTCAGGTAATATCATATTGTCAGATTCTGTAATTATTTATATGGTTGAAGGAGGTCATGGGGACGGTGCCGGAAGCGGTGGTGCTGCAATTGGCGGCGGCGGAGCCGGCGCTGTAGTTCAAATTTCAGACGGGGCTTCCGCCGGTAACGGCGGGACCGGCAATGTTACAATATCTGACTCGGTACTAATTAAAACTGCGACAGGCGGCAAAGGTGGAGATTCCGGCGGCGCTGCAATCGGCGGCGGCGGTGGTAGCGGTAGATCAATACAAGGTGCAGGAGGGGCTGGTAATGTCAATTTATCAGGTTCTGTACATATTGACGAGGTTATTGGCGGCCCGGGTTATTTTGGCTCGGGAGCTGCAATCGGTGGGGGCGGTGGCAGTGATTATAACGACTCCGGTCCTGACCCCGGTCCTAACAGTGGCCGTGGAGGAATTGGAAACGTTACAATTTCAGATACAGTTTTGATTTCGTCTTCTTCCGATTCTTCTTTATTCAATACTCCTGCGGTAATCGGTGGCGGAAGTGGTCATGGCTCCGGCGGCGACGGCACTGTTACAATTAAAGGCGGTACCGTCTTTGTAACGCCGACTTCCGAAAATCATGCAATCGGAGGCGGAAACGGTGGACAAGGAAACGGCGTTTCGGCGATTACCATTGACGGCGGAAGCATTTATGCGACGACGGGAACGCTTTTGGGAGCAACTCCGAAAAACCGCGAGCTTGTAGATGTTTCCGGATATACGGTTGATTTGGGAATCGGAAATGCTGAAAAATTATTCAACCTGACAAATACGGAAGTCACTCCGAATTGTGAATTTGGTTCCTATGCGGACGAGTCCGGGAAATTGTATTTGTATAAAACCGAATTTGGTTCACCGATTCTGGAAAACCCGATCACAACACAGCCGGTGAGTGTCGAAGTTGTTGCCGGACAGTCGGCAAGCTTTACGGTAATGGCGACGGGAACATGTCAGTGGCAAAAGATTATTTCCGAAACTTGGACAAATGTGACCGGCGGAACATCTGCAACATATAACATCGCTTCTGCGGCAAGTACAGATGCCGGTTCTTACAGGGTTGTTGTGACAAGCGGTTCAAACACATTTAATTCAAACGAAGTAACGTTGACAGTTCATCCGATCGTGTCAATTACAACGCAGCCGGTCAGCACGGCGGCTTTTATCGAAAATTTAGTGACGTTTACTGTTGCGGCAGACGGAGCTGATTCTTACCAATGGCAAAAATATGACGGTGTCGCCGATTGGGACGATATATCAACAGATGGAACATCTGCAACTTATACCATTAATTCTGCGGCAAGTTCAGATGCCGGTTATTACAGAGTTGTGGTGACAGGGTTGGGAGCAGACAATGAGGCAACGTCAAATGAAGTTATGTTGGCTGTTTTATCACAGCCGACGGATACGGTCGCCTTTATCGGCAACCCGGCTTCTTTCTCTGTAACGGGGACGCTTCCGACAGACTTTGAATTCCAATGGCAAAAGGACGATTCCGGAATGTTTAACGATGTTTCCGGCGAAGACGACGCGACTCTTTCAATCCTCACTGTTGCCGATACACATGCCGGCAACTATCAGTTGTTGATCAATGATTCCGCAGGTGTAACTGTTTCAACATCCGATTCTGTTTGGCTGACGGCCGTCAGCGATCCGGTCAACATCACGGAATTTGAAGGACGGGATGTGACGTTTTCCGTCACGCAAACGCCTGAAGAAGCAGATTCCGGCGTAACGCTGACTTACATTTGGTACAAATCTCCGGACACCGCAACGCCGCTCGGCTCAGCAGCGAATGAATTGGAATTGTTTGGAATTGCATTGACGGACGCTGGTTCCTATCAGGCGGAAATTGATGGCGTCACGGATTTGTCCGAAGAAGCCGAATTGATTGTTTTGGCGCAGCCCGTCGGCCAAACCATTCAGGAATTCCATGCCGCAACATTGGAAACAACAGACGTTGCCGGACTTTCTTATCAATGGTTTGTCGACAAAAACGACACGATTGGATTTGTCGAATTAACGGGCGAAACCAATGCAATTTTAAACATCGACGCACGTCTCAACATGGCCGGTTGGCAATACAAAGTCCAAGTTTCCGGAAGCGGCATTGGAGACGGCACGACGGACACCATTGAATCCGACCCCGTCACATTAACGGTGACGAAAACACCGTCAAGCGGTGGTTATGGGGCCGACGGCGTGAAAATCCTGGATGGAAATCAGTCCGGACAACAACAGCCGAATGCGGTGAACGGAACCGACGCAGCGAACGGCACCGGAACAAACGGAACAAATGCGGCGAACGGAACAAATGGTTCAAATTCAAACGGCTCGACGCAAACACCATCTTCGACAGGCAACGGTATTGAAAGCCAAAAGTCCGGTTCAACTTGGATTTGGATTGTTGCCGGCGTTTTGGCGGTTTTGGTTGTCGGCGGGGCTGCCTATTGGTATTTTGCATTGCGGCAGAAATGACGAATTAAATTAAAATAAAAGTAAGGTTTGCCGGTGAAAGAAATTTTCACCGGCTTTTTTTTATCGAATTTTAAAAGGTGGTTTGGGGTTTTCCGGAATTTCATCGGATTTTTGTAAATATAAAATCGGGCGTTGTTTTATTTCATTTTCATCCGAAAGGCGGCGGCAGGCGCGTGAGCGCCGCCGCCCGCCGGCTTCAAAAATATTGGTAACATTTTTATATATTTCGAAATATATGTGTTATCAATCATCGGAGGAATTCATTTGGAAATCACACCTAAAACCATGGGGCAAATCGTTGTTCTTGTTCTGATCATTCTGTTTGCATTGTTAGCGGCAGACGCCATTTACGGCTATTTTGTCGATGAACAGGCCGGTTCAACATGTGTGGTCCCCGCAAGCGCCGGAAACACAAGCACCATGAGTTTTGTCAATTTTAAGGAAACCGGCATTCCGATCAATTTTAATGTCAGTTGGCTTGAGTTGATAAATATATGAAAAAAGAAGTCATACTAAAAAATATTGAATAAAGATTCAGGTTGAATCTTCTCATAATTAATTTTTAAATTTGACAACAACCATGATCAAAATTAAAGCAAAGACTGGTTGCCAAATTGAAAACCCACTCATGTCTTTAGGCTCAGAAGGAGTTGTTGCGTTTGTAGCCTGTTCGACAAATTTGGCAACGATCGGAATATTCTCAATGCCTTGTTTTTTCCCTTCCTCTTGGAAAATTTCAATAATTTCAGAAATGTTTTCTTCAGGAGTTGTACAGTTCATGCAGATTGAAACCTGAATATAACCATCAACATGAGGTCCAAACCCATCAATGAATTCATATTTTTTAAGCAAACCATCAACAGCTATTTTTTCGCTGACAACATCCAATTGGTTAAACCATTCAATTGCTTCCATTCCTTGCTTTTTTGGAATTGTTCCGGAAACAATAGCTCCATTTTGTCTTTCGATTTCAAGAGCTTCCGGTTTTGTAGAAACCTTCGCTATGTCCTCCGGGCTCCGAATATATTCCGAAGACGTGCCATTTGAAAAAGGTAATCCGATTGTCATAAAAAAAATAAAACTGATGATAATAAGATATTTCATTTTTTGGCACATCATATTATCATCCATATTTAATTATCTTCCATTTTCAATGCTTCTACGCCCAATTTGCTTGTAATTTCAGAGCATGGAACGAAAATTGTTAGATTACCATAGTGTCCTTGTGTTATTCCAATTATGTATACTTTCCCCTCGCCCTCTATGTATATTGGTCCTCCACTATCCTTTTTTTGTGAAGTGGTTCCATTCATTACTCCTACTTTATCTAATGTAAACGTTACAGCTCCCGACTGTTCATCTCTAAGAGAATAATTATAATTGTATTCTATGAAATATCCGGATGTACTGGTAGTGTTTAAACCAGACCTTTTTAAAAAGTCTCCGGAAATCGGGTTTAATTGTCCTCTTACATCCACTAATTGATTATTTCCTGTGTGTATTTTTGCACTAACGGAAAATGGATGTAGTGTCGATGGTGAAATATAAATCGCATCAACTTTTTTATTTGTTGCATTTACAGATGAAGTTCCAACACCATTTAGTATGCCTACAGTTGGCTGGTAAACTGAAATATTTTGAAAATCAACTAAATGTGCAGAAGTCACAAATCCTCTTTTACTGGAATTGTTAGTTTGTTTTACAACATATCCAATTGTTCCAGGTCCTGTATAACTGCTATAAACAGAAATTCCACCTATGATCGGCCTTATTTTATCAGAGTAATAATTTGGAGCTGCTGCAAGAATATTTTTTTCTGCATTTTCATGCTCATTTTCAATTGAACTGGAAGTTTGACCCATTTCTGAACTTCTAAATACAACCGGTATATTTTTAATTTCTTTTTTTGCAGCGTATTTTTCGACAATTTCTTTCATTTCAGTTATATCTTGAGATGATACTTCATTTTGCAATTCGTCATATATTGTAATTTGGATGTATCCGTCGCAGCTTGGACCAAATCCTATAACTGTACCCCCATTGTCATAATGATATTTCTCAAAAGCTCCATCCACGGCTATTGAATATGCAATATTGTCAATTGAAATCCACCAATCATATGCATCTTCTCCTTTTCTTTCAGGAATTTCACCATATATTGCTAAGATACTTTCATCTTTTTTCAATTGGTTAAGTACTTCGGGGTTTGTTGGCGGTGTTAAATCAATTCTTTTTTGTATTTCTTCTTTTGTGAGGGGACAAGTGGGATCTTTTCTCATGTCTTCTTCGCCAAAAACAGGCATAATAAGGCTAGTTAATATTATGAATATTATCAAAAATTTTAATATTTTCAATTTCATTATGCTTTCTCCTAAATTTGCTTGCATTTGTTTAAATACTTTAAAAATCAAGGATAGGAGCGAATTCTAATTGTCAACGACTTTTGAATTCGCTCACATCAAAGCACCGAATTTTGGCAGTATCAGTGCCAACATTCGGTGGTGAGCTCCTGCCTACTTCTCACAGAAATTTCACAAAAGCATTTTATATTTTTATGTATAAATAATCTCTGTCTGTCAAAAATTATTTATTAAAAAAAATAAATTTCTTCTAAAAGCGAAATTAAATTTTTCATATTATGTAGCCTCTAATAATTGTTTTATTTTCCATTTTCTCTTTTATTTCAATCCAGTTTTTTCCGCCTCAAAAACTGAGCGTTGATGGCCACAATAACCGTTGATGCCGTCATCAAAACCGCGCCCCATGCCGGTGAAATCACGAATCCGAAATAAACGGACAGGCCGGCGGCAAGCGGAATCATCACAACGTTGTAAGCGCTCGCCCAAAAGAGGTTTTCAAGCATTTTCCGGTACGTCGCTTTAGACAGCTTGACGACTTTGGGAACGCCGCGCGGATCGTTGTTGATGAGAATGATGCCGGCGGAATCAATCGCAATGTCCGTTCCGGCGCCGATCGCAATTCCGACGTCGACTGACATCAGCGCGGGCGCATCGTTCACGCCGTCGCCGACCATTGTCACCTTTTTGTGTTCGTTTTGAAGTTCCCGAACGACGTCCGTCTTTTTCTCCGGTAAGACCTCAGCATAATATTTTGAAATGCCGAGTTCATCAGACACGCTTTTCACCACGCTCTTTGAGTCGCCCGACAGCACCATGACTTCTTTGTCCATCTCTTGAAGCTTTTTGACTGCTTCCGCCGATTCCGGACGAACGGTGTCGGACAACAAAATGGTGCCGGTGATTTTTGTTTTGCCGTTCTCCTTTTCCATCACGAAAACGATGGTTTTGCTTTCGGCCGCCGCTTTTTCTTCAGCCGCCCGAATGCTTTCCGGCAGTTCGGCGTTCAATTCCGCCGCCAAAGCCGGACCGCCGACGTAAATTGTTTTTCCGTCCACGTCCGCAACGGCGCCGCGTCCGGCAAGCGCTGAGAAGTTTTCCGCTTTAGCCGGTGTGATATTTTTCTCCTTGGCGGCATCCATAATTGCCGCAGCAATCGGGTGTTCCGATCCGGCTTCAACGGCTGACGCCCATGAAAGGACTTGTTCTTTATCGAATCCGTCTGCCGTAATAATGTCGGAAACGCCTTGTTTTCCGATGGTGAGTGTCCCGGTTTTGTCAAACAAAAATACGTTGGTTTTGTGAACATTTTCCAGCGCCGTTTGATCGCGAATCAAAAATCCGTTTTTGGCGGCCATCGTTGTTGAAATGGCGACCACGAGCGGAATCGCAAGACCCAGCGCGTGCGGACAAGCGATGACAAGGACAGTGACAACCCGTTCCAGAACGAAATCAATGGGCTGGTTTGTGAAAAATGTCCAATAAATGAATGTGACCACAGCAGCGGCCACTGCTAAAATTGTCAGTCCGAAGGCGGCTTTGTCGGCCAAAACCTGCGACTTGGATTTCGATTCGGACGCCTCTTTAACCAGTTTCATCATGCCGAAGAGGACGGTGCCGTCGCCGGTATCCGTGACCGAAAACGTCAGCGTTCCGCTGCCGTTTTGCGTTCCGGCAATCACTTTTGAATCCTTTTGCTTTTGGACCGGCCGGGATTCGCCGGTCAGCATGGATTCGTTGACGTCGGATTTTCCGGAAACGACAATGCCGTCTGCCGGAATTTTAGCGCCCGGACGAACCAAAATAAAATCGCCGGGTTTCAGCTGTGATAACGGAACCGTTCGGGTTTGGGTTTGCGTGCCGGATCCGTCCGTTACTTCGGCGGTGTCCGGCAGCAGTTTGGCCAAATCGTCCAGAGATCCCTTTGCTCGGACGACCGACACCATTTCCAGCCAGTGCCCAAACAGCATAATCGTAATCAATGTGGCGAGTTCCCACCACAAATCCATGCCGTCAACGATTCCGAACGTGACGGCGAGACTGTACAGAAAAGCAACGGTGATGGCGAGCGTAATCAGCGTCATCATACCGGGCGTTTTGTTCATCAATTCATTTTTCGCGCCTTTGATAAAGACAAGTCCGCCGTATATGAAAATAATCGTTCCGAAAAACGCCGAAATGTATTCGCTGCCCGAAAACGAAAAACTGTACCCGAATATTTCTTGAATTTGATGCGAAAAAACAAGCGCTGGGATCGTCAGAATTAAACAAACCCAAAACCGGGTCCAAAACATTTTCGGCGAATGCCCGGTATGTTTATCGTGGGCGCCGCCGCTGTGCATGTGTTCCGAATGTCCGGCTGCATCGTGTTCCATGTGTTCAGCTGTGTTGTGTTCCATGTGTTCAGCTGTGTTGTGTTCCATGTGTTCAGCTGTTTCGTGTTCCATGTGTTCAGCTGTGTTGTGTTCCATGTGTTCAGCTGTTTCGTGTTCCATGTGTTCAGCTGTGTTGTGTTCCATGTGTTCAGCTGTGTTGTGTTCCATGTGTTCAGCTGTTTCGTGTTCCATGTGTTCAGCTGTTTCGTGTTCCATGTGTTCCGGCATATTATTTTCCGAATTCCCATGCCCATGGTGTTGTTTATGATTTTCTTCCGCCATTGAATCACCTGTCAGAAATATTTATAAAATTTAAATTATATTTTGTATTCTGCAATATATAAATATTCAGTTTTGAAAAAAATCTGGCGCAATTCTTTTTATATTTCATTCGCCGTCTCCTTTTTTATCAAAAAGGTGAATTTTATGACAAATCAAAAAACAATCGCGATTATCTGTTCGCTTTCAGACGTGGCCAGCGTCAATATCAAAGACAATCTCCTCAAAGCCGCAACATGGACGGTCAAAGAATTGCCGTCCGAAGACGCAATGAAAGAAGCGCTTTCTCTTTTTCCGCCGACCGAACCGTCCGAAGAAACCATGCCTTCGGCTCATGAATTTTTAGGAACCAATCTGTTCACCGGCATTTTTGAGCTGCAAGCCTCTGATGTGCTTTTCCGGCTGATTCTCTTGGATGGCAAACACATTTTCCAAGACCGGTTGGACCTGCGGCTGAAACATCTGAATATGCCGGCCGATCAAATTATTTTTGCGTCCAAGCACCGCAGCAAAAGCGAAACCAAAGCGCTTACCGTTCATCCGACCGGAAACGCGGGCGAGTCGGCGCTCGGCGGATTCCCTCAGAGTTTGTCCGTTCCGATGCCGCTTGAAATGAAAAAAATGATTTTGGCGATGGCCGATTTGAACGAGCGGCTCGGGCTTGCGTTTGACGTCACGATGGAAGTCACCCATCACGGTCCGACGGCTTTGTCCGTTCCGTCCATGTTTGCCGAAATCGGCAGCACGGAAAACGAATGGGGAATCCCGCTGGCCGGCGAAATTATCGCCCAATCAATCCTGTCGCTCTCTTCCGATTTCGGTTTTGATTTGACGCGTTCGGATACATATTTGGAACTCGTTTCCGATCCGGTTTTGGCGGTCGGATTCGGCGGCGGACATTATGCGGAGCGTCAAACCAAAGACTTGTTCCGGACAAAACTGGCGTTCGGACACATTTTTCCGAAGCACCAGCTGGACGTTTTAACGGAAACGGTTGTTTCGGACGCCTTTTTGAAAACCGGTGCAAACATCGCTTTTTTTGACAAAAAATCCATGAAAGGCGACGACCGGCGGCGTCTTTTTGAGATGATTTCCGCGATGGGGTATCGGGTCTTGTCGGACAAAGAAGCGGCAGCAGAGTTTGGTTTGTGTCGGTTTGATGAAGCGGGCGACTGATCGGGCCGTTTTGAAGGCGGGCATTTAAATAGATTTTTTGCTGAGAAAAAACTATTTATAAGACTCTTGCAATTTTATATATATTGTATTATTTATGTATATTTAAAAAATAATTTGAATATTTATCAATAAATAATACAAAACGTCAAAAAATTTGACAAACCATCAACAAAATCAACATCCACTAAGTCAACCCAAACCTTTCAAAAACGAACCTCCAAAAACGGCTCAGGCCGGCGTGATCTGCCGGCTTTCCCATTCCGTAAACTTATCAAACCATCATTACAAACCATCATTATTCTCATTAAACCCCATCGGAGGAATTGATTTGACACTCAGAAAACCGACCGTTTCCGGTCTTTTTTATGACGCGAATCCCGACGGACTCGCCAAAGAAGTCGACGCCGCGCTTGCCGCCGCCAAAAAAGAAGTGACCTCGTCCGACAAAACGTTCGGCGCCATCAGCCCGCACGCCGGCTACATCTTCTCCGGAAAAGTATCCGCGCTCGCAATCGAATCCTTGTAGGAGGCCGACACGTACATCATTCTCGGACCCAACCACACGGGACTCGGCCACGCGCTTTCGCTGTCCACCGCCACTTGGCAAACGCCGTTGGGTACCGTCGAAGGCGACGAGTTCTTAGCGTCCTACTTTGAAGGAACGGAAATTGTCAAAGACGAATCCGCTCACACGCACGAGCACTCCATTGAAGTCATCTTGCCGTTCCTGCAGCGCAAAATGAAGGGCCGCAAATTTAAAATCCTGCCGATTTGTATGGGCGACCAAAGCAAAGAAGCGGTTTCTCTTGTCGCTTCCATCATTTCCAACATTCTCATCAAAGACGTGACCGTTCAAAAGAAAGGCGGCTATTCCGAGAAATTAAGAATTGCCGTGATCGCTTCCAGCGACTTTTCGCACTACGTCTCTCCGGAAAAAGCCAAAGCAGCCGATCTCAAAGTCATCGAACGCATCAAAGACATGGATGTTGCCGGCTTCTACGAAACGATTCAAAACGAAGACGCATCCCTTTGCGGTTACGGCCCCATCGCCGTGCTGATGGAAGTTTCCAAAACCGTGTTGGCAAAGCCGGTGTTTTTGAAATACATGACCAGCAACGATGAAACCGAATCCAGGACCAACGTCGTCGGTTATGCCGCGTTCAGTTTTATCCTGGAAGACAAAAACAACTGCAATTGCAGCTGCGAGTAAAAATTCTGATTGAAGCAGACTCTGTTTGCTTCTCTTTTCTTTTTGTTTTTTGTTTTTTGCATTTTATAGCGCCGGCGCCGCGCGCGTTAAGGCGACACTTTTTCTTTTCGAGTTTTTAAAAATTATCCGTCATTTTTGATTTTGAGTCAAGCAAACCATCCCGCAAAATCAGACGCTTTGCGTAAAAATTCCGTCGCTTCGCTAGGCATTTTTCAGGGACGGTGTAACCCAGTTTCCATAAATTCGCTTCGCGAACGGCTCCCTTCGGTCGCATAAATCTTGGTTTTGCTTGTTCCAACTTCCCGTGCAAACCATCCCGCAAAATCAGACGCTTTGCGTCTGTATTTTGCGGAATCCCGTCAGTAAGATACACTGCGCAATTTACAGTATAGATTGCACCTGCTGTTCCCATTTTTAGTTTCAATTTGCACCTACAGTTAACTATTTTTAGATTGCCGTTTGCATCATCCGTCTCCAAAAATACAGATGTTTCCTAATCCGATTTTCACCTACTGTTTCCAACAATACAGATGTTTCCTGATCTGATTTGCACCATCTGTTCGCAATGATATTGTATCTGTTCGCGGTATCCGTAAAATACAAACGCTGTCGCGTTTGATTTTACGGGGCGGTTTGCATGATTATATTTCAAAAATTGCCTGCCGTTTTTCAAAAACGCAAAAGGAAAATGTGTTGCCATAACGCGCGCGCCCGCTGCCCGCCGCAAAAAACACAAAAATCTCTTTCAAAACGTCCCAAAACGGATTCGAATTTTTTGAATCATGGGAATGGATTTATAAATTAAGTTTGCAATTTCTATTCTATATCTCATTTAAATTTTACAATTTTATTCAAATGGTCTTATCATTCATGGTGTTCAAATGATTACGTGTTCGGCGCCCGGGAAAATCTTTTTGTTTGGGGAGCATGCGGTTGTGTACGGAAAAACGGCAATCGCCTGCGCGATTGATATTCGGGCGCATGTGACGATTGAAGAAATCAACAGTCCGGCGGTCCAAATGAAGGGTCCGGGCGGTAACGTCGACCTCAACCAGCGCAAGCACCCCTACATTTATGCCGCTGTCGAAAAGTTCCGGCACCTGGCGGATCTGCCGCCGGAAGACGCAACAACAGCGTCCGGCTCCGGCATCTGCATCGACATTCATTCCGAAATTCCGGTCGGCTCCGGTCTCGGATCGTCGTCCGCCGTCACGATTGCGACGCTGAAATCCCTGGACGTTTTTTACGGCACCAACTTAAAGCTGGATGAAATCGCACGCATGGGCCATCAAGTAGAAGAGGACGTTCAGGGACGCGCAAGCCCCACGGACACGTTTGTGTCCACATTCGGCGGTCTTGTCCGGATTCCGGACCGGGTCAAATTGGATTTCTTTGACGCGCCGATCGTCATCGGAAATACGCGCAAGTTCTCGTCCACTCGAAAACTTGTTTCCAACGTCGCTTCCTTAAAAGAACGCCATCCGCAAGTGATCAATCAAATTATGGATACGATCGGCACGATTGCCGAAACCGGCGTCAAATACGTCACCACGAACGATTTTACAACCGTGGGTGAACTCATGAACATCAACCAGGGTCTTTTGGATTCCATCGGCGTCGGCTCGTTTGAATTGTCAGAACTGGTTTATGCTTCCCGAAAAGCCGGGGCGCTCGGATCAAAAATCACAGGCGCTGGCGGCGGCGGCTGTATGATCGCTTTGTGCGAACACAAAAATCTCTCCCGCGTCGCGCATTCCATCAAACGCGCCGGCGGCGATTCGTTCATTTGCCGAACATCCAATTCGGGCGTCCGCGTGGATAAGGAAAAATAATTTGGATCAAGCCGGATAAAACCGGATCACCAATACTTTTATTGATATCATTTCATTGATTTTGATTATTATCGGTTTGATTATTATCGATTTATTAGGATTTGTTTTTATGACGCAAACTTCAAAAAAATCAACCGTCGACGGAATTACGGTTTTAAAAATCGGTGGCAGCGCCGTCACGGACAAAAATGCGACAGCGGGTTTGGCCAAAGAAGACGAAATGCGCCGTATTTTTAAGGAAATCGCTTCATTTTCGGGACCGCTCGTGATCGTTCACGGCGCAGGGTCGTACGGTCACACGCACGCAAAAGAGTACGGGCTGGACAAAGGCTTTCACAAAGAAGGATTTTTGATCACGCACGACTCCGTCCGCCTGCTCAACGAGATGATTGTCAAAGGACTCCGGAATGAAAACATTCCCGCCGTTCCGCTTCAGCCGCTCGCCTTTTCCGTTTGCGAAGACGGGCGTATAAAGTCCATGTTCGTCGACCAAATCGCGCTCATGCTGGACCACGGACTGGTGCCGGTGCTGCACGGCGACGTTTGCATGGACACCGTTCGCGGATCTTGTATTCTTTCCGGCGACCAGTCTTTGCCGTATGTGGCGGCGGCGCTTTCCGCAAAACGGGTCGGACTTGGCTCGGCAGCGGACGGCGTTTTGGATTCGGACGGGAAAGTCATCTCGACTATTACACCCAAAACATTTGATTCCGTCAAAAAACATATCGGCGGCTCGGCCGGAACGGACGTGACGGGTGGCATGCTCGGCAAAGTGTCCGAAATTTTGGAACTGGCTGAAAAAACAGGCATTGAATCCTGTATTTTTAACGCGAACACGCCCGGAAACGTGGCGGATTACTTGAACGGAAAAACAATCGGAACCCGGATTTCCCGGGACTGATTTTCTTTTTGACAACGTTTTTCGTAAAAACATTTGATGAATATTTATCAAATATCTATCTAACGTCTGCCAAATATCTATCAAGCGTCTGTCAAATATCTATCAAATGTCTGTCAAATATTTAACAAAAATATTTGATTTCAGCGTAGTTTCAGTGGTTTTCAAGCGGTTTCACGCCGCTCAAAATGAATTATTTATATACTATTACCGAGTAGGTTAAATAAAAATTCGCTGCGAATCAGAATTGAATCTGAATTTTATCTTTCGGGTTGGGCCGTATCGGCCGGCATCATTGATCCGGGTTTTTCCGGTTCTTTTTTTGTATGAACATCGTTATTTTATCATTTATCCAATACAAGCGGGCAATCAGAAATGGAGTATGAAACATCAAGACGGAAAATGGAGCACCTTGAGCTTTGCGCGCACAGCCACGTCGAGTCTCGAAAAGTCAGCGCCGGTTTTGAAGATGTTATGTTGATTCACCGGGCGCTTCCGGAAATCTCCATGGACGACATTGATATGTCGATTGACTTTTTCGATAAAACGTTGTCCTTTCCCTTTTTGATCGCCTCCATCACCGGGGGACATCCTGAAACCACCGCCGTCAACGCGGCGATGGCTGAAGCGGCTGAAAAAATCGGCGTCGGTATCGGCGTCGGCAGCCAACGGGCGGCCATTGACGATAAATCTCAAGTGTCTTCTTTTAAAATTGTCCGCGAAAAAGCGCCAACGGCCTTTGTTTATTCCAACATCGGCGCGGCGCAGCTTTTAGAATACAGCCTTTCTCAAATCGAAAGTGCTGTAGAAATGATTGACGCGGACGCGATTGCGGTCCACCTCAACTTTTTGCAGGAAGCGATTCAGCCCGAAGGCGACCGAAACGCAAAAGGCTGCCTGGAAAAAATCGAAGAACTCTGTTCTGTTTCATCCGTTCCGGTTTTCGCTAAAGAAACCGGCGCCGGCATTTCCCGGGAAGACGCCCTGATGCTTAAAAAAGCAGGCGTCAGTGCGATTGACGTCGGCGGTGTCGGCGGAACCAGCTGGGCGGGCGTTGAAGTATACCGGGCCCGGCAGACGGCGGATACGCTGGGCGAATATTTGGGCGAACTCTTTTGGGATTTCGGCATTCCGACCGTTTCCAGCATCGTGGAATGCAAAGTGTCGGTGCCGGTGATTGCGACCGGCGGCGTCCGAACAGGTATTGATGTGGCCAAGTCGATTGCGCTCGGCGCAACGGCCGCAAGTGCTGCGCTGCCGTTTGTGGGCGCGGCCCTCGAAGGACCCAACGCTGTGTTGGAAAAACTGGAACTCATGCGCCAGGAACTGAAAGCGGCCATGTTTTTGACCGGCTGCGACACGGTTTCGGACTTGTCCCGGACGAACATCGCGATTACGGGACGCACTTATGAATATTTGAGCCAGCGCGGATTTAATGTGAAAGATTACGCGAACAAAGAGATGCTTTAAATCCTAAAAAGATATTTTACGAGCAAAATAAACGGATTATTGAACATATTGAACGATCATTGGATGGTCATCATTATTCCGGAAAATAAACCGGTTGAAAATCCTTCATTCGTTATCATATTCATCACATCATTTATTCAAAAACAGAAAAAAATTAGAAAAATATAAAATAAAAATTTGAAAAACATTAAAAATGCATTCAAATCAAAATAAAATCAAATAAAAAAATCAAATAAATATTAGTATAAAACCATAATCTACAAAAATTAAACACAGAAACTGTGTCTTTAGAGGAACATAAAAATGGAAGAAATAGGTATTGTCGCCGTGGGCGGCTATAATGAAATGGGCCGTAATATGACGGCTGTTGTCGTCGGCGACGAAATTGTTATTTTAGATATGGGCATTCGTCTTGACCGCGTTCAGATTCACGAAGATGCGGAAATTGACCGCATGCACTCTCTCGAATTGATTGATATGGGCGCGATTCCGGACGACACCATCATGCGCGACATCAACGGAACCGTCAAGGCGATCGTTTGTACGCACGGACACTTGGACCACATCGGCGCCATCCCGAAATTGGCGCACCGCTACAACGCCCCGATCATCTCGACGCCGTATACGACGGCGCTCATTCGCGAACAGATCGAAGAAGAGAAAAAATTCAAAGTCAACAACCCGTTGGTCGCTTTGAAAGCCGGCGATTCCTACGAAATCACCGACACCATCTCTGTTGAATTTATCCCGATTCCGCACAGCATTATTGACAGCGTGATTGCGGTCATCCACACGCCGTACGGCTCCGTTATGTACGCCTGCGACTTTAAATTGGACCGCGCGCCCACCATCGGCGACTCGCCGGACTTCGGCGCTTTAAAGAAACTCGGCCGCAAAGGCGTTTTGGCGATGATTACGGAAACCACAAACAGTGCCCGTTCCGGAAAAACGCCGTCCGAAACCATTGCGAAAGAAATGCTTCGCGACGTCCTTTTGGGAACGGAAGAATCCCACGTCGGCATGATTGTGTCCACTTTCGCGTCGCACATCGCCCGTCTCAACGCGATTATCGAAATCGCGGAAGAAATGGGCCGGATTCCGGTTTTCATGGGCCGTTCCATGGAAAAATATTTGCTGGCGGCTCATAATTTGGGATTTGTCAATCTCCCGAAAAATGTGGAAATTTACGGTCAGCGCAAAGACGTTGACAAAGCCTTGAAAAAGATCATGACGGAAGGCAAGGAAAAATATTTGCCGGTCGTCACCGGACACCAGGGCGAACCCGGTTCTATTTTGGTCAGAATCGCTAACGGGGAAACGCCATTCCAAGTGGAATCCGGCGACCGCGTTATTTTCTCAGCCAACATTATTCCGAGTCCCATGACCCGCGCCAACCGCTATGCGCTTGAAACCAAACTCAAGATGCGCGGCGCCAGAATCTATGACGATGTTCACGTGTCGGGACACGCTTACCGGGAAGATCACTGGGAATTGCTCCGCATGGTTCAGCCCACACACGTTATTCCGGCACACGGCGATTTAGCCATGCACAGCGCCTACATTGAAATGGCGGAAGACGCCGGATACGTTCTCGGTGAAACGGTTCACCTGCTCAGAAACGGTGAAATTTTGTACATTGAGCCTTAACGCTCAATGTTTTTCATTTTAATTTAATTATTTTATTTATTAAATTCATTCAGTTCATATATTTATTAAATTCATTCAGTTCATTCATTTTTTATTCATTTTATATTTTGAATTGTTTTTTGAATCTAAATCTAAAATACGGATTTTTGGTGTTTGACGATGACGGTTATTGATGAAATTAAAAACAGATCTGTTCCGGTGGACAAAGCGATTGACACGCTTCTGCCGGTCAAAGAACCGGCCGGTTTGTATGAAGCGTCCCGCCACATTGTGAAAGCCGGCGGCAAACGTCTCCGTCCGGCGGTATTGCTGGCGGCGAACGAAGCGGTCGGCGGAAACACCGACGCGGCCGTTCCGGCAGCGGTGGCGGTTGAACTGATGCACACGTTTACGCTGGTTCATGACGATATTATGGATAACGATCCGGTGCGCCGCGGTCTTCCGGCGGTTCACACAATTTGGGGACAAGCCGGCGGTATTCTGGCGGGCGACACGCTTTATTCCAAGGCGATTGAGATCATTACGGAATCGGACGCCGAGCCGAAACAGCTTTTAAAAGCCGCCAATATTTTGGTGAAAACATGCGTGGAAGTCTGCGAAGGCCAGTGGCTGGACATTGATTTCGAAAACCGCGACTCGGTTTCCAAAGAAGAATACTTGGAAATGATTGAGAAAAAAACCGCCGTTCTCTTCGGCGCCGCCGCACAAATCGGCGCTGTGATCGGCAACGCGGATGAAAAAACAGGCCAAGCGCTTTACGATTTTGGACGTTTGACCGGTCTGGGTTTCCAAATTTACGACGACGTTTTGGATTTGACGATGTCATCCGACGTTCTCGGAAAACGGCAAGGCAGCGACATCGTGGAAGGCAAACGCACACTTTTGATGATTCACGCGCTGGAACACGGCGCTAAACCGAAAGCGTTCGGCAAAGGCGACGCGACGCCGGAAGAAATTCAGGAAGCCATCGACGTTTTGACGAAATCCGGCTCTTTGGATTACGTGAAAAACTTAGCGGTTTCTTATGTGGAAGAAGGTAAATCCAAACTGGATATTCTGCCCGACAGCAAAGCCAAACAGGTTTTGTCGGACATTGCCGATTACATGCTTTACCGGAATTTCTGATTCCGGTTCCTTTTTTTATTTCGCCTTTTTTCCAATGGCTGCGTTCTCGTTTTTTATTCATCTATCAGCCTTGGTGTACGAGTTAACTTATATTAATCAGGAAGCATCTGCAGTTCCGTTAAGCAGGGATAAAATCCATACTTAGCATAGAATCCAAAAACTTCTTCGTTGCCGACACTTACTTTGATAACTATTTTCCTAGGATTGCTCTGCTTAAGCCAACTCAATACCTTGTCCATGAGGTTGCCGGCTATGCCCATTTTGCGATAATCGCCGGAAACAAAAATTGAGTCAATTTCTCCGGTGTCATCAACGACGCTTGCGATACAGTAACCAACAACAAGAGACGCGTCATAGGCCAACACAACACACACCTGACCTTTTTGAGCCGTTGAGAGCAAAGTTGTTTTTCTGGCTTCAAAAGTATTGTTGGCATAAAAATCCTTATAATAAGGGGATTTATCAGAATGTAATTTATTGAGTTCTTCCCACAAGGTTTTAACATTGTCCAATAAATCTTCTTTCCCCAATACATAGTGAATGTTCGCTTCTATTGTAAACACCCTCCTGTTAGAGTTATTTTATGTATATTTTGTGTGGATTCTATTTGAATGAATTTGTTTTCATCAATGAATGATTTCATTTAAAATTGTAAAAATGGTGAAATGAGTGAAATTGGTGAATGAGTGAAATTGGTGAATGAGTGAAATTGGTGAATGAGTGAAATTGGTGAATGAGTGAAATTGGTGAATGAGTGAAATTGGTGAATGAGTGAAATTGGTGAATGAGTAAAATTGGTGAATAAATGAAATTGATGAGAAATGATGATAACAAAGTGAATTCGTGGACGAGAATCTGAATTTCAAAAATAAATGAAATCGGTAAACGCGAAAACCGTGAAAAAACAAGGGCTGTAGGCTGAAGAGATACGTGAAAAAGAATGAGTCAATTTGAAGTCCGACCTCTTCAAATTGAAATCTTTGGTTTAATTTTTTTAGAATCGTTAACTCGACTGTTATTGTTTTTTGTACATTTTTTCAATGATTTCCCGAATGCTTTTTTCCAAGTCTTTTTCTGAAATCAAAACCAGCTTTTCCGACTTCGATTTGATGTTTTCCTGGAGCGTGTTTTCACGCAGTTTTCGGGTGGTTGTGTAACTTTCCATATAATCGACAATTGCAATTCGGATGATGAAGGATTGGTTTTTTTCCAAAATCTGGGATAAAAACTTCAATTCCTTAATCAGGTACCGGTTCAATGAAACCGAAATCTGCTTTTTAGGAGACCGGTCTTCTTTGGAGGCGGCCAACAGCATCTTATATTCAAATTCGGGGTCGTTTTCGTAAACAGCAATTTTCCCGAAGAATGAACATAACGACGTAAAGACAATATCCGAAATGGACGCAAAATCTTCCGTTTCCACTAATTGGTTCACCTTTGCCAGCAGGTCTTCACTAATCGATATTGAAACCGGCGTTTTTTTATTGTTTATCTTTTCATTTTCCATCAGACAAAATCAACTCTTTTTAATTGTTATATAAATATCAATTATTATATTAATTGTTTTTTATATTTGATTTGTCCAACCATTGCAACTAATAACCTTTTTACTTCCAAAAATTCAAAATTTCAGGGTCCTCAAAAACTTTATCAATTTGCTTTTTGTTGGTTTTTGTTTTTGTGTCATCCTTTTTTGTGATCCGACCGTTTTTGTGTTGATGCCTCAAAAATATCTTAGATTCATATGATTATTTCCGTTTTTAAATTTATAATCATGATAATATCTAAAATATGTATTTTTTATCAACTTTATATCCTAATTGTAATTTTTACTATTTAGGTGTTTTTCTCTGCTCATAGGATTTTGTGGTTGACAATAGTTCTTTATACTTCCATTCCAAATTAAAACATGTGTGACGGGCGACAAAACGAAATGACTGTTTGTATGGTTGTCATCCGCCTTTTTAAAAGGAACTATTGTTTGCAGATGGTCGAAACCTTTGCCCGCCGCACACAAGTATCCGATCTCGTTTTATTTTTTGTTTTTATTTTCATTATTTGCGGTGTTGTTTTGATGTTATTTCCGCTGCTGTTTTGTTATTATTTTTATTTGTTTTTTTGATATTTTGTTTTTATTTGTTTTTTTGATATTTTGTTTTTATTTTCATTCTTCCATTTCGTTTTCATAGAAAAATGTCAGCTCTTCTTTCTCGAATTGATTTTCAATATCGAGTTTGAGCTTGCCGACGTATTCCCCCTTTCCTTTTTTGGCGTGGTATTGAACCACCCGGAAAATGCCGCGCAGCGTTTGCGCTTCGCACGGCGTCAAATCGGCGCGTCCGAAAATGCGGCGCATCATCAGCGCCATTTTATCCTGTTTGTGCGGCGTGAATTCAATATCTTTGAGCATGTCTTCAAAATGGCCGCACAACGCTTCAAAACTGTTCCAATCGACGGTTTTAACCTCGCCCGTCATCTTCGCGCCCGACAGTTCGTACATCATCAGGCCGACGGCGTGTGACAAATTCATCACCGGATAAATGTGCGACGTCGGAACGGTCGCGATCATGGAACAATAAGACAGTTCCTCGTTTGTGAATCCTGTATCTTCCCGGCCGAACAATACGGCAAATTTCGTGTCCGGGTGGTATGTATTCATTCTTTCCTTGAGCGCCTGCGGCGAATAAGCCGGCGTTCGGATGTGGTCGCATTTTTTAAAAGCGCGCGATCCGGTTGTGCCGATCACGACATCGCAGCCCAAAACCGCTTCTTCAACCGTCGCGCAGAGCTGCGCGTTTTGCAGCACATCAATGGCGTGCGACGACATGGCGCGCGCTTCGCCTTCAAGCGCGCATGGATTCACTAAAAATAGTTCACAAAATCCGAAGTTTT
This sequence comes from Methanolapillus africanus, assembly GCF_032714475.1. NCBI lineage: Archaea > Methanobacteriati > Methanobacteriota > Methanomicrobia > Methanosarcinales > Methanosarcinaceae > Methanolapillus > Methanolapillus africanus. Next base: position 124,932 of record NZ_JAWDKD010000021.1, on the reverse strand, counting down.
TCATCACGCGGCAAACCGACCCGACGTTTCCCTGGTAAAGCGGTTCGACCAAAACGACGCGAATTTTCGGAAGCGGCGACGAAGACGAACCGGCGTCTTTTTCCGGCGCGTCAACAGCCGAGTCCGAAATGCCTGCCGGTTCGTTTTTCTCGGAACCGTTCAAATCCGCGTCGGTCATATTTTTCGAAAAAGAAGAAAGGGTCGGGTCTTGCATAATTAAGAAAAAAGAGGATACTGTTATTTGATGTTTTTGTTTATCATTTCTCTTTTGAATAGTTATATATATTATGGAACGGGATTTTATACTAAACAATTCACAGCAGAGATATTTATGGATGAAAATGAAATCAGCCAAATATTATCCAATTCTAAGAAAATAATGGAAATCGAAGGGTTTACCATTTCAAAAGAATTGGAAGCACAAGGCCGAAAAATATTGACCGGTGAACTTGATATAAATGATTATGTCAATTCATGTAAACAAAAAGCCAAAGGCTATGCATCTGAGATATGAAATATTCTACGAAAAGCGGTGACCCTTATTGTTATCCTGATTCGACGGTTTTAATGAACAAGTTTAATATCACAGATCTTGGTCACCTTCAGGAAATTGAGTCTGAAATCACCTATGTTAAGTTGGCTCAGCTTCAAAAAACTCCTTTTAAAGACAAATTTGATTTAAGATATCTGTAAAAAATCCATAAATATTTGTTTGAAGATATTTATACATGGGTCGGCGAAATTCGAAATTGCCAGTTCTTAATTAAAGGTGAATCTATTTTTTGCAGAGCCGATTTCATTCATGTTTATGCGGATACGGTTTTTAATGAATTAAAATCTGAAAATTATCTTCAAAATATGGAATATGAAACATTTATTGGGCGTTGTGCTTATTATATGGGTGAAATAAATGCCTTGCATCCTTTTCGGGATGGGAATGGGCGTGTTCAACGTATTTTCTTTCAGGAATTAGCAAGACGTGTGGGGTATAATTTGAATTTTGCAGCGGTTGATAAAGACGATTTATTAGAAGCGGACATCGCCTCTTTTAATAAAAATTATGAGCCATTACGTTTTTTACTTGAAAAGATGGTTCAAAAAGTTTAATTTATTTTCTTTTTTCATTACGTTTTAATCTGTTTTCTTTTTTCATTACGTTTTAATTTGTTTTCTTTTTTTAATGATTTATATCATTCTATTCTCTCATCATTTTTTTACTTGTCAATAATACTTATTTTAAAATTTATATTATATATCTTTCGTAATATTTCGGACACATATGTATTACTCAAGAACATTTATTTAATATCTTTTTAAATATTTGCCGCTCGATTTTTTAAAAATTTTATTTTTTATCCGGGTGAACTCATGTCTGAAAAATCTCAAATCAACAACAAAAAAAATTCCGGAATCGTTTTGGTCCTTCTGGCTCTTTTAATTTTGGCTCTTTCTGTTTCTGTTTTTTATATCTATTTTTCAAGCCAAAACCAAGATGATCTTTGTACAAACTGTTCTGTTGCCAATCCGTCGGAATCGGCCGCCGGATTTGAATTGCCGCCGGCAAATGAACCGCCTCAAACGCCTTCCCCCATCATCGCGAATAATTCAACAGGCGGTGGCGGCAGCGGCGGAACGCCGACGCCTTCTGTTCTTCAGGCAACGGTGACCGTGAAATATCTGAACGGCGTCGACGACCATTACGGAACAATTGACGGCAGCGGAACTTTCAATATCGGCGACGAGGTGACGGTGACGGCAACGCCGGTCTCTCCAGGATATAAATTTATGAAATGGGTGGATGACGATAATTTCGGCGATGATGCGATTAGCACAAGCGAGTTTTATACATTTACGTTAACGGGGGATACGACACTTTATGCTGTTATGTGTGGAAACAGTGCGGAACTCAACTTAAATGTCACCAATTTAACAGATTCAACGATTGAAGTTCACGGACACGTTGCTCCGCCGTCAACTCCTTTCAGCGTTTATTTACCTCAATATTTGGATGAACGTATCTTGACAAGTCTTTGCAACGGTACCGGTGTTATGGCAGATCGTCTTTTTTCATCGGATTTGACAGCAGTTGAGATTCCGAATTCTGTGGCGTATATCGGACCATATGCTTTTTATCTCCGCGATTTGACATCAATCACTCTTCCTTCCAATTTAACAAAAATCGAAGGGACATCTTTTTCCGGATGCGATATTACCTCTTTAACAATTCCTCGAGGCGTTGAATCAATAGAGTCCGGAGAATATGGGGCGGGAGCGTTTTCAGACTGCCAACAATTGACAACGCTTACATTTGAAAGCGACAGCCATCTTACAACAATCGGCAGCTCGGCATTTATCAGAACAGCGATTGATGAAGTTGTCATTCCGGAGAAGGTGACAATCATTGGAGATTTGGCATTTGCCAACTGTCAAAATCTAGAACGTGTTGAATTTTTAGGTCCGCAGCCGACAACATGGGATCCGGATAGTGTGTTTTCCAATTCTCCGAGTGTCGTTGTTTATTATCATCCGGAATATGCTGATTCCTGGGCATCTTACACCGGCTCAAAACAACCCATTTAAAATTAAACATCGTTTGATGTTTTTCATCAAACATTTTTTTTTTTTTTTGTTTTTTTAAATTATCACGTTTTTGTCATTGATTGTCATTTATGTTCATTGAATTTTGACAAGTCGGTCTGCCCTTTTGTTTTGTTATATTTCTTAAATATTATAATATTGTTTCCGGGACAGCTTATTTTTCGGTTCAAGCCCGTCATTTTTGAAGATAATGTTTAAATATAATCGGTACAAAGGAGATACAACTTCTATCCGTTGGCTGTTTTTCGGTCAATCTTTTCTCTTTCATTAAATCGGGAAGAGTAGACGTTGTAGATAGAACTTTTAAATTCTCAATGCGCCGGATTCAAATGATCAATCATAACAAATTCATTTGAGCAGGCCGCTGTTATATTTGTACAATTTATTCAAAAACGAATTTCGTTAACGGTTTATTTGCTTTTCAAAAATAAATGGAGAAATAAATAATGGATTACTTTTCAGGTATTGCGGGTGTTTCATTAACATTCGTCGTCATGATGAGTGTTTGCGCCATTGCGATTCTTCTTTTGATCTTCGGTCTCTATTTGGATCTCAAAAAATGGTCCAGAGGCGTCGTTTCATACGGTCTTGAACCGGAAGAAGGAAAATCGGGCAGCATCATCGCGTTCATTAAAGCGTATTGGAAACAATTAACATCTCATGAAGGCGTCCACCACGGACAATCCTTCTGGAAATCCCTCATTTTGGACGTCTGTCTCCAAAGAAGAACCTTCCGCGCCAGCAAAGGCCGCTGGTTCATGCACATGCTTATTTTCATCGGCTGGATGGGCCTTTTCGCACTTTCCGGTCTCATGTTCGCCGCCGAACTCACACACATGGCCGGCGTTCACTTTGACATTGAAGCGTTCAGAACCATGCTTCAGTTCCCGAACCAAATTCTCGGTTACATGCTTTTGATCGGCGTTTTGATCGCCGTCGTCCGCAGACTCTTCATCCCGAAAGTCCGCCAAAACACCAACTCTTACGACTCTGTTTTGCTGATTACATTGTTGATCGTCGTGATTACCGGTTTCGTCGCACACGCCGGCCGCTACATCGTCATGGGCGCCTCCGCGTTCACCGGCATTGACGCCATTTTCTACGACTACGAAATCTGGACGCTTGGCGGCATGATGTTCTTTAACACCTATGTGAAAGAACTGGCTTTGACCCACAGCATTTTGGCGCTCTTCGTCGGTCTTGCGTTCATCCCGTACAGCAAATACATCCACATGATTACCTCGCCGCTCACGATTCTCGTGAACAAAGGAGGCGAAAAATAATGGCAAGAAGACAACCTGACTTAGACCTGAAAAACATCACCATGGTCCAAACAATGGAACTCGACGGCTGCATGCGCTGCGGCGAATGCGCCGAATGGTGTCCGACTTATGAAGGCTCCGGCAACTTACCGGGTCTTTCCCCGCGCGACAAAATCTACCGCTGGAAACGCTTTGTCGACCGCTCTTACGGTATTTCCGCGACCCTCTTCGGTCCGAAAGAAATCACCCAAGAAGAACTCGTCTCCTTCAAAGACGACGTTCACGGCTGTACCACCTGCGGTATCTGCGCCACTGTTTGTGAATCCGGTATCAACACCGTCGAACTTTGGGAAGCCATGCGCGCCAACCTCGTGAAACGCGGTATCGGTCCGTACGGCAAGCAAGGCACCATGCCCAAGATCATCAACGACACCAAAAACTCTTACAACGAACCCAAAGAAAACCGCTTGGTTTGGATTCCGAGCGACGTTAAGATCGCGGACAAAGCCGATGTTCTTTATTTCATGGGCTGCACGGCCGGCATGAAACAAACCAACCTCGCCGTTTCAACCGCTCGTGTTTTAAACAAACTCGGCGTTGAATTCTGTACGCTCGGTGAAGAAGAATGCTGTTGCGGTTCCGTTTTGATCAGAACCGGACAGTATTACAAAGAGGACAACCTCGCCAAAAGACTCGCCGAAACCAACGTGAACAACATCAAAGCCAAAGGCGCCAAAATCGTCTTGTACGCTTGCTCCGGCTGTTTCCGTGCCTCCCTTGTGGACTGGCCGAGACTCACCGGCGAAGAAGTGCCCTTTAAAGTGATGCACGTCACCCAATTCCTGGCCGAAAAGATTGACGCCGGAGAAGTGGAATGGGTTCAAAAGCCGTTTGGAGAAGACAAAAAAGTCACTTTCCACGACCCGTGCCACTTGGGACGCCACGTCGGCGTTTACGATGAGCCGAGAAAAGTCATTCAAAGCATGCCCGGCATGGAATACGTCGAAATGGAACGCTGCAAATCCTACCAGAGATGCTGCGGCGCCGGCGGCGGTGTCAAAGCCGGTATGCCCGAACTCGCGCTCTCCATTGCAAAACTCCGAGTCGGCGACGCGGAAGAAGTTCTCTATCCGGAAGAAAAGACGCAAACCAACGTCTTCGCACAAGCCTGCCCGTTCTGTAAGAGAAACTTGTCCGATGGCCGCGACGCTTTGAAACAAGCCGGCGACGAAAAAGCCGATGTCATCATTGAAGATATCGTCGAAATCAGCGCCCGTGCCCTTGGTCTCAGCCCGTCGAAAGAGTAAACTGTTCTCAAATAAATTCATTAAATCTCGGATTTTCCGAGATTTTTTCTTTTCTTTTTTTGTGTTTTTTTTCTTTAGCGAGCGGTCTGCGCGCGCGTTATGGCGACACATTTCGTTTGAGTCTTCGAAAACGGTGGGTTGATTTTTGAAGATGTCAAGCAAGCCCTCCCGATAAAACAGACGCGTTTCGCGTCTGTTTTATCGGAATCCGATGAAATGGGATTGGTACAGCAGCAACGAATGCAAAACGGAACAAGAAACAACTGTATTGTTAGAAAACAGTAGATGCAAACCGGACCAGAAAACAACTGTATTTTCAGAAACAGCAGGTGCAAATCGAAACCTAAAAACAGTCACCCGTGGGTGCAAATTGAAATTTAAAAATAGTGAACAGTAGGTGCAAGTTGAAATTTAAAAACAGTAAACTGAAAGCGCAACTCAGTATTTTTAAAATAGATACCACTCAGCTGCCAAAATTATTGTAAAAAAGAAATGAAATAAAAAGAGGCGGTTTTTCCGCCATTTTCTTTTATTTCATAACCCGCACATATTTATTCACATCAAATGTGTAATGCGGGAGGTTTTTGACGCTTGTGTCGGTTTTTGGGCTTTCGAACTTTTCGAGTTCTTCATCGCCGTCGACATCAAAGAAACTTTCGTCAAACATGTTATCACCTTTTTTCTTGTTCTTTGACGAACGGTTTATTTCAATCGGTTTCATTGTTTTTCACGAATGAAGTGCCGATTTTGGCCTTTGCGTTTGTCGACCAATCTGTTTCCCAACAAACAGTTTTCTTTGGTTTCTGACAATTCGAATAAAAGATTTCAACAAATATATATGTTCTCGATATAATCTATATAGATTTATCAATTTTATTTAGATTTGTTAAATCTCTTTATTCAAAGTTTGATATAAAAGGGATGTATTATATTTAAATCTTTTTGATTATATATTATCGTCTTAATCTATTCGTTTAGACGAAATCAATGTACGTCGATTTCTTCTTCTGCCGGATGGTCAAATATCACGATTATTCAAACTGTACAAAATTATAAAAAAGTCGGGGGTTTCGACAAATTTAAATAAAACCCCGACTTTTTTTGCTTATGGACTCCAAATTTTATCGGGTTGAAAAGGTTCAAGCCGGTCAAGAATCGAAACCGGGCGAATATCGATATTATTTGATTAAAGATATTCAGTTCAAAGATCAGAAGTCAAAAGTTCGAAAAAGAGTCGATTTTCCGGATCGAATTATCTTTGACGCCGAATTTGAGAAAAAAATTATTGCTAAAAAAGCATCCATGAGCCTCAGCTATTTTCATTTCGATTATTTAATCCCGGAAGACGTTTTACCTCTTGAATATAAAAAGTTTCTTTACGAAACTTTTTTTAAAAATATTTCCGCGGACGAAGCTGCCGCTTATCATCAGTTTAATGAAATCAACTATATTCACGGGACGACGTCAATTGAGGGAAATACGCTGAATAAGCAAGAAGTCAGCGATTTGATTGAAAAATCCATTCAGCCGGCTCAAAAGAGTTTACGGGAAATCTTTGAAGTTCAGAATTATAAAAAAGTCAGATTGTTTACCCGTTCCCATACGAAACGGATTGATTCAGCTTTTGTTAAAAAATTGCATCTTCTGGTGATGGAAAATATTCTTGACAATCCGGGACAATTTCGCCAAATCGGCAACATTGGTATTTCCGGCTGCGATTTTCAACTGACGCCACCCGAATTGGTTGAAGAAGAGTTAGAGGCGGCTATTTCTAAATATTATCAAAATATTGATGCCGGCAAATATCCGTTTGAGCAAATTATTCAATTTCATTATGAATTTGAAATGATTCATCCATTTGTTGACGGGAACGGACGTGTCGGACGGGAACTCGTTAATTATTTGCTGAAAAAAGAAGGATATCCGGATCTAATTTTAAGAAATGAAGATCGGGCTGATTACATCAAAGCGCTGCAGTTTGGAAATAATTCAGAATACAAGGAAATGATTGAAATTTTCAGCCGGCTTTATCAAATTCGTTTATCAAAAATTGAAACGGAATTTGATCGGCTGAAAACAAGATAAATAGATAAAAAATAAAAAGATAAAAACAAAAAGATAAAAAATAAAAATGTAAAAAACATTAAGGATAAAAAATAACACGATAAGAAATAAAGAGATGGCCGGCGTTTTCTTATTTATTATTTTTCAATCAACGCCCCACACGTCGGCTTCAACGTGATAATCGCTTTTTCCGCGCAGAATGGATGGGTAAGACGCGATTTCTTCGATGGTGAATTTTAAAGATTCGGAATTGAAGCGTTCGGAAATGTCTTTCCAGGGAATCGCGTACGCCTCGCGGGCGCGTCCGGCGCCGTACCGGAGTTCCACGGCCAAATAACCCCGCCGTCCGGAACATTTTAAGAAATCGGAGATCCGCTCGATTTGATGAACGCCTTTCTTGTCCGTTGTAAAGTGCTGGGTAAAGTAAAGCGCCTTTGTTCCTTTCTCAACGGAGATGCTTTTGCATTCGATGCCCAGGTAATAATCCGGGTTGAGGGAATCGACGAGAACGTCTAAAAATTGGCTGGTAAAACGGTGCTGTTTGAGCCGGTAGGAAATTCCGCGAATATTCTTCTCTTGGAAATATTCGTTGAAGGAATGAACCAGATCTCTTTCAAATTCTGTCATCAAACAGTCAACGGCTCAAAGATATATCAGGTTTTACCAAGCGGGGAGAAAGTATTCGCAAGAATGCGAGAGAATGTGTTCAATAAGAAATATTCTGCAGAAAAGTATTTCGATGAAAGAAAAAATATTCAAAAAACAATATTTTCAATTCACAGGCATCGCTTTAGGAAAATAAAAATGTCGAAGTGAAATAAATTCAGCTTCAGACAATATAATTTGGTTGAATTGAAAAATTGAATGATAAACGCTTAGGACTCCACAATAAAGCGGATGAAGTCTTCGCTCAATTTTGTTTCTTTTGTGACCAGCGAAACGATGTCGTCGGTGGACATTTTTTCCGCTTTTAACTCGTCAATTCTGTCTAAAACATGCTGAGAGACTTCAGAATATTCGTTGATATCCTTTCTGTGGCCCCAGACATCTCCTTCCAGAAGGGCGATGTTTTGCATAGCCAAATACATTTGGACAGACTCGGACAAGGTTTTCTTGTAGGAACTCGGGATATGGATGGCTTTGATGTTCGGGCATGCTAAGACCAAGTTGAAAATGTCCTTGTTGGACGGTCTGAATGCAAGGTGAATCACTTCATCGGATGATTTCAGTGTTTCGATTTCTTCTTTTGAACTAACAACTCTGATTTTCATTTTTTTCCCCTACCTTTTTTTGGAATAATCACTTATCCCAAATTGTTTTTGGTATTCTGTTTTTTTATACAAGCATTTTTGAATAATTCTTTACCGGAACAGTATTAAATTATACATCAATGCTAACTAAATATGTATACTGAAAGAAGGTGTATTAAATGTTTTGTTTAAAATACAAATGTTTTGTTGAAATTATAAACATTTTACGAGATTTACAAATTTTTTGTCAAATATCCCGTCTTTTCTTGTGTTTTAAACAATTTCGGAAATCATTTCGTTCGTTATTGATTCCTTCCTTCTTTTGACACATTTTTTGTTGTCTATTGTCTTTTATTCGATTTTTTTCAAATAAATTTCAGACACACATGATTTAATAAGATATATTATTATTTAATTGTTTTTATCAATATTTTCAAAAAATTATATTTCAAAAGCTACAAGGGGTGATTTGACCCCTTGCGTTTTTAAAACATGTTTTGGCATTTTGATCAAAAATCATGAAATAAACAATGTTATCAAAATGCCCGAAAAATGTCCGATCTTTGGAATAATATTGTATTATACTGTCAACAGCTGTTGAAAATGTGCGGCAGTAATGAAACGCGCGCAAAAAATGTGCAACGGTAATGAGATTTTTTAAAATCGGTTGTAAAATAAGAGTCGATTCATTATAAATTTGATTTATTATAAAATAAAATAAGAATCGGTTAAAACTATGGGATTGACTCGATGATATAAATCAAAATAAATAGCCGGATCAACGAGGTTCGGCAAAACCGGTCAAATACGGTTCGCGCATGACGGTTATGAAACATTTTTCCGGTACCTTCTGTTCAAAAACAGGCGGGCGCCATTAATCAATGGCGCACCGGGCGCTGTCCAGCAATTGCAGAACCTCGTTTCGGATAGCGTTTTCTTCCGGACGGGTCCGGTCTCTCGGACGCGGGATGTTGATTGGGATTTCTTTTTTGACGGTTCCGGGGCGTCCGGTCAAAATAATGATCCGGTCAGACAAAAATACCGCTTCGTCAACGCTGTGCGTCACGAAAATGATGGTTCTTTTTTCTTCCTGCCAAATGCGCAAGAGTTCCTTTTGCAGGTTGTTTCGGGTTTGCGCGTCAAGGGCGCCGAACGGTTCGTCCATCAAAATGATGTCCGGCTCGTTGGCCAGCGCGCGGGCAATAGCGACGCGCTGCTTCATGCCGCCGGAAAGTTCATACGGGTAACTGTTCATGAAATCTGCGAGGCCGACCAAATCAATGTATGGAATCGCCTTTTGTTTGGCTTCTTCTTTCGAGGCGCCTTGCATCAGCGGTCCGAACATCACGTTTTCAATCACTGTTTTCCAGGGGAAAAGCGAATATTCCTGAAAAACCATGCCGCGTTTCGGGCTCGGTCCCGTGATTTTTTCGCCGTTGAGAATTATGTTTCCGTCCGAATAAGTTTCAAGACCGGCGATGATCCGAAGAAGTGTTGTTTTTCCGCAGCCGGAAGGCCCCAGAATCGTCACGAACTCGCCGTCTTTGACATTGAGGTCGATATCTTGGATGGCCAAGACAAATGAATCCTCTTCTTTGCCTTTTCCCTTTTTGACAAATTTCTTTTCCAAATTTTCAATTTTTAAGCCGGCCATTTAAATCACCGTTCCTTTTTGCCATTTCAGAATGCGGTCTTGAACGAAGCGCCGGAACAAGAAGTCCAGCAAGAGGCCGACCATACCCAAAATGAGCATATAAACGACGACGTAATCCATTCTTTGGATGCCGTAATAGAACCAAATCTTGTATCCGATACCGGAATCGCTGACGCCGAACATTTCTGAAGCGGCCAAACACATCCAGCCGACGCCCATGGCCACCCGAATGCCGGACAGAATCGACGGCGAAGCGGCCGGAAGCGCAACGTATCGGATTAATTTATTATTTTCGGTACAGCCGAGAACTTTAGCGGCTTCGACATACACTTTCGGGACATTTTTGAACCCGGAATATGTGTTTAAGATGATTGGAAAGACCATTCCTAAAAATATAATAAACGCGGCGGCCGTGTGCGTCAATTTGAGCCAGATGATGGCGAACGGAATCCAGGCCAGCGGCGGGATCGGACGCAATATTTCAATAATGGGGGAAAGCGCCCGGTTGGCTTTCGGGAACCAGCCCATCAAAATGCCGACCGGAATGCCGACAATCAGCGCCGCGATGAAACCGTAGGCGAAGTGGTACAAACTGATTCCGGTATCCGAAAAGAGTGATCCGCTTTGGACCACGTTGATGAACGCGAGGACGACGCTGTGAAAACTGGGCATATAAAACGGATTTTTGACAATGAAATCCGCCACAAGCTCCCAAATGACGATCACGGTGACGACAGATAAAATCTCGATGTTCTTCGATTTTATTTTTTTGATAAAACGGTTTGTCATACACCCCTGTAAACACGCTCATCATTTATAATCCTGAGCGTTTTATTTAAAAAATTAAATTTATTCGGACATTTTTCATCCTTTCTTTCCGCCGGCGGCATAAAATTGAACGAAAATGGAAAAAGTAAACAAAATAAAACAAAAAATGAAAAAATGAAAAAAAGAAAAATATATAAATATGAACCTTCATTTGCCCGTAAACTATTGTTATAATTATCAACTAAAACACTTGAGGAATTCAATGGATCTTCATTTTTCAACTTTTAATCAAAAAGCGGACGAATACGCCGCCAACCATCCGAAACGCTTATGGGCATTTTTAGGCGTTTTGATTTTAGCCGCCGGCTGTGTGTTCAGTTTGGAGTACGGCAGCATCAGTTACGCCGTTCTCGGCGCCTTTTGGGCCGTCATTTGGTGCGTTGTCTTTGTTGCCGTCGGACCGGCTTTAATGACTTTCGTCAACAAGGCGAAAACCGAAAATTAATCCCTCTCTTATTTTTTATTTATTATTCTTATTTTTAAAAACGGGGTCAGATTTCATTATCTCTTTTTTTCTTTTTTTCTCTTTCCGCCTTCTTTATTTGTTTTGCTTTTTTGGCGGGCAGCGTGCGCGCGCGTTATGGCGACACTTTTTTTTTCACGTTTTTAGAAATCAAGGTCTGGCTTATTAAAAATATCAAGCAAGCCGCCCCGAAAAATCAAACGCTTTGCGTTTGATTTTCTCGGAATCCGATGAAATGGGATTGGGAATAGCAACAGAAGATGCAAATCAGACCAAGAAACAACTGTATTGTCAGAAACAATAGGTGCAAACTGAAATCTAAAAATAGTTAACTGCAGATGCAAATTGAAATTTAAAACAGTCAACTGCACGCGTATCTGTTACTGTAAGTTGGAATATATCTTACTGATCGGAATCCGCAAAATACAGACGCAAAGCGTCTGATTTTGCGGGTTGGTTTGCTTGATTTTGAAAAAACATTTGCGGATTGGTTTGCTCGAGTTCAAAACAAAAAACTGAGATATGAATTGATGAGTTTGAATAACGGCAACTTCTCAAATCCGGACATTGATCCCGAAAATGGACCGTTCCCCTTCGGCGATATCCTTCGCAATTTCTGCACAGCCGATGGCAGCCGCCCACTTTCCGAGCGATTCCGCCGGACGGTGCAGAAGTTCTGTGACGGATTTGAAGATTTCTCTTTTTTCCGCGCCGGTTCCGGAAATCAAAATATCGTATTCGGCCGCATCGTAATCTTTCATCAGCACGTCCAGCGCTGAAATTTCCATGGCGGCGAAAAGGGCGATGACGTCCGTTCTATCTTTGGCTCCGGCAGTCGAAAACGCTTCATTGGCGGACATTTCTTTGGCGTCGATTTTTCGGATTGCAGCCACATCCAAGGGTCCGTGGCGCGTTCCGGGGGCAAAAATGCAGGCGTCAATCGCGCCCAAAATTTTGGGATAGGCGACCGCCATCGTGACGGTGTTGGATCCGATGTCGGACAAAATGAAATTTTTGTAGCCGGATTTGTAAGCGTGATAGGCGATGCCGATTTTTTCGGGACTGGCTTGATGGGAAAAAAACGCCATTCTCGAATCCGTCGGACTTTTTTGATGCAGGCCGGGAAGAACCACCGCTTTGCATCCGGATTCCCGGATGATGTCAAAGACTTTTGTGCCGGCGCCTGTTTTTTCGCCGGCTCCCGCGATGCTGACAACGCCGCGGTTGGGGGCGTCTTGAATAGAAACAATTTCGGAAATGCCGTCGCCCATCGAATAAGTCACACATGCCAGATCGATCTCAGACAAACAGGCGCCCAGATTCTGTTCAATCAGCAATTGAAGATCTGATTTTTCCATGGCGCCGGCGGTTTCACGCGGAATTTCAAAAAGCAGTGTTCCGATTCCTTGGTCCTGAATAAGCGCAAAACGGACCGCAGAAGTTCCGTGATCAAATCCTAAAAATGCCATGACAATTTCCTTTTTTTATTGATGTTTGTTCTTCTGCTCATTATTCTATATCATTCTGCCAATTATTCCGCCAATTCTTTTTCAATCATTTTATTGAGTTCGTTGAGAACAATTTCGCCCGACAGCGGATCTGACGCCGTGGTAACGAGTTGGATTTCCTGAACGCTCGTTCCTTGGGAAAGCAGTAAACGTAAGTTGCCGCGGTTGTCCGGACGCAGAACTTTTGCCCGAAAACTGCCGCCGGACGAACCTTTCACTTTGATGATGCCGGGAACAATCTTTTTCACGCGCGGATGGCTTGCGACCAATGCAACAATCTTTTTTCCGGTTCTTTCGCCGATAATTGTTGTGTGGATGCCGCCGATTTTGTTTCGGTCGGCCGAAGTCATTCTTTGCGGCAAAATATTCATCCCCAACGGCAGAAAATAACAAAACAACACGGGTAAAATAGATTAAAAAAGAAAAATGAGAGGACGGCGTTTAAGCCAAATCCTCAATGCCCAAAAGTTTCAAGTTGTTTTTGCCTTTCAAATACGCGACCGCTTTTTCCAAATCGGTCACGCGAACGATTAAAATCGCGTTTTGTTTGCGTCCGATGAACGCGTAGGCGTAGTCGATGTTGATGTTTCCTTCCGCCAAAACGGCGGCAATGTCCCGGAGGCCGCCCGGCTGGTCGGCAATTTCAATGCCGAGGACGTCGGTTTCGGAAACCGTAAAGCCGGCCTTTTTGAGCGCGTCGTGTGCGGCGTCCGGGTGGTCGACAACGATCCGGATAATTCCGAAGTCGCCCGACTCAGCAATCGTAAACGCGCGAATGTTGATGCCGACGTTGCCCAGGGTGTCCGCCACTTTTGCCAAGCGGCCGGGTTTGTTTTCCGAAAATAAGGAAATCTGTTTGATTGTTTTGACCATTTTATCAAATCCTGTCGGTTAAGTTTGCAACGGTAAATATTGTAAAGTGTGTAGGGTATTGTAAGGTATTGTAAAATATTGTAAAGTATTACCTTAAATTATAATTTTATGGCATATATTTGTTTTTAAGTCCTTTCGATTTTTCTGTTTCATCAGAATTTTCGTTTATCAATCACGCGTTTTGCTTTTCCTTCCGAACGCGGAATTGTCCCCGGATTGACCAATTCAATCGAGGCGGAAAGCGTCAAAACCGTCCGGAGGTCGTGTGAAATCCGGGCGATGAGTTTGTTGTAATCGTCCACTTTGTCCGACGACATATCGTTGAGTTCCACCTGAACCGTCATGTCGTCGAGCTCGCCGTTTCGTTCGATAATGATCATAAAGTGCGGCGATACTTCCGGGATTTTCATCAAAACCGATTCGACTTGTCCCGGGAAAACGTTGATGCCGCGCACAATAATCATGTCGTCCGACCGTCCTTTCAGGCGCATCAATCTCGGGTGCGTTCGCCCGCACGGGCAAACGCCGGTTTCCACCGACGCCAAATCGCCGATCCGGTAGCGGATGAGCGGCAGCGCTTCTTTGAGGAGCGTGGTGACGACCAATTCGCCGGTCTCTCCGTCTTTGACCGGTTCCATCGTATCGGGATTTAAGATTTCAACAATAAACATGTCCGCCCAAACGTGCATGCCTTTTTGCTCGGGACATTCCGTGAAAAGCGGTCCGCTGAGTTCGGATGTTCCGAAAACGTCGTAAGCTTTAATGCCGGAGCGTTCTTCAATCCGGTGGCGCAGCGATTCCGACCACGGTTCGGCGCCGAAAATGCCGACGCGAAGGCTTTTGTTATTTTTGAGGCTTCGTCCTTCTTTTTCAGCGACTTCGATCAAATAAGAGAAATAAGAAGGCGTGCATAAAACGGCCGTGACGCCCAAGTCTTCCATCAAAGACAGCTGCCGTTCCGTGTTTCCGGAACTGGTCGGAATGGTTGTCGCGCCGATTCGTTCGGAACCGTAGTGCGCGCCGAGTCCGCCCGTAAAGAGGCCGTATCCGTAACTGACTTGGAGAATATCGTCTTGGTCCAGGCCGACCGATGTGAAACCGCGGGCAAGCGATTCCGCCCAGTTGTCGATGTCGTTTTGCGTGTAGCCGACGACAATTGGTTTTCCGGTCGTTCCCGATGACGCGTGAATGCGGACCAAATCCGTGTTTTTCACGCAGAACATACCGGTCGGGTAAGTGTCCCGTAAGTCTTTTTTGAAGGTAAACGGCAGTTTTTGGATATCGTCGATTGATTTTATGTCGTCCGGCTTGATGCCTTTTTCATCAAAGAGCTTCTTGTAAAACGGCGAGTTTTCATAAACGTAATGGACAAGTTTAACCAGCCGTTCGCTCTGAAGCGCGCGCAGGCGCGCGGGATCCATTGTTTCAATTTCTTGATTCCAATATGCCATGTTTTTTCTTCCGTCTTTATGTGAATGATATGTTCAATTTTTTTTGATTTTTAATTTATTGTGAATAAATCAATACGAAGAATAGTGAATCCATGAAAGAATAAAAAATTAATGGAAAGAATCATCTGTCTTATTTAATTTATTTTATTGAATCTGTTTTATTGAATCTGTTTTATTGAATCAGTTCATATTTTGTTTTATTTCCGCTGCCGACTTTTCGTAATTTTCCGTTCTCAACCATTTTTCGAAGAATAATGGCCGCCATCGGCTGCGACAGCGAAAGAACTTCTTCGACTTCTTTCCGTGTCATTAATTTTTGTTTGTCAAACTGTTTCAAAACAACGCTTTCGTGTTCCGAAAAGGATGAAATATTTTTCGAAGACGAAGCTGTTTCCAATATATTCTTTTTGGGATTTTCCTTCGAATTGGTTGAAATTTTATAGACGACGGCGGATTCGGCGACGTTCAATTCCTTTTTCAATTTTTTCTCCGCATCTGTTTTTTGTTCAGCTTCAATATTCATATTCGGAAGCGTAATTTTAAACACATTGCTCGTGATTTCTACCATCGGTTTGACCGTATATTTTCCGTAATTTTTCATTATTTTTATCATACCGGTGCCGTACGCCTCAATCAAGCTGAGCCGGTAAAATACGTTTGCTAAGTTCTCATTCCGGCAGATGGAAACGCCCATTAAAATATCGTCTTGTGAAATTCCGGTGGCAAGACCGCCGATTGAAATCACTTCAATCCGGTCGTCGTAAATATTGACAAAAACATGGGTGCCGCTGACGGAATAATCCCGGTGAATCAGCGCGTTCAAAAGTGCTTCCCGAACAGCTTCTTCAGGATAATCACGGTTATCGACGCGGTAAAGGCCGTGGATTTCAGCACGCGTTTGATTGTACCAATCGATGAAATCATAAACGTCATTCAGCTGCCGGAAAAGAGATCCTGAAAACTCTTTGCGGTTCTTGAATACGGTTTTTTCGGTTCCTTGAAAGTAAGCCGCTTTGACGGTAAACGGACATTGATCTGATAGGAGCAGCCCCAAATTCGTATAAATGCCGTCCGGATTCATGAGTTTGAGCGTCTTTTTTTGGGTTGTTTCAAAAGGAATATTCCGGATCTTAAATTCCTTTTCCGCATCGGAAAATGTCAAATTTTGGTTAAGGGAACGGACGTCTTCATATTTTTCGCCGTCCGTTTCCTTGATCATTTTCAAAATGGCTGTGTCGGTTGCCGGAACGTTGGAAGCGCCCTGACGGATAAAAATTCCTTCCGGACGGATTCCCTTTCCTGACAAATAATACGGGCTTGCCGTTCCCTTTTGGACTGTCACTTTTACGACATCAACACCATCGATCGATTCGATTTCATAATTTGTAAAAAGCGTCACATCCGGCTTGATGGAATCCCGGACCGCATTTGAAACTTGAAGCATCGTTTCATCCAAATCTTTAAGCCCGATGGCATTTCCCTTGTCGTCAATACCAACATACAAAACGCCGCCGCTCGTATTTGCAAATGCTACAACGCATTTTTTAATTTCTTCCGAATATTCCTGTTTGAATTCGGTTGTTACGTTTTCTTTCATTTTCATCGGAATCACCTGCACTCAATTCGTTTTCAGTTCTTATATTTCTTATATTTCTTATAATCTCTTATATCTATTTATAATCACTTATCCAACAAACGGCGAACAAATGACGTCCTTTTATTTCATGTCTGCAAAGAGTGAAAAGAAAAAGAATGAGGAAGTGGGGACGATTCATGAATAAAGAAATAAGAAATAAAAATGGGAAGAATAATGAAAAAAGAAATGGAAGAATAAATGAAAGAATAAAAGAGAAATAAAAAAGAAGTGAATGATTTTGAATTCAATTTTTCAAAATCATTGTTTTGTTAATTTTTCAATATCAAAATCCAGATATTTGGCGTTGCTCTTTTGAATCAGAGACATACAAACCGCATCGGCTTTTCCGTCCATGACGATTTGCCCTTTCTCAATCCAAATGGCGCGGTGGGACACTTCTTTGACGAAATCCATGTGGTGGCTGACCAAGACGATGGTGGTGCCGAAGTCTTTGTTGATGCGCTTTAAGGCGTTTGTGACGTCGCGCAGCGTGACCGGGTCCAAATCCCCAAACGGTTCGTCCAAAAAGAGGTAGTCGGGAGACGTTGCCAAACTGAGCGCAATAAACGCGCGCACGTGTTCGCCGCCGCTGATCTCGTCCGGTTTTTGGTCCAGAATCTCGAGCGGAAGGTCCAAAGATTTAAAAATCGGCGCCGCGTATTTGTCGACGTCGGTGGATGGGATGATCGGGAACAGTTCCGCAAAAATATTGTCGGGAAGACCGATTTCGTTCATCACTTTGTCTTTTTCTTCCGTGGACATGTCCGGGATCCGGTAAATGATATCCAACAGCTGTGATGAAATACCGAGCTCGGACGCCTTTTGTTTGGCGTAATCGACGGCCTGCCGTGTTTTCATGCTCAAGCGGAACCGGATTTGGTCGCGGACGGTTGAGTTGACCGACATGGAAAACTCTTGGTTCATGATGCTGATGGCGCTTCGGAGGTAAATCCGGTTTTCATTGTACGTGCCGATGTCAATCCAATTTTCGCCGGCAGTTTGTGATTCCGTTTTCGCTTTGTTTTGACCGGTTATTTTGGCCAAGTCGGCGTTTCCGCGGTACAAAAATTCAATCAATCCGGAGGTCGGCGGAATCATGCCTTCCATCATTTTCATAACGGTCGTCTTGCCGGCGCCGGAACTGCCGACCAGCGTGGTGATTTCTTTGTCAAAAATGTCAAAAGTCAAATTCTCGATGTTGAGAACTTCCCCGACGCGAATGAGACTGTATCTCTTTTTTACGTCGCGGACATGGATGCAGCTTTTTTGTTCGGTGATTTCCGAAATCGGCTCCTTTTGCGCCATGTCTTTGAGGAAATATTGAAGAACGGTGACCGGGTCGCCTTCTTTGGCGATTTTGCCGTTTTCAATAAACAACAATCGGTCGGCAATATATGCGTGAACTTCCGGCAGGTGGGACACGACCAAAATCGGGATGTTTAATTTTTTCTTGAGGTCCAAAATGACGTCCAGAATTTCCTGTTTGGTGTCGGGGCCGGTCATTGTCACCGGTTCGTCCAAAAGAAGAATTTGCGGTTTGGCCGCGATTTGGCGGGCCAGAACAAGGCGCTGCTTTTCGCCGCCGCTCAACTGGTCTGTGGAGTGAAGCGCTTTTTTGTCGAGGTGGACCAGTTTTAAAATTTCCATCGCTTCATCGTACAGTTCCGGGTATGTGTAATGGTCGGGAAGCGGGAGCGCTTCGGTGCCGACCAAATGGTAATTCAGCCGGCGGATAATATTTTCAATAGCCGGGCCGCCCCACAAGCCGAAATTGCGCTGCAGGTGAATCGCGGTCGCTTTGCGCAGAATCTTTTCGCCTTCTTTGCCGCTGTCCGGCAGAACGGTTTCCCCGCCGATTTCAATTTTACCGCCGTCGAACGGTTCGGCGCCGCGCAGAATTTTTAAAAGAGTCGATTTTCCGGCGCCGCTTTTTCCCGTGATGCCGACAATTTCAGCGTCGTATATGGAGAAGGTAATGCCGTCTAAAACACGTTTTTTTCCGTGAGCTGTTTGATAATCTTTCACCAATTGAGATACTTTCAGCACGCTCGGGGCCTCCGACAAGTCATATCATTGTCACGTCTTCCATGAATCTCTGACATTCGATGAATCTCAAAACCATGAAACGTTGACGTTATAAAAAAGAAAAGTTTCGGCAAAAGTGCCGAAGGATTAGAATAAATAAATGAATCAATAAATTAAGATTTTAAGCCTTTTTACCGGCTTTGGCGCCTTGAACAATCTCAGCCGTCAATGCTTTAGCATTGTCTGCTTTTTCAATGACGGTTCCGGTTACAATGATATCCGCACCGGCTTTGGCGCAGATCGCTGCGGATTTTCCGTCGCGAATACCGCCGCCGACGATGAGAACGCTGTCTTTTAAGACGTGTTTGACGGTTCCGATCATTTCCGGCGGAAGCGGGGAGTCCGCTCCGGATCCGGCTTCAAGGTACGTGTACCGCATGCCGAAATATTTTCCGGTTAAAGCGTAAGCCGCTGCAAGTTCCGGTTTTTTGCGGGGGAGAAGCTTGGCGTCTCCGACCCAGCCGACGGTGCCGCCGGGTTCGCACACCAAATACGCCATCGGGATGGATTCCATGCCGACTTTATAAAGGGTGAACGCGCCTTGAACTTGGTTCCCGACAATGTAATTCGGGTCGCGGGAGTTGAGAAGGCTCATGAACAAAACGCAATCTGCGTTTGTTGTAAACCCGGTTGTGTTTCCGGGGAAAAGAATGATGGGGAGTTTGACTTTCTCTTTGATCATTTTGGCCGTGAGGTCCAAAAGGTTGCCGCCGGCATCGGTCGATCCGCCAAGCATAATGGCGTCTGTGCCGCCTTCCGCCGCCGCAACCGCCAACCGGACGGATTCTTCCGGTTTTTGGGAGGCAGGGTCGATTAAAGTGATATGGGCAACGCCATCCCTTTGAATGACTTCCGAGAGATAGTCTTCCACCGTCATTTTCGGATCATGCTCCGTTCTTGTCTTTTGATTTTAAGCGAAGGTTCGGGTAGTTGCATTTTCTGCAACGGGTTGCACGAATAGAGTTTCGGGCGTTACATTTCATACAGATCTTCTTTTTCAATAATCTTTCTTCAGCTTCCGGAAATTTTCCCATAAAATTCACCTGATATTATTTTTGATAAATGTAATCGGAAAGAGGCGGTTTCATAAATCGCCGCTTGATTCGAATTGATAAAAAGGAATGTAAACTTGCACTTAATACATATAATAGTTTTGGATTAATTCCCCTTTTAGAAGGATGAAAACCGAATCCAAATTATTTAAATCCTTTCTTTTTTGCAGCTTTGTGGAAAAGTCCAAGTTGTGTAAAATGATAAAAATTTGTAATAAATCATTAATTATTTTTAGAGAATCCAATAATTGAGAGTTCTTTCGCACAACAAAATATTAATCAGAAGATATACTAGGGTTATGGTACACTTTTACATTGCTCCTCTGATGATGTATATTAGAAAAAGGTGAATGATAAAATGACAAAATCATTCTAATTTTTCTTTTTTTAAATTTAATTTTTCCAACTTATTTTCATTAACAAGTATGTTTTTCTTTAATGTATTGATTTCATCGCTTGTTAAGTTATATAACTCATCAATCAAATTCGAAAAATTTTTTGCACTAAAATAATCCGAATAATAGTACATGATTTCTGAAATACTGTCTAATGGATTTGTCCCAGTTTTATAATTGTATAAATAAAAATTTCTGCTATCATGACGCATATCTTCTAATTTTAATAACACTCTCTCAACATCCAGTTGTAAATGAACTTCATTTTCATGAGTGAAAATCCCATGATCCAAAATATCTCCAAAGTATTCTTTATTATTTAATAAGTAATTCAACTCTCCTTTTTCCATTTCTATTTTCTTTTCTAAAAATTGAATTTCACTGGTGATATGTTCAACATTTGCAATTTTCAATGCTTTATTGGCTGTTTTTGATGTACGATACGAAAGAACAATTGTTCCCAATGTCGCTAAAAAGAATAAAAATGTAGTAATAGCCAACAAAAAATTATAATATGCTGCTGCATTTTGATCGTCATAAGGTAATAAATTAAATGTAGATATTATCCAATCAAGAAACATATTTACGATTATTTCTATAAAGTTCTTGAACTTTGTGGACTTGTGACTTTGGGTAATAAAATGGATTTGTGAATTTTATACTGGCTAGCAAATTCATTAAATTTATAAACTACATTCTTCATTTTCCACTACTCAGATTATCCTATTATTATTCTTTTCAATTTGATCTCATTCCTTTAATTTATGACATTATTATGGAGTCAAAATTATGCCGATTCATCCGATTGAGTTCCGTTACGGAACTGCTGAAATGAAAGCCGTGTGGTCTCAGGAACGCCGGTTAAAAACGTTGGTCGAAACTGAAATTGCGCTCTCGAAAGCCGAAGCCGATTTGGGTATGATCCCGAAAAGCGCCGCCATTGAAATCGAAAAAGCACTTCCGTTGGTCGAATGGGAACGCGTCGATGAAATCGAGCGCGAAATCAACCACGACATGATGGCGGTGGTGAAGGCGATTTCCGAACAGTGCGCCGACGACGCCGGCCGGTGGGTTCACTTCGGGGCGACGTCCAACGATATTTTGGACACGGCGACCGCGCTTCAATTCAAAGACGCTGTCGTCATTTTTGAAGACAAACTTTTCCGCCTCTTGAAAGTCTTGGTCCGCCTGTCGGACGAACACAAAAACACCGTCTGTTGCGGTCGCACGCACGGACAGATCGGCGTTCCGACAACTTACGGTCTTCGCTTTGCGATCTGGGCGTCTGAAGTGGACCGCCAAATCGACCGCCTCGCCGAACTCAAGCCGCGCCTTTTGGTCGGCCAACTGACCGGCGCCGTCGGCACGCAAGCGGCTTTCGGCACGCACGGCATTGAGGTTCAAAAGAAAACGATGGAATACTTGGGCATTGGCTCCGTTGATGTGTCCAACCAGCTGATTCAGCGCGACCGCCACGCCGAATTCGTGATGTGGATGGGCAACGTCGTCACAACACTCGACAAAATCGGCGTTGAAATCCGGTCCATGCAGCGCAGTGAAATTGCGGAACTGGAAGAAGGATTCGGCAAAAAACAAGTCGGATCGTCGACCATGCCGCACAAGCGCAATCCGATCAAGTCGGAACAGATTTGCGGTCTCGCCAGAATCGTTCGCGGGTTCATTGAAACCGAACTGCTCAACAACACGCTTTGGGATGAGCGCGACCTCACAAACTCGTCGTCCGAACGCATTGTTTTCCCGGAATGTACCATTTTAACGGACCACATCATCAATCTCGGCATCAATGTGCTTGAAAATCTCCGTTTCAACCACGACGGCATCAAGAAAAACTTGGATCTTTTGAACGGTCTCAACATGGGCGAAGCGATCATGATCGAGCTCACGAACCGCGGCGTCGGCCGTCAGGAAGCGCACGAGCTTGTCCGCGAATCCGCCATGAAAGCCGTTGAAGAAAAGAAACACTTCCGCACCGTTCTTTTGGAAAACAAGGATGTGGCTGCCATCTTAACAAAAGATGACATTGAGAACTTGGTCGACCCGTACAAATACATTGGAACGGCTGTTCCTCAAGTGGAAAATCTCAACAAAAAGTTGATGAAAAAATACGCCGGCAAAATCTGATTGATTTTGCCTTTTTTTCTATTTCTGTTTTTTTCTATTTTCTTTTTTTGGTGGACGGCATGCGCGCGCGTTACGGCGACACTTTTTCATTTAGATTTTTCAAAAACGATGGTCAATTTATTTCAGCAACAACATGAACCGCCGCCATTATCCGGCCGATCGTCTTCGCTTGAAGTTCCGCAGCCGTCAAAAGCGCCGTAATGCGTCGAACGGTCGCCGATAATCTTAAACGCAGACGCGTAGCGCGTATTTTCCAACATGGACGCTGTGTTGCCGCAAACCAAGAGCGGTTTGCCGGTGAAAAAGCGGTGGTGATCATCCAGATCAAAGAAATGCGGGTAGTCGGGGATATTGCCGGTATAAACGGCAACCTGTCCGTAATCCTCGCAAATATCTTCCAGATCATCTAACTTAAAGGCTCGGACCGTCCGCTCCGTAAAGTTTGCAAAACCGATTTTTTCGATGATGGCTTCATTGTCCAGATCCAATTTCCGGATGGATTTGTAACGGAAATCTGTAAAACCGGTCCGCTGCATCATGCGGCGGAAATCTTCAACGTACATTGCACCGCCAATGCATTCGCCGCGCAAGACCGGATCGGTTGCCAAATGATCGGGAATGCGCCTGTCGGCGAACACATCCGAAAAATAAAGTTCTCCGCCGGGTTTTAAGACACGCCGGATTTCCTCAAACACTTTTTCTTTGTGCGGTGAGAGGTTGATGACGCAGTTGGAGATGACAACGTCAACGGAATTTTCTTCAATTCCGGCCGAACGCAAATCTTCAATGTAGCCGTTTATGAAATGTGTGTTGGATTTGCTGTAACCAAACCGCCGACGCTGCTCGTCTTCGTATTTTCGGGCGACGTCAAGCTGCTCCGGCGTCATGTCGACGCCGATCACTTTTCCGTGTTCGCCGACGAGTTTGGCCGCGACGTAAACGTCCAGGCCGCTGCCGCAACCCAAATCCAAAACCGTCATGCCGTCAAGCAACGGCGGTAAGGGCGAACCGCAGCCGTAATATCTGGCAGCCACTTCGTCCGCAATCAAGGTCAGCGTTTCTTTGACTTCTTTAGATGCGGAAGATGGCGAACAGCAGCAGGCTTTGCTTTTCAAATCCGCTGTACTTTGCAGGACTTTGCCGTAATATTCTTTGATGTTTTCATTAATGTCACCCATAAAACCGTCTCCTTTTCATGGAAATTCCATTTAATTTAAATTGGCGGATAAAATATAAAATCCTTCCATTTTGCCAAAACGATTGAGATTTATTATATGCAGCAGGTGCAATCGGAACCTGTCAACTGCAGGTGCAATCAGAATCTGTCAATTACTTACATCTTATTTTCTAGCGGTTTCCGCCAAGTTCAGACATTTTCATTCGCTTCGCTCATGAAAAGTCTGAACTTGCGGGCGAACTTCCGGGATGGGCAACAGCAACAAAACCGATCTGTAATTAAATTGAATGAAACAATTCAAAACCAAATCCGGTTTTTGCCGATTCACAAAAACGTGTCGCTATAACGCGCGCGGCGACGGCCGCCAAAAATAAACAGAATAAGATTTGTGAATCAGAAATAAAAACGAAAAATAAAATACAAAAATAAAGAAAAGAGAAAAAAGGAAATGAAATCCTTTTTTTGATTTTGTTTATTTGGCGATGAAAGATTTCGCTTTGTCTTTGTCGACGATGATGTAGTCTTTCACGGCGCTGACAGCGGAAAACGGCACTAAAATGTAGTCTTCTTCCTTTCTGTATTTGGTCACATCGAGCGCGTCGCTCGGGGAAATCACGAGTTCGGTAATGTTTCCGGTTTTGGCGTCGATGTAAATGTCATCAAGCGTTCCGAGTTCTTTGGCGTCGGTGGACATGACTTGCTTGTTGTCCAGAAGGGTTTTGGCGTAATATTTCATTTTATTTCCTCTGAATGGGTTTAACTTTTTGTTGAATTGTGTGAAAATTCAATTGCAATGAGTTCGATTATTATTTTGAATAATATATTCAAAATATATTCTTCTATGGATATGATAAATCGCTTTTGTTTTATATATATTTTCATCTGTTTGCGTTCATCCGTCTTTTTTTGCCGGATGATCGACGTTTATTTTCCGTCCGCCCGGCTTTTATCTGTAAGCCATGGAATGATCGTCGTCCGGCGAATCTTTTCCGGTGATGTAGTCCACAATCATCTTGTATTGATCGCTGAGGTCTTCGGTGACGGTCGGCTTGACAACGTTGAGCGCTTCTTTGAAGTCGTCCATTTTGATGATGTCGACGTCGAAGTTTTTGCGCAGCGCGGTCATCACAGCTTCCCGGCAAACCGCTTCAATGTCGGCGCCGGTGTATCTTTCCGTCATGTCCGCGAGGTCGTCGATGTTGACGTCCCGGGCGGTCGGCGTGTTTTTCAAATAAATTTCAAAAATGGCTTTGCGGCCGGGCAAATCGGGCGCGCCGACGTAAACCAAACGGTCGAGGCGGCCGGGGCGCAACAAGGCCGGATCCAAAATTTCGGGGCGGTTGGTCGCGGCAATAATGAAAACGTCTTTGAGGCGTTCGATGCCGTCCATTTCAACCAGCATTTGGTTGAGCGTGCTTTCGGCGACCGAGCGCGTTCCGGTGGAACTGCCGTCGCGGATGGTTGCAAAGGCGTCGATTTCGTCAAAGAAAATAATGGTCGGAGACGCTTGTTTAGCTTTTCTGAAAATCTCTTTGATGGCTTTTTCGGATTCGCCGACCCATTTGAGAAGCAGTTCCGTGCTTTTCACGCTGATGAAACTCGCTTCCGATTCGTGGGCGACGGCTTGTGCCAGCATCGTTTTTCCGGTACCGGGCGGTCCGTAAAGCAGAATTCCGGTCGGCGGCTCAATGCCCATCCGGGTGAATTTTTCCGGGAATTTGAGCGGCCACTCGACCGTTTCGATAATTTGCTGCTTGACGTCGTCGAGACCGCCGATGTTGTTCCATGAAATTTCCGGAATTTCGACGAAAATTTCACGAAGGGCCGACGGCTCGCTCTTTTTCAAGGCTTGTTCGAAGTCGTCGCGGGTGACGACCAATTCTTCCAAAACCGAGTCCGGAATTTTTTCATCCAAATCAAGGATGGGCGCAATTCTTTTGATCGCGAACAGGGCCGCTTCGCGCGCCAGCGCCGACAAATCCGCGCCGACGAATCCTTGCGTCCGAACCGCCAACTCTTTGAAGAGTGTTTTCTTGTCCGCTTCATACGTTTCCCGAAGGACGGCAATTTTTTGCGTCAGGCGGGCGATGTTCTCATCGTTATCGATTTGATCGTCGACGCCGTTGTTTTCCGCAATCATTTTTTGTTTTGTTTCTCTCAGTGCCGTTTCCGCTTTTCGAAGCGCGGGCGAGCCGTCCAACGGCATAAACCGCGTATGGATGCTGATAATTTCTTCCCGTCCGGCTTGGTCCGGCGCGCCGATTTCAATTTCCCGGTCGAAACGGCCGGGGCGGCGCAGAGCGGGATCAATCGTGTGCAGGCGGTTGGTTGCGGCGATCACAAAGACTTGGGTTGTGTCCATCATGCCGTCCATCACGGTCAGCAACTGAGAAACGATGCGGCGCTCGACTTCACCTGAGTTTTCACGTTTGGGCGCGATGGAGTCTATTTCATCGATAAAAATAATTGCCGGCGCATTTTTGGCGGCGTCTTGGAAAAGGTTGCGGATCATTTCTTCGCTTTGGCCGTAGCCGCCGCGCACGATTTCAGGGCCGGCGACATAATAGAAGTTGGCGCCGATTTCGTCGGCGACGGCGCGCGCAATCATGGTTTTTCCGGTGCCGGGGATGCCGTGAAGAATCAAACCTTTCGGCGGGTCGATTTTCAATTTCTTAAAGAGGCGCGGCTGCTTCATCGGCAGCTCGACCGCGTCGCGGATTTCCTGAAGTTCGCCGGAAAGCCCGCCGATGTCTTCGTAGGAAATGTATTTTTTGCGGAATCCGTCGGCGCTTTTCTCAAAAACGATTTGTGTTTCGTTTGTAATGAGGACGGTGGCTTTCGACGGCGTGACTTGAGTCACCATAAATTCGATCGTTTGCTTTTTCATCTCCGGCTCGGAAAAGAATTCGGCCAGCGGCAGCAAATCTTTTCGGACCGGAATGATGTCTTCCTTGACAAGATAGCGTTCCCGGATGTTGTATTTGATATTGTCCTCAATTTCTTTGGTGAGGGAAATTTTTTCGCCTTCCAGCGGCGCAATTGTGATTTTTTTGGCGGGAACGGCTTTTGCTTTTCGGATGGTCACGCGGTCGCCGACGGACACTTTGGCATTGTAGCGGATAAACGTATCAATCCGGACGGAATCGTCGACGCCGTCCAAAATGTTGGCCTTCCAAACCCGGGCCACGGTTTTGCGTTCGCCTTCGATTTCAACCGCTTCGCCGACAGAAACGCCGAGCTGTTCCATAATGTCGCTGGTCAGCGGAATAATGCCTTTGCCGTAGTCGTCGGTCGGATAAACTTTTTCGACGCCCAATTGAATTTCCGGCCCCTTGACCGCCGGTTCCTTCTTTTCAATGACGGCTTCCTTTTCCGGCGTCCGGTTTCCTCCGTTTTCATTGGATTCTTTTTCATACCGGACCAGTTCGATCCGTTCCGTGTTTTTGTCAGTTCTCGCCATAAAATCCCGCTTTTGAGTTGAAGTGTGTGAATTTAATTCAAAATAAAATATGAAGTAAATAATAATTGATTCATTTAAAACTATTGCAGTCGATGACTGTATACATTCCGTTATCGGTTATAAATTTTCTTTATTGACTTGGTCATTTTTACCGTTTCGGCATTTTCTTGTCGAGTTTTCGTTTTCTCCTGTTTTTGTCTTTTTTTCGGCTGGGCGACGCGCGCGTTATAGCGACACATTTTCATATTGAGTTCAAAAATGGATAGGGCATTTCATTTTTGATATCATGCAAACCATCCCGAAAAATCAAACGCTTTGCGTTTGATTTTCTCGGATTCCGATGAAATGATTGGATACAGCAACAGTAGATGTAATCAAAACAGTCACCTGCAGATGCAATCTGAAATCTGAATCCTGTACGAACTCCATTTGTTCATTTTTTTCGATTCAATTTTTTATTTTTTTGGTTTGATTTTTTCTTAGAAAACTATTAGAATCAACAAGCCCAATTTTCCTTTATGACTCTGATTTCCGCCAACCAAAAAATGAAGGACCGTTTTGACGCCGCGTCCGCGGAAAAGCAAATCGTTTCTTTTATTCGAAAAACCGTCCAAAAAGCCAATGCTACCGGCGTTGTTCTCGGACTTTCCGGCGGCATCGATTCAGCTGTCGTCGCCGCGCTTTCTTCAAAAGCGCTCGGTCCCGAGAATGTTTTCTGTTTTTTCTTTCATACCGGCAGTTCTTACCGTTCCGATTTAAACGACGCGCTGTCTCTCAACAGTCAATTTGAATTCCATTTCCAAAAAGTGGATATGAATCCCGTTTTCCAGTCTGCCAAATCTGTCGCGGCCGAATTTGAATCCGGAAGTGAAACAGACTCAGATTCCGATTCTGAATCAAAATCCGGATCTGACTCCGCCTCCTATATTTTTGACGGCAATTTAAAATCACGCCTTCGGATGTCGCTTCTTTACAATTTTGCCAACAAAAACAATTTGTTGGTGATCGGAACGAAAAATAAAACGGAGCTCGTCACCGGCTATTTCACAAAATTCGGAGACGGCGGCGTCGATTTCGAGCCGATTGCCGGCCTTTACAAAACGGAAGTCCGATTGCTTGCGAAACATTTGGGTTTGCCGGAAAATATTCTCACAAAAACGCCGTCTGCCGGGTTCTTTGAAGGACAATCGGATGAAGCGGATCTTGGGATTTCGTATGAAGAATTGGACGCCTTTTTGCTGATGATTGAAAAAAGCAAGAAGGGCGGCAAAATCGGCAAGAAAAAAGAAAAACAATTGGTCAAAAAGTCCGGGCTTTCCAAAGAAAAAGCAGCGGCGATTCTCGGAAGAATTGAGCGCGCCAAACACAAACAGAAAATGCCGGGCTGCTTGAAGTTGAAAAAGTAATGTATTGAGCCTTTTTGGCTCATTTCTTTTGTTTTGATTTGTAACTGATTCCGATTATAAATGCAATTGAAAGCAGACACATTGTTAATGTAAAACTTGGAATTGAATTGCTGCTGTTATTGGGCGTTTCACTTTCATTTGTTTCATTTTTCTCTTCCGGCTCATTATTTGAAAATTTTGGATATTCTTCACTTAATATTACTATTGGTGTATTATTTATTCCATTTTTTTCAGCATATTGGTCAACAATATTTTTTATTTCAATTAAATCCTGCTCAGTTACTTTATTTCGTTGTTCCGGATCTGTTGCAATGATTATGTATCCGGCACGATCGGGGCTGTATCCTGTAATAAATCTGCCATTCATGTAATGATATTTTCCCAATGCTTGGTCATTTGAAATTGAGACGATTGTATTGCTTAGTGCCTGCCACCATTCATATGATTCCTCACCTTTGCTTTTTGCGGGAACTTCTCCATAAACGGTAAGGATATTTTCACTATGCCTATTTGAGAATTTTTCAAAATCTTTAGGATTCATAGGGCCAAATGAATCAATGTATTGTTGTACGTCAGTTCCTAACGAAGGGGAAATCAGACTTAAGATCATTGTTAAAATTAATATTCCAACCAAATTTGATTTTAAATTCACTTCATTTCTCCCTCCTTATTTATGAGTCCTATTTTGATGAATTAGCATCATTCAATAACTATCTGATTTTGTTTTTAGGTGATTTGAAATATTAAAGTAATTAAAAAATAAAGAGGGATAATGATGCCTTTATCATATCTCTCTTTTTCATCAACATTAAGTTCCTGATCTCGTCAATGGCATAACTCCAAGCTGATACTGTATTTCTTCAACTGCTACGAACATTGTGATTGGAGTTCCATCATCAAGAGTTGCATGTTGTGAAGTAATACCACAGATGGATAGCGTATTATCTTCATCTATTGTATATAATGGTCCTCCGCTATCTCCCCCTTGTGAATTATTGCTTTGGTAAATAAAGTCCATTCTGTGTACAATAGGTCCATCTCCACCTAATTCTATCTGATCCATCCAATAACCTCCATATGTTCCAACGGTGTTTTTTGTTGCTATTCCGGACCTGTGTATTTGTTGATTAGAGGGGAACTGGTATCTAGCATCATTTACAGCTCTGATTGTATTGTTTCCTATATGGATACTGGCACTAACGTTTGAATATTCTACAAATATAGCATCGATATTACTGGTGCTATCTGTGGCATTTGGTGTAATAAACGTTGGATTACCCATAAAATAACCTGATGTTGTTGGGTGATACATCGAAGCAGGCTGGTAATCTATCAAATGCAACGGTTACAACTCCTGTTTTGCTTGAGTTGTTTACATACCGTACAGCATAACCAATAGTTGCATAATTTGTACTGCCGTTTGAAAATTCACGGGTTATTTTTGTTCCTCCAATGATAGGTCTATAGGAATCATTGTAAAGGTCGGTTTGTGCAATTATCAAAGATAATTCATCTTTTTTGTTGCTTTCATTTTCAGAGGAAATTCTTGGAATATCTTCACATATAATCAATATTGGTGCGTTGTTTATTCCATTTTTTTCAGCATATTGGTCAACAATATTTTTTATTTCGCTCAAATCTTTTTCAGTAATTTTATTTCGTTGTTCTGGGTCGATTTTTACAGTAATAAACCCTTCACTATAAGGTCCATATCCTGTAATGAATCCGCCATTCATATAATGATA
Source organism: Methanolapillus africanus (assembly GCF_032714475.1). NCBI lineage: Archaea > Methanobacteriati > Methanobacteriota > Methanomicrobia > Methanosarcinales > Methanosarcinaceae > Methanolapillus > Methanolapillus africanus. Next base: position 94,576 of record NZ_JAWDKD010000021.1, on the reverse strand, counting down.
TTTTCCTAAAGCTTGGTCGTTTGAAATTGATATTACTGTATCACTAATTGACAGCCACCATTCATATGCTTCAGTTCCTCCCTTTTTTACAGGAATTTCGCCATAAACGGCCAAAACATTCTCTTTATTACTCTTTGAATAATTAGAAAATACTTCGGGTTTTGTAGGACTGGCGGTATCAATAATCTTTTGTATTTCCTCTTCGGTGTGAGTGTCTTTATAAAGGTCTCTAATGTCTGCTCCAAAAGCAGGAGATGTCAAAATTAGAATTATCGATAGAATTAAAGTTACAAAAAATATTTGTTTTAAAGCCATTTTTGTTCACCTTTTTTCCATTTTTGTTTTTTGTCTGCTTAAATTCTCTTTACATATTCAACCCCCGTGTGAATTTAAGTAGCAAATTAATTATCGTCGTTTATTTATATATTATAAATTCTTTATAATTTTAAAAAAATAATTATAATAAATCTATTTTTTAATTGAAATAAATACCAAAGAAAAAACAAGTGATTAAAAAAAGCAGTGGCAATTCTCGGAAGAATTGAGCGCGCCAAACACAAGCAAAAAATGCCGGGCTGTTTGATGTTGAAAAAGTGACGAAATGAGTTTTTTTGACTCATTTTCTATTTTCATTTCTCATCTTCTGTTCCAACAATACAGGTTTTTTTGGTACCGTTTTGTATCTTCTGTTTTCTAACAATACAGGTTTTTTTGGTACCGTTTTGTATCTTCTGTTTTCTAACAATACAGGTTTTTTTGGTACCGCTTTGCATCTTCTGTTTTCTAACAATACAGGTTTTTCTTGTTCCTGTTTGCACCTTTCAGTTTCCAACAATACACATATTTACTTGTTCCAATCTGCACCTGCTGTCAGCTATTCCAATCCCAACAGTTGCGATATCCGCTTAAACAGACGCCAAAGGCATCTGTTTAAGCGGGGTGGTTTGTTTGGAATTATGAAAAAAGCGACTCTCAAATTAAAAGAAAAATAAACAAAAAAACCACCAACGGTTTTCGAAATCCAAAAGAAAAGCCATCGCCATAACGCGCGCGCCCGCTGCCCGCCAAAAAAACGAAAAAAGAGAAAAACGCAAAAAAAGAAAAAGAGAAGATTGATTTTTCAATCAATCCAAATAAAAAAATCAGTCGGAATCAATGCCTTTGTTGAGCCACGGCATCTTGGAGCGGATCTCTTTGCCGACTTTTTCGACTTCAAGTTCCTTCTCGTAGCGTTCCATCGCTTTCAAAACCGGATGGTTGATCATGCCTTCCAAAATGAATTCTTTGGCAAATTCACCGTTTTGGATGCGGGCGAGCGCTTCGTACATGGCTTCTCTCGATTCTTCGTTGATGATGGTCGGACCGACGGTCATGCCGCCGTATTCGGCGGTGTTGGAAACGGAGAACCACATGCGTTCAAGGCCGCCTTCATGGATGAGGTCGACGATCAATTTGAGTTCGTGAACGGTTTCAAAGTAAGCCATTTCCGGCTGGTAACCTGCTTCGACGAGGACTTCAAACGCGTTTTTCATGAGGCTGGCAACGCCGCCGCACAAGTCGACTTGTTCGCCGAACAGGTCGGTTTCGGTTTCTTCCTGGAAGGTTGTTTCGTAAACGCCGGCGCGGGTGCAGCCGATTCCTTTGGCATAAGCGAGGCCGAGGTCCATGGCTTTTCCGGATGCGTTTTGGTAAATCGCGACCAAGCCGGGGACGCCGATACCGTCGGAATATGTCCGGCGGACGATGTGGCCCGGGCTTTTCGGGGCGACCATGAAGACGTCCATGTCTTTTCTCGGGGTGATTTGGTTGTAGTGGATGTTAAAGCCGTGGGAGAAACAAAGCGCAGCGCCTTTTTTCAGGTTCGGCTCGATTTCAGCATAGTAAAGTCTGGATTGGGTTTCGTCCGGCACCAAGATCTGAACGATGTCGGCCGCTTTCACAGCTTCCGGAACGGTCATGACTTTCATGCCGTCGGATTCCGCTTTCTTCCAGCCGGAACCGCCTTCCCGAAGACCGACGACCACGTTGAGGCCGGAGTCTTTCAGGTTGCGGGCTTGGGCGTGACCCTGGCTACCGTATCCGATAACAGCAATGGTTTTGCCTTTCAAAACATTCAAATCTGCGTCCTTGTCATAATACATCTTTGCCATATTTTTAGCTCCTAATGAAATGTGAATTAAATGAATTATATATTTTAGATTTATGCCTGTTATTCTATGGATATGTTCCACTAATTAGCCGTAAACGTACTTTCGCCATAAAATCTTCACGCCAAAGATGAGCGTAATAATAATTGCAAATAATAATATGAACGATGTAGCCATTAATACTGCATCGCTACGGCTAATTGCAGCAATAATAAAAAAAAGGACCATTATGCCCCATACTGCCATTATTATTATTTTGTCTTTACGGTTTTCAATTCTGACGTAATCTGCTCTTTCTTGTTGTACAACAAAGTTCCATCTCATATACTTTTGACCCCGTCGTTAATTCCCCTTTATTCTTCCCGCGCCTTGCCGACGTCTTTTGTGCCGCGCAGAAGTCCGACGCGACCGGTTCTGGCGAGCTCTTTAATGCCGAACGGTTTGAGAAGCTTTTCCAACGCGGAAATCTTTTCGCCGCTGCCGGTGATTTCAATCATCATGGTACTGGCGCCGACGTCGACGACTTTCGCACGGAAAATTTCCACAATTTGAAGGATTTCGGCGCGGTTTTCTTTGTTGGCCGCCACTTTAATGAGGGCCAGCTCGCGGTCGACATATTCTTCCGAACTCAAATCCACCACTTTAATGACTTCAATCAGCTTGTACAGCTGCTTAATCACTTGCTCGATGACGGAATCATCGCCGCGGACCACAATCGTCATTCTGGAAACGCATGGGTCTTCCGTGACGCCCACCGCCAAACTGTCGATGTTGTAGCCGCGCCGGGCAAAGAGTCCCGCCACACGTGTCAGCACACCATAGTGGTTTTCCACCAAAATGGACAACGTATAATTCTTCATGTCGGACATTTATTTGCCCCCGTATTTTCTTTCATCTATCCTTTCGTTAATGGACGCCCCGGCCGGAACCATCGGGAACACGTTTTCCTTCCGGTCCACGCGAACGTCAATGACCGTCGGCCGGCCTTCTTTAATGGCCCGCTTCACAGCTTCTTCCAGTTCCGATTTCTTTTCCACGCGCATGCCCAGAGCGCCGTAAGCGTCCGCCAACTTCACAAAGTCGACGCTGTCGATGATATCGGTGTGCGAATACTTGCAGTCGTAGAACAATTCCTGCCACTGGCGTACCATGCCGAGGTAGCCGTTGTTCAAAATCACGGAAATCACCGGGATATCGTGCGTGACCAGCGTGGCCAATTCCTGTGAATTCATTTGGAACGACCCGTCGCCCGCGACGTTCAGGACGATTTGGTCCGGACAGCCGACTTTGGCGCCCATCGCGGCCGGAAGGCCGAATCCCATGGTGCCGAGACCGCCGGACGTCACGAATTTGCGCGGTTCTTTAAATTGGAAATACTGCGCCGTCCACATCTGGTGCTGGCCGACTTCCGTCGCCACGATGGCGTCGGGTGCGATTTTGGACAACGTTTCAATCACAAACTGCGGTTTGATGGTGGAGCCGTCGTCCAAATAGCCGAGCGGATACTCTTTTTTCCATTGGTTGACGCGCTTGAGCCATTCTTCGGTTTTTCCGGCCGTGATCTTTTCGGTCACCGTCTGTGTGAGCGCTGTCAGCACATTTTTGGCGTCGCCGACGATCGGGACGTCGATTTTCACGTTCTTGGAAATTTCCGCCGGATCCACGTCGATGTGAATCTTTTTGGCGCCGGCCGCAAAGGAAGAAATTTTTCCGGTCACACGGTCATCAAACCGGGCGCCGACCGCAATGAGGAGGTCGGAATCTTGGATGCTGAAATTGGCGTATTTTGTGCCGTGCATGCCGGGCATTCCGATAAAGAGCGGATGCGTTGTCGGGAACGCACCCATGCCCATGAGCGTTGTCGTCACCGGCGCGTTGATGGTTTCCGCAAATTTATACAGCTCGGACGACGCGTTGGAAAGCACAACGCCGCCGCCGGCGTAAATCACCGGTTTTTTGGCGTTGGCGATCAGTTCCGCCGCTTTTTTAATTTGTTGGGCGTTTCCGCGAACGGTCGGTTTGTAGCTGCGCAAATTCACGCTTTCCGGATACGAAAATTTCGTCTCGGTCATCGTCGCGTCTTTGGTGATGTCGATGAGAACCGGGCCGGGCCGGCCGGTCGCCGCGATGAAAAAGGCCTCTTTGATGGTTTTCGGAATATCTTCCGCTTTTTGAACCAAATAATTATGTTTCGTGATCGGAAGTGTGATTCCGGTGATGTTGGCTTCTTGGAAGGCGTCGTTTCCGATGAGGGAACTGCCCACTTGTCCCGTAAAAGCCACGATCGGGATGGAATCCATGTGCGCGTTCGCAATGCCGGTCACCAAATTGGTGGCGCCGGGGCCGGAGGTTGCCAGGCACACGCCGACTTTTCCGGTCGCGCGCGCATAACCGTCAGCGGCGTGCGCTGCCGCTTGTTCGTGCCGCACCAGGATGTGGTTCAAATCGCAACCGAATATCTCATCGTAAATGTGAAGCAAGGCGCCGCCCGGATAGCCGAAGATGGTATCCACGCCTTCCATTTTGAGAGATTCGATGAACGCTTTGGCACCGTTCATTCGTTCTGTCGATTCTTTTTTCATAAAAATCTCCTATTATTCAATCAATTGTTTCATGAAATCGAAATTTTAATTTTCAGTATTTTAAATTTTTATTTATTTGGAAATGATTTTGATAATTGTTTGTTTGAACGAATCATTTGGAAATATGATAGGTCAATCTGTACGGGATTATTTTATATGAGTCTTGTCACTCATTTTTATTTGTGAATTTTTTTTGGTTTGAAAAACGCGAACGGATAAAATATCCGCTGCTCAAAATCAAAAAAATTCATTTCCGGGGTGGTGGGTTGTTGACGGGCTGAGCCGTCAAACCAACCGGTTCATCCCGTTAATGACCGCTTCGACAGAAGCTTCAATAATGTCGGTCCGGGCGCCGCGGGCGGTCACTGTTTTGCCGTCCTTGGATAACTTGACCATGACTTCGACCAAAGCGTCGGTGCCGCCGGTAATGGCGTCGACGTGGTATTCTTCAAGAACAATGTCGCCGACGGATGAGACCGCTTGCCGGATGGCGCGGATGGCGGCGTCCACCGGGCCGTCGCCGGTATCGACGCAAATCGTTTCCTTTCCGAAAACGTCTAAAACAACGGAAGCCATCGGAATGGACGGCCTTCCGGAAACCGCCGTAAACGCTTTTAAGCGGACAGCCGGGTCGTGATGAATTTCCAGGACGGCTTCGGCAATCGTTTGCAAATCGGCGTCCGTCACATGTTTGCCGAGATCGCCGATCTCTTTGACGCGGGCGAAAATCTCTTCTTTTTGAGATTTCTCGGCGGAGAATCCGAGTTCTTTGAGGGCCAATTCGATGGAACTGGTTCCCGCATGCTTTCCGAGAACGACTTTGCGTTCCCGTCCGACGAATTCGGGGCTGATCGGCTCGTATGTCGCCGTATTTTTCACCAAATCATGAACGTGAATGCCGGCTTCGTGGGTAAAAGAGTTGCCGCCGATGAGCGCTTTGTTGGGCGACACCGGAATGCCGGTGAGCCGGCTCACGAGGCGGGAGACTTTGTATAAATTCTCAGTTTTGATGCCGGTTTTTTTGCCGTACAAGTGTTCCAGCTGGACCACCACTTCTTCCAGCGACGCATTTCCGCTGCGCTCACCGATTCCGTTGATGGTCACGTGCGCTTCGGCCGCGCCGGCGCGCAAAGCAGCCACTGTGTTGGCGGTCGCGAGACCGAAGTCGTTGTGGCAGTGCACCGAGAGCGGCGCCCCCACATTGTACGCGAGTTCCGAGAAAATCGTAAACGCCCGTTCCGGCGTCAACATACCGACAGTATCACAATAACATAAACGGTCAACGTGATGTGAGACGCCTGTTTTATACAATTCCTTAAGGAATTTTAAATCGGCGCGCGATGCGTCTTCTGCGCTGTATTCGACAATCAGGCCGTGCGATTTGGCATATTCTGCAACGTCTCCCGCAATGGAAAGAACAGATTCCCGATCTTCAATCTTGGAAATGTCTTTTCGAAGCTTCATCTCAATATGAAGCGCAGAAGACGGAACCACCAGATGAACGGAATCGACGTCGCAGGCAAGCGCCAGATCAATGTCTTCCTTTTTCATGCGGCAGTAACTGCAAATTTCGGCGGAAAGGCCAAGGGCCGAGACCGCTTTAATCGCCGCGCGTTCGCCTTCGGACGTGACGGCCGAGCCGGCTTCAATAATCGTGACGCCTAAATCGTCCAAAGCCGTTGCGATTTTTATTTTATCGTCTGTCGAAAGCGCCACACCGGGCGTTTGTTCACCATCACGGAGTGTGGTGTCAAGGATGCTGAGTTTTTCGAATAATGGAATCCCCTTCTTTATGGTTCATTGACAAATAGGCAAAAACACAGTTTTTGCGAAACTAGAAAATCCCTAATCAGTTATATAATTTTTCATATATCTATAACGATTTATCATTATCTTGCCTGATTTTTTTGTTTAGTTTTGTCTTTTGTGGCGGGCAGCGTGCGCGCGCGTTATGACGCTCATTTTTGTTTCGAGTTTTTAAAAAGATGGGTCGGTTTTGTAAATATCAAGCAAACCGTCCCGTAAGATCAGCTGAAAAATTCCGTCGCTTCGCTAGGAATTTTTCAATGGCGGTTGGAGGCTGTTTCCGTAAGTTCGCTTCGCGAACAGCTCCCTTCGGTCGCAAAAGTTTGATTCCATTTGTTCCAACTTCCCAAGCACCCCATCCCGTAAAATCAAACGCGATAGCGTTTGTATTTTACGGATACCACTGAGCAGATACAGTTTAGAAATAGTGAACAGAAGATGCAAATCAGATTAGGAAATATGTGTCTTATTGGAAACAGAAGATGCAATCTGCAATCTAAAAACAGTCACCCGTAGGTGCAAGTTGAATCTAAAACTAGTGAACTGCAGGTGCAAACTGAAATCTAAAAATAGTTAACTGTAGGTGCAATCTGTAATTTTAAAACAGTCACCTGCAGATACCATCCAATTTTTAAATTCAAATGTATCCGGATAACGGTTTTTTGCAAAATACAGACGCAACGCGTCTGATTTTGCCGGTTTTTTGCTTGAGTTGAATGAAAAATGTGAATAAATTTCATGAATTATATAAAAAATTTTGTCGGCAGACTGTTTATATTTAAATTGAAAAAACGGACATCCAAACCTTTAAATATTTTTCACCAATATGAGCAAGCCTATGTTTACAATAACTGTTACCCCACGTTTTGGCGATGTCGACGGCCTCGGCCACATCAACAATGTGGTTCTCGGCAATTGGTTTGAACTTGGCCGGAATCCGATTTTCAGAATGTTTCAACCAAATTTGAATTTGTCCCACGACGTCTGGACGCTCATTATGGCGCACACCGATTTCGATTTCCTGGACGAACTCTTCTATCAGTACGACGTTGAAATCCGCACTTACATTACCCGCATCGGGACCAAATCCTTTACGACTTACCACGAAGCCTGGCAGGAAGGACGCCTTTGCGTGAAAGGTTCCGCCGTCATTGTTCATTACGATTTCAAAAACAAAGTGACGACGCCGATTCCGGATGATATTAAAGTTCAGCTTCAAGAGCATTTGATTGAAATGCCGAAATAATCGGAAACGGATTCGTTTCTGATTCTTTTTTACTTTTATTTTCTGTTATTATTCTTCCGTTTTTATCAATTTTCAAAAATTTAAAAAAGTTCAAATAAGATAACGTCTCATTTCTTTTACAAGATTGAGGTGTTCTGATGGATCAAAAGAAATTTGCAAAATATGTTTTCAGTTTTTTGCTTTTGATTGCGGCTTCCAATTTTATTTATTATGGGCTTTATTTACGGGAAGACGGCGGCACTTCTCTTTTGATTGGCGCTGCGACGTATGCTTATCTCGGTCTTTTACCAACGAAGCTTTCCAAATTCTGGAATTTCGGACTCATTTTCTGTTCAATGATGCTTTACACGTTTCACTTTGCCGGGCCTTTTTTTGGAGCGTATACCGAAGTCTGGGTGATATTGGGTTCACTTTTGTTTTTTATCATATTCCTGGCCGTCAAACACAAATATGATCCGGAACCAAAAAAGGATGACAACATGCCGAAATTTAAAAATTTCTGGTAAAAAAGAGTTTTTTTATTTTGTTTTTTTATTTTGCTTCTTCAGATTTTCCTTTTCCGCCATCTTCTTTTTGTTTTCATCCACATTGTATTGAACAATCTTTTCAATCAAATCATACGGCACCGGCTTTCCATACGGAAACTGAATCCCGCCCTTGGACGTTTTAAAGCTACTCAACTCTTTTTCGAAAACAACAATTGCTTCCGGTCCCGGATAAAACCCGATATGATTTTTGTGGGCGGCGAATTGGGCGACGTAACTTCCAAAAGCCGAAAAAGAAGGCATGCCCCAAGCAATCTTTTCCGACGCGTCCGGCACGGTGTGCAACACCGTCCGCCTGAATTCGTTCAAAATCGATTGGATTTCGGGCGGCTGCGCTGAGATATATTCGTCAATCGTTGCGGGACCGGTTTGTTCGCTCACAAAAAACACCTTTTAATAAAATAAAAAATGAATATGAATGAATAAATGAATTATGAATAAATTCAATTACATGCCCATGTTTTTTTCCATAATCTTCATCCGTTCCTCAAATCTGACTTCGCGAACGATTTCATGAAGCAGCCACAAATATCCGAACGGATCGGCAAAAAAAGCATTGATGACGCCCATTTCCGGCATTTCGTTGATGGGCTGGACAATGTCGCATCCGGCTTTCAGGGCTTTGTCATACGTTTCCCGAATGTTCGGAACAACAACGTTCATCCACATCGGTTTCGGATCGCCGGGTTTGGGCGCGTTCATTTGAAAATCCGGATTTTCATCCAACAGGTGGAACCGGGTGCCGTACATCGAAAAGACGGCTTCGTTCATTCCTGTTTTGTAGTCAGTGACTTCAATTCGTTCGACTTCAAAAACACTTTCGTAAAGAGCAAGCGCTTTTAAGCTGTCGGAAACAATCATATCCACTTCAACGCCGATCATAAAACATTTCCTCCGGTAACGAATAATGATAACAACTTCAAAAATTCGATTACAAAAAAATTAAAGTTTCTCTTCCACGATTTCGCCGTTGGGCTCAACTTCGTGGAAAATCTGTCCTTCCAAACGGTACACTTTGGCGCCGTATTTCCAGGCCATGGGCGTGAGTCCGGCTTTGAGGCACGTTTGGCACAAAAATTCAATCGCGTCCCATCCCTGCTCGGTCGCCACCTGCGGCAGCAAAAGCCCGATGTTGTCTTGGTATTCCGCCATCAGGCCGTGCTTTCCGATTTGGATTTGATTGATATAAGATGTAAACGGCTGTTCGAGTTCTTCCGGAATCGTGAGCGCCGTCACTTCGACGCAAACCTTGCCGAAATCTTTTTTCTCGATCGGGAAAAAGCGCGGGTCTTCAAACGCCGCCGAAATCGCGGCTTTCATGACGGCTTTTTCAAAAGACATAATCGGATACGGATAACCGATGCAGCCGCGCAGTTGGTTGTCCAGCGTCAGCGTCACGAAAACGCCACGGTCTTCCTGAAAATTGAGCGGCAGATTCGGAATCCGCTCCGGCTTTTCATCGTTTAACATCGCTTCAATCGTTTGCCGGGCCAGTTTAACGGCCAAAATCCCTTCGTTCGTTAACAAGTGATATTTTGACATAATTCATCCTTTCCATGAGTTGACGCCGTTTTTAAGAGTCTGATGATGGCGATATCAGAATTTTAAGATGATGATTCTGATACTGATTGTGATATTGATTGTGGTACTAATTATGACCTTTAATTCTTCTTTTCCGCCGCTTTTTCAAGCGCCGCGATTCCCGGCAATTCCACGCCGGATAAGTATTCAATACAAGCGCCGCCGCCGGTGCTGATATGGGAGAATTGTCCTTCCATGCCCAGACGGTTCACTTCCGCGGAAATATGTCCGCCGCCAATGATTGAGAATTTGGAGCGTGTTCCCGCACGGATAATTTCGTGCGTTCCGATCGCAAAGTCCGGGTTTTCGGACACGCCTGCCGGTCCGTTCAGAATAACGGTCCCCGCATTTTCGATTTCCGTCGTGTAAGCGACAATGGTTTCGATTCCGATGTCGTACGCCGGGAATTTACTTTTTCCCATTTCCTTAATGCTGGCTTCGACGCGTTTGCCGTCGGCGTTGAGCGCCACATCCGTCGGATACTTGACCTTGTCGCCGTATTTTTGAATCATTTCTTTGGCGATATCGATTTGACCGGTGTATCCGAGTTTGACGATTAAATCCATGTTCGTCTTTCCGATGTTAAATCCGGCCGCCGCCAACACCACGTTGCCGACGACGCCGCTGAACAAAACAGAATCGGCGCTGCCTTTGGACAAAACGTTTTCAGCCACGTGAAGCGAATCGTCCACTTTGGAGCCGCCGAGCGCGTAAACACAAGGGCGTTCGCCGTTGAGTCCGCGTTCCAAATTCACAATTTCGGATTCCATCAGCCGGCCTGCACCGCTTTTGACATCTTCCGTAAATCCGACCACCGACAAATGAGAGCGGTGAGAAACAGCAAAAGCGTCGTTTAAGTAGAAATCGACAAAGGGGAGTAATTTTTGAACAAAAAAAGAGTCGGAATGTTCCTCAACGGTTCTGTCCATGGATTCTTCCGAAAAGAAGCGGACGTTTTCAAGTAAAATAACGTCGCCCGGAACCATCGCCGCAATGCAGGAACGCGCGTAAGACCCGAAAATGTCGTCCACATACCGGACTTCTTTGCCGAGATATTTGGATAAGATTTCCGCATGCGGTTTTGTGGTGGTAAAGTCAGATTTTCCGGGACGGCTTTGGTGCGCTAAAACGACAACTTTCGCGTCTTTTAAATCCATAATTGTTTTGACATGGCTTTTAATCCGCGCGTCGTCCAAAATTTTGCCTTCGGGACTCATCGGCGCGTTAAAATCCACACGCAAAAGAACCGTTTTTCCGGAAACGTCAAAATCATCAATCGTGAAAAAATTCTTCGTCAACTCTCTCCCCGTCCATTCGTCCAAATTTATTGTTTTTGATTTGAGTTTTTAGATATTTATTTTATTATTTTATTATTTTCTTCCTACAGGTTCCAACATTTATAATCTTATTTGAACATCCAAGATTCAATCGGATTGCCATTGATTGCCGCCCTTCCTGTCTTTTTTCTTGCCGGCTTGTTATTCCGCCAGCCGTCCGTACGTGCCGAGCATTTTCAGCCGGTCGGATTGTTCCAAAGCGTCTTCCAGCGCTTTTTGAACGTTTTCGTCCCGCCGGTCCCCTTCAAAATCAATATAAAAACAATAGTCGCCCAATTCTTTTTTCGCAGGCCGCGACTCAATCCGCGTCAAGTTGAGCGTGTGTTCAAAAAAAGCGCCGAGAATGTGATACAAGGCGCCGGGCTTGTCGTTCTTTAAATACGACACAACGGACGTTTTCAGATACGTCTTCCCATTCCCGTCCGTCTCAAATTCATTTTCCGGAACATATTGTAGAACGTCGCCGAAAATAAAACCGTTTGATTCATTTCGTTTTGAAATCAAAACAAAACGCGTCCGGTTGTTTTTGACGGATTGAATATTTGTTTCCAATGTGTTCAAGCCGTATTTGCGTCCCGCTTCCGCCGAAGCGATCGCCGCGCTTCTCGGATTCGCCGCCGCCATTTGCGCGGCCTTGGACGTGCTGTCGGTTTCAATCAACCTGACGTTTTTGAGATTCTCCCGCAAAAAATTCCGGCATTGGTAAAGTCCCTGCGGATGGGAATAGACAACATCGATGTCGGAAAGCGCCGCTTCTCGAGAAAGCAGGCAATGTTCGATCCGAATGATGATTTCAGCGCCGATCGCCACGTCTTTTTCGTTCAGCAGATCCATGCTGACGCCGACGGCGCCCTCAATGGAATTTTCAATCGGAATCACGGCGTAGTCAGCCGGATTTTTCTCATCCCACAAACTCAAAACAGCGTTTTCAATGGTGGACGAATAAATCAATTCTTTATCGGCCACCTCCGGGCGGCACTTTTTAAAGAACAGCTGCGCCGCTTTTTCAGAGTATGAACCGGCCGGGCCTAAAACGGATATTTTCATAATGAAGTTCCAATCTGTCAACGAAAAATAACAAATTAAATACAAATTAAATACAAATTAATAACAAATTAAATCACAAATTCAAAAAATAATGATTCAAAAACAAAAGACCAATCCATAACAAAAATAAAAAATGAAGAAAAGAAATGATCCAATGTTGACCTTAAAGGTTTAACACATCGGTCATTTCGTAAACAACGCCTTTCTTTTGCGAACAAACCCATGCGGCCGCCCGCACGGCGCCGCCGACGAAAATTTCGCGGGTGTGCGCTTGGTGCCGGATTTCAATCCGTTCGGAGTTGCCGATAAACATGACGGTGTGGTCGCCGACAATGTCGCCGCCGCGGACGGCGTGAATGCCGATTTCTTTGCCGCGCGGGCAAAGTCCTTCACGGCCGTGGGCAAATTCTTTTCCGCCCAAGGCGTCGCTGATGATTTCAGCGGCCGTCATGGCGGTTCCGCTCGGCGCGTCTTTTTTCTGGTTGTGGTGCGCTTCGATGATTTCGATGTCATAGTCGCCCAAATATTGCGACGCTTCCTTTAAAAGTTTGAAGAAAACATTGACGCCGATGGAATAATTGGATGAAATGACAGCAGCAACGTTGTTTTTCGTAATCGCCGACACGATATTGGTTTTTTGTTCGGCGGAAAGCCCGGTCGTTCCGATGATGAGGTTCGCGCCGGCGCCGGCGGCAACGGGCGCGTTGACGGCGGTGGCGGCGGCGACCGTAAAGTCGATCACGACGTCTGTTTTGGATTCTTTAATGACCGCGGCCAAATCTTTCGGGTCGGAAACCGGAATCCCGAGTTTTCCGGCGCGAATGACTTCGCCGATATCGCTGCCGACGTTGGTCACGTCAAAGGCGGCGGACAGGCAAATGCCTTCAGTCGCTTGGATTTTTTGAATAATGAGCGTTCCCATCCGGCCGCAAGCGCCGATGACGGCGGCGCGCACGTCGTTTGCCATTTAAATCACTCCAAGTTTCTTGAGTTCCGCCTTGAGAATCTCCAGGTTGGCGGGTGTCATGTCCACAAGCGGCAAGCGCAGCGGTCCGGCGGCGAGTCCGGCGAGTCCGGCGGCGGTTTTAATCGGGGCCGGATTGGTTTCAATAAACAAAGATTTCATGAGCGGCGTGAGCTCGTCATGGATTTTGGCGGCTTCTTTTAATTTGCCGCTGTCAAACGCCGACACCATTTGGCACATTTTTTGCGGGACAATGTTGGCCGCAACGGAAATAACGCCTGTGGCGCCGATGGACATCAACGGGAGCGTTGAAATGTCGTCGCCCGATAACAAAATGAAATCGTCGTCCTTGGTTTTGTGAAGAATTTCGGACGCTTTGCCCATGTCGCCGGTGGCTTCTTTGATGCCGATGATATTTTCATGCTTCGCCAAGTCGGCAATGGTGGAAACGGCCATGTCCACGCTGGTTCGGGACGGCACGTTGTACAGAATAATCGGGATGTCGACACTGTTTGCGATTTTTTCAAAGTGGGCTTTTAAACCGGCTTGGGTGGGTTTGTTGTAGTAAGGCGTAATGACCAAAGCCACCGCTGCGCCGGCGTCTTTCGCGTGTTTTGTAAATAAAACGGCTTCTTCCGTGTTGTTGGATCCGGTTCCGGCAATCACCGGCACTTTGGCGGTTTCAACGGCGATATCGACGACTTTCATATGTTCTTCGGCGGTCATGGTGGCGGATTCGCCCGTCGTTCCGCACGGAACAATTGCGCTGACGCCTCCTTTTTCCACGAATTCGATATTTCTTCTGAAACCTTCGACATCAATCCGGTTGTCGGCTGTAAACGGCGTAATTAAAGCCGGGATCACGCCATGAAATTTTTGATTCATTTTAAAAACCCACCTGTAAACAGTTTTTACGTAATAAGTACAACAATATTCATAAATACGAAAATAATGACAATAATTATGTTAATAATGACAATACCATCCACAATTGTGGTAATAATGACAATAATAGAGACATCGGTCTGTTAATTAAATGACTCTGACTAAAATGACTCTGACTTAAATGATTCTGACATCAGCATTGTATATTTTGGGCTGCTTTGACATATTGTGCGGCGCCATTCATATGAATTAATCTCTGGCATCATACACGGCAACAGTCAAATATGTTCATCATTTTTATTAGGCATAAATAAAACGTTTTTTTGAAAATTGACGGTAGATGTAATTAAAATTATTGCTTAAACGGCGAAAACAAAATTGTTGTTGGCTTTCGGCGTTTTTCAATATTTTAAGCGATTTTGCCGTTCTTCGAATAAAATCCGCAAGCAAGCGATTGGTTTATCATGTTTCGTCATTTATCGCTCTGTTTTTTACACTCTTTTTTACAAATTATAAACGAAAGATTAAAATCATATTTTCTCCAATATACAACAGGGATATAAAATTGAAATATCGAAAGATATTTTTTAACATTTTTTTAAAAATAATATACCGATCATCTTATTCAGATCAGTTTATCTTTTTTAAAAAGGTTCCCAAAAAAAGAATATAGCACTGATATTACGCTGAAAGGCGAATAAAAAACAAAATAGTGCGGGGATTTTCATTCATGTTATTGAGCCAATTCGGCGTTTGTATGTGTTTTGCATACTTGAGGCTGTTTTTCGGTTCCGTGGGATGAATGTTTCGCCGATGATGTTTTTGGAGGTTACATCACTATGAAATCGTGTCTGATCGATACGATTTTTCTTTCGGATAAGAGAAAAAACTTACTCCTCCTGCTTCTTGAGGGTCCGCAGACGTCTGACGAAATCAAAGATAAGTTAAACGTCAATTGGGGAGCGATGATTCCTCAGATTAAGAAGCTGGAAGAATGGGATCTTATCACAAGCAAAGACCGTGTCTACTACCTAACAGATATGGGGCGCGCCATTGCGAACAATTCCAAACGGCTGCTCAATATCTTATGTGTCTATGAACACAATCACAAATACCTGGCTACACACGATTTATCCGGAATTCCGCCGCATTTGCTTGACCGCATCGGAGAGGTCGGTCCTTGCAAATTATTGGAATCGGATTTGGCGCACGTCTTCGACGCCAATGACGATGTCGTCGCCGCCATGATCAACGCCACCTTCTGTGTGACGCTGTCCAACTTCTTCCAGCCGCAGTACAATAAAATGTACAACACGATGCTGAAGAACGGCTGCGATTTGACTCTGATTTATTCCGAATCCGTTCACGAAAGAATTCTTTCCGAATACGTCTACGACGGCAAAGCCGAACTGGACGACGTGAAATTTTTGGACTGGAAGCGCGTTCGGTTCCTTGTGATTCCGGACGGCCTTGAGATCACGGAAATTTCCGTCACCAACGATATTGTCCTTTTGGGTCTTTTTGACAGCGACGGACGGTTCGACTCCCGGTATATTCTCGGTACCGGCGAACGCTCCCGCAACTGGGGATATGAACTCTATCAATACTTCAGCCGCAACGCAAGAAGAATTGAAACAAATGTCAAAGATTGATAAATGAAAAGCACGACTGCTTAAAAACAAAAACGGCTTTTTCAAACACAGAAACGAAAAACTGGGTTGTGACGGCAACGTCGCAACTACAGTCTTCTTAATATCTTTTTTTTAAGAATAAACGAGAGCGCCTTTTTCTTTTTTTAAATTCATTAACCCACGTGTCCTCTCTTTGTTGGGCGGTTTGCCTGTTTCTGACAATACAGTTCAAAAATTCCATCGCTTCGCTCGGAATTTTTCAAGGGCTGTGGAACTCTGTTTCTATTAGTTCGCTTCGCGAACGGCTCCCTCCGGTCGCAACAATACAGTTTTTCCTGCCCCCTTTTTCCTCAACCGTTTCCAACAATACAGGTCTTTCCTGTTCCGTTTTTCGCAACTGTTTCCAACAATACAGTCTTCTTCTGTTCCGTTTTTCTCAACCGTTTCCAACAATACAGTCTTTTCCTGTCCCCTTTTTCCTCAACCGTTTCCAACAATACAGTTTTTTCTTGTTCCGTTTTCCTCAACCATTTCCAACAATACAGTCTTTTCTTGTTCCGTTTTCCTCAACCGTTTCCAACAATACAGTCTTTTCTTGTTCCGTTTTCCTCAACCATTTCCAACAATACAGTCTTTTCTTGTTCCGTTTTCCTCACCCGTTTCCAATAATACAGTCTTTTCTTGTTCCGTTTTCCTCAACTGTTTCCAACAATACAGTCTTTTCTTGTTCCAATTATACTTCTCATCTGACGAAATCCGATTAAACAGACGCTTTGCGTCTGTTTAATCGGGATAGTTCAATTGATTCAAAAATAGAAATGGATGAGTTGTTCGCTTAACTCAAAAATAGAAATGGACGAACCGGTCAATTGATTCAAAAATAAAAAATGGGCTGATTTCTGACGAAAATAAAAAATGAGAGAATCATTTTGGTTGACCCAAAACGAAAATGTGTGCGCCACGCGCGCGCCGGCACCCGCATTCAAGCCGGACGGTTTGAGGCCATTTCCGTGTATGTCAGCTTTCCGTCAATTCTTTCCGATTTCATCAGGCTGATTCGCGCAACCGGAATTGTAATTGGGGGAAGTGATTTTGAAAATGCTTCCAAGTCAAAATCCTTTTGAAAAATGGTGCGGCGGGCGAGGGTTAAATGCGGCATATAACTCCGCGGGTCGATATTAAATCCGGCATCCGCCAAAACACTGTATACACGGGACTGAAGATCTATCAGGGGCGCGTCTTTTCGAACACCCACCCACAATATGCCGCCGTCGTGATGCTTAAAAACGCCCAACCCTTCCAGCGTTAAATCAAAAAGAGGAACCGGAATCTGCTCAATGACGCGCCGGGCGGTGTCAAACCGTTCCGTTTCTCCGATAAACGCCAGCGTCAGGTGAATATTTTCTTCAAGCGTAAAACTGCCCTGAGTGGAATTCTTTTTCACCACGCCGGCAATCTCAGCCAACTGTTTCCGAATTGCCGGCGGAAAATCAATCGCCACAAACAAACGCATCATTCTTTTCTCTTTCCTTTTTTTATTTTTTTCTTAATTAGTTTATTGTTTTTAATATTATTCTCTTTGTTTTTATATTGTTTCATCTTCCGGCAGAAACGTTCCGATCTCCACCATTTTCCGGCACTTTTCCAAATCTTCCGCCGTGTTGACGTTCATCGCCAAACGCGGGTCGTCCACAATGAAATTGTAATCCGGCTGTTCATTGTAAATGTCGCTCGCATCCAAAATGTTGATGCCGGTCGGCACGATCAATTTCGTATTTTTATGAAAAACGGTGTCCGGCCGAATACCGATTTTTTTGCAAATCGCAATCGGAACATAAACGGACAATGCCGGCTCCTCGCACGCGTCATACTTTTCAATCACTTCATCGATGATGTCCGACTCCACCAGCGGAATATCGCACATCACCACCATCACCGGTCCCGTGATTTTGGCGTCGATGATCGACATAATCATATCCTGAACGTAATTGCCTTCCTTGGCGACAATCACGGAAATGTTCTCGTACGTTTTTTCAATCAAATCCTTCGTCTTCGGCGTCGCTTCGGTCACGGAAACGAAAATCCGGTCAATGCCCTTGGCGCCCGTCAAAGCGCCGATTATGTACGAAATCAACGGCTGCCCGTTTAAGTCAATGCATGACTTCTCAATGCGGCCGAGGCGCTGCGCCAAACCGCCCGCCATAATTAAAGCATCCATGAAATTCCGCCTCCCAATATCCAAATAACAACCGCCATGGTTGCAAACGTCAGCATCCGTCCGATTTCGTTGGCCGTCCCAATGCCGTCGCCGTTGAGTCCTTCAAAGTGGCGGTTGCTGGTCCGAAGAACAATTCCTGCCGCAGCAGTCGTCACAATCACGCACAAAAGCCCCAAAACGCCCAGCGAAAGAACCGCGACAACCGTTGAAAAAATAATGCCGATCGCAAAATTCTTTTTCGTACCGCCTTTCATCGTCATCGAACCGAGTCCTTCCGAAAACGGTTTCCCGAATGTGGCAATTGTCAGCATCGATTGTTTGGACAACGTTTCCGCCACAACGGCCGTCAGCGTGACAACAGCAGCAACTGAAACGGCAAGCACCGCGCCGGTTGACAAATAAGCCGGCAGTATTTCCGTCAGAACCGACAACAATCCGAACAGATACATATTCCATTCCGCCGCAAACGGTTCAAAAAGAACCGCGGCAGATTCCAACGACGCAATCGACGCGTACAGAGAAAGCAACAGCAACGCCGCGCAGGCGACGCCGCCGACGCCGAGCGCCATATCTTTGAGCGCTTTTCTTTTCTTTTCCAAAGAACCGTGCGCCGTCATGCCGTCGCCCATGTCGGCAATGCCGTCCAAATGATTAAACCAGGTCAGTCCGTAAATCGTCAAAATAATTGCAATAACCGTCAACGGCGATGGCAAAATAAGTTCAAAAACAAACGCGCAGATGCCGATCAAAATCCCGAGAAGCGCGCCCGTGATCGGATAGAAGTAAAGCTTATTCATGAGCTCTTCGATGCCTTCCATCGTAATGCCGACCGGTAAAATCGATAAAAATCCGAACCCGGCTTTTAAAGCCGACCAAAAACTCATTTCTTCTCCTCCGGTTTTTGTTCTGTTTTTTGTTTTCCGTTCCCGTTCTTTTGCTTTTCGTTCTGTTCTTCCTCAAATTCAAACATGGCCCGGGAATACATATTCGCGGAAACGCCACCCAAAAGCCCGCCGATGATGTCGTCCATAAACGGTCCCAGTGTTTTTAAAATGCCCGGCTTGTTTTTGTCGAAACGCACAAATTCAAACCGTCCTTTGCTGCCGGCAATGTAATCGGCAACGGCCTCGCCCAAAATTTCATCAGCGATGATAAACGACAAATCTTTTTCAAAAGAATCGCGGCTGACGCCCGGCAATTTTCCTTTTTCGCCTTCTTGTTCCAACAGAACCGCCGCATAAATCAGCATCTGCAAGTTTGGGTCGGCCATTGCGTATTGGAATTCCCGTTCGAATACCGCTTTCGCTTTTTCGGGCGTCTCAAGGCCCGGATGCGGCACATAAAATTCCATTGCGGTCGCTTCCAAATCCGCATACTCAATGCCGCGCGCGTTGAGGTAATTCATAATATTTTCAGACGACTGCGTCTCGATTGCTGCAGGCTGATTCTTTTGGAATCCCTCGTCAATGTTTGATCGTTTCATCGTTTCCCCCTCAAGTTTTCAATCTTTAGTTCCCATTTTTTGTTTTCCGTTTTCGTCTCGTTTCTTAGAATAAGAGTCCGTATAAAATATAAATCAATAGGCAGGCGATGATTCCGGACAAAACGGACGTCGCCATAATCAGAACGGAAACCCGGTCGATGTCCCGCAAAACCGGTTCGCGGTATTGACCGCCGATCACATAATTGTCCGGTTTTTCAAAACGGATGTGCAGCGTTCCGGCGGCAGCGGCCATCGGCCAGCCCGAGTTCGGCGACGCCGTCGTTTTGTTTTCCGCCAACGCCAATTTAAAACCGTCTTTCGCATACAGTTTTTCCATGTCTTTGCCGTTTCCAATCGCAAGGTTGGAAAATACGGCGCCGGCCGCAATAAATATCGGCGACAGCCGGGCCGGAATCCAATTGGTCACATCGTCGAAACGGGCGGAAAACCAGCCGACGTTGATGTATTTTTCGGTTTTGTAGCCGACCATGGAATCCAAGGTGCTCGCCGCTTTGAACATGTATGCGGCAACGAGCCCGAGCGGTCCGAAAACGGCGAAGAACAATATCGGGGACAAAATCGAATCCACATAATTTTCCGAAATGGATTCAATAATCGCCGACATGATCTGCGGTTTGCTGAGTTTGGATGTGTCCCGGCTGACGTATGTTTTGAGTTCGTCCCGAACGACGTCCAAGTCGTCTTGATTGAGTTTTTTCTTCATTTCTTTGGCCGGCGACATCATGCATTTGACGGCGAACGTGGCTTTGAGGAACCACGCTTGAATAATCACGCCGACAAACGTCGGCAGGAAGTATAAGTGGGAGAACCAGACGACGGCAAAGGCAACCGCTCCGGCAAACAAAATTGTGGTGACGGCCATCACGACGCCGTAGAATTTTTGATGATTTTTCGGAATCCGGTTCTTAAAGAATTGAATCACGGTTCCGATCCAAACGACCGGATGGATCTTTTCGGGCGGTTCCCCGAGAATCAAATCAATGAGAATGGCCAGCAACAGAATACAAATCAGTTCCGTGAACGAATAGGAAAACATGTTCTGTAAATAAGCGGTGATTTCCGTGAGGGCCATTGTTGCTGAATATGAAAGTATAAGGGTTCCTCCGTCTCAGGGGGTCTTGTTATTATTTAAAAAAATGAAAAATAAATGATAGGCGAATTATTTTTTATCCGCTTTTATTTTCCGGCAGTATGCCAAAATGGTATTATCGTCTCTTTCTTCCAGAATCGGAACGATAATCTCCTGCCATTCTTTTTTGAGCAGGTCTTCCGTTTCGCCGTCTTCCATCAGGCCGTCCAGCATTTTATCCACGACGGACGAGATGTGCGGGATGTAGCAATCGGTACAGCTCCAGATTTTGCCGTTGCGTTTGGTGCTGTAGACATAGGTGCCGCCGGTCCGCTCGTCGCCGCACGGATAAAACGGGCAGTAGCAGAAGGTGCAGTCTTGTCCTTCAAAGTGGCACGGATAATAGCCGCACGTTTCGCGTTCGTTTTGCCGTCCGCCTCTTTTGTGATTGGCCAGCGTGTTTTGAAGTTCGTATTCCGCGAACTCTTTGGCCCATTCGTCAAAAACTTTGGAAACGGTTTGGACGAACCGGACGTTTTCGTCGCGGGTTCGGACGGCAATCCGTATGTAGTCGGTTTCGAGACCTTTGAATGAGATACAATCGCGGATCAGAATGCCGTGCCCGGCAAACCGGGCGGCCATCGCCGACGAATCAAGCGTCCGCTTGCTGATATCGATGAGCAGGTAATTGGTTGTCGCCACGCCCGGCTCAAATCCCCAAACTTTGGACAATTCGTCTTTCAAATAGTTGGCTTCCCCGAGAATCATTTCCCGGGATTTTTGAAGATAATCGGAGTTGACGCCGCCCGGCATGGACAAAAACGCTGCGCCCATTTTTTCCTGAAGCGGGCTTAAGTTCCATGAAAGCCGCGCCCGGTTTAAAGCGTCGGCAATGTTTTTTGACGCGACGCCGAATCCCAGGCGAACGCCGGGAAGCGCGAAACATTTGGTCAATGACCGCATGACGAAAACATAATCATTTTCAGCGGCAATGTCGCACAAGCTTTCTTCCGGATCGGACAGTTCGATGAACGCTTCGTCCATAAAGAGAACCGTTTTGGCGCGTGCGCATTTTTTGGCGAGTTGGAGCAAATCCTCTCGTTTTCTGAGAACGGCGGTCGGATTGTTCGGGTTGCAAATAAAAATGATTTTAGCGGCGGAAAGTTCCTCTTCCGTCAAATCGTAAATGGATTTTGTCGGCACGTAAATGATTTCGGCATTCTGAAGACGGCATTGAATCTCGTATTCTCCGAATGTCGGGTACGGAATAATGACTTTATCGCCTTCGTCGAGAACGCACTGGCAAAACAGCCGGATAATTTCGGTGGAACCGTTTCCGGGAATGATGTTTTCAAAAGTGATGTTGGGTTTGTTTAAAAAAGACGCCGCTGCATTTCTGAATTCTAAATAGCGGTTGTCCGGATAGTTGACGGATTCTTTTAAGGCGTCCGCTGCAAGCTGCATGTAGTCCAAACCGTATTCCGGATGGTCGAAAGGCGTTCCGAACGGGTTGAGGTTGGCGGAAAAATCTAATATATCCTGCTCGGGAATGTTGTATTTCTCCGAATTTTCCTTAATCAAGCCGCCGTGAAAGCAGCATTTCAAGTTTCGGATATTTTCTTTGAGCGGGTGGGATGCTTTTTTGGTCACGAAAATCTTTTGTTTATTGTTTTTGAACCTATATTAAGCTGTTCATATTTGATTGCTTTTTGGTTCATTTTAATTGTTTTTTGGACGGCTGATTATGATATTCCGTTCTTTTTTAGTCCATTCTTTTTTTCATTTTGATTTATTTTGACATCATTTTGGTTTTTTTGTTTTTTGCCGGCGCCGTGCGTGCGCGTGACGCCGCCGGCTTTTAAAGTTTTTCAAAAAAGAGGTCCGTTTTTTCCTTTTGTGAAACATTTTTATGGTTTTCCGTTCTTTACTTTTCCATGTCTGATTTGGATGATTTGGCTTTGCAGATTCGTTCCCGTGCACTTCCGGGCTCTTTTTCCGTGATTGTTTCCGACATTGACGGGACGATTACCGAAGACGACCGCAGTTTGTCATTGTCCGCCGCCAAAGTCATTCAGGAATTTTCCGACAAAATCCCGATTGTGCTGGCCTCCGGCAACACGCTTTGTTTTACCCGCGCGATTGCGAAGGCTCTTCGGACGAACGCGCCGGTCATCGCGGAGAACGGCGGCATCGTTCTCGAAGAGCACGACGGTGTTCCGGTGATCAACAATTCCTATTTGCCGGAAATGCGGGAGGCTTTGGCCGTTTTGCAGGAGCATTTCGATTTCTTTGTTTTTGATTCATACGACCGTCAAACGGATATCGCTTTTTCCAAAACGTTCGACATTGAAAAGGCGCGCCATGTTATTTCCGGATTTTCGAATCTGTCGATAGTGGACGCAAAATACGCCGCGCATTTGGTCGGCAAAAACATCAACAAAGGCACCGCGCTCAAACAAATCGCGGACATGTACGGCATAACGCCCGAAAACATCGTTGTCATCGGCGATTCCGCGAACGACATTGAAATGTTTCATGCGGCCGGTATGTCTTTTGTGGTGGCGAATGCCCCCGATTACGTGAAAAAAGAAGCCGATATTGTTCTGGACGAAAAATTCGGCGACGGTTTTGCCCAAGCGGTTTTGGCGCTTGAGAAAGCCGGCGCTTTGAAGTTGAAATTATAATTTCATTTTCTTTTTTTGCGGGCGGCATGCGCGCGCGTTATGGCGATACTTTTTCCTTTTGCGTTTTTTAAACACGGTGGTTCATTTCATTTTCCGACTTTATTCCCAAGCAAACCATCCCGCTTAAACAGACGCACAGCGTCTGTTTAAGCGGATATGGCACATGATTATGATTGGAATAGTTATCCGTAGGTGTAAATTGGATTAGGAATCATGTGTATTGTTGGAAACAGCAGATGCAATCTGAAATCTAAAAACAGTCACCTGTCGATGCAATCTGAAATCTGAAAACAGTCACCTGTAGGTGCAATCAGCAATCTGAAAACAGTCACCTGTCGGTACAATCTGCAATCTAAAAACTATCACCTGTCGGTACAATCTGCAATCTGAAAACAGTCACCTGTCGATGCAAACTGAAATCTAAAAACAGAAATACAAGCCGAAAAACCGAATTTAAAAAACAAAAACAGAAAAAAAGGAAAACCGGATTCTCATCCGGTTAAATAAAAGCGGCGAATCCGGCGATGCCGACAATCATCAAAATGATAATGGCGATGATCACGATAAAACCGATGACCAAAAATGGCCACAGGAAATAAACGAGAATTTCCGACCATTTCGGGATCTTGGCCGGTTTTTGGCCGTTTCTCATTTTTTCAGCGGTTTTGTAGGCGTCGTAAACGCTCCACACCCAAACGATCAAATCGATGACCAGAATCGGCCAAATGAAAATACCGATGACGGACAAAATGATTGCTGCCACTTGAATGCAAACGGCTTTCGCGAATTCGCCGTTGTAAAGCTGTCCGAGCCCCGACATAAAGACGGAAAAAATGGCGGCGGCAAACGGTTCTTTTTGGGAAATAAAAGTGTCCCAGGATTCCTTGAGGGATTCCATAAACGGCTTTTTTGCCGTGGGGCCGGCGGCGGCGCCGCAATTCGGACAGTTTTCGGCGTTTTTCGGAAGGGCGTTTCCGCAGTTGGAACAATAGTTTGGCATTTCGGATTTTCCTTTCTTTTAACTTAAATGATCATAAACGGAATCATGAGCAACATTATCAAAACGATGAGAATGGCTGCGATGATGAACGGGAACAGAATGAAGACCAAAATTTCCCACAGTTTTGCTTCCGAATACGGAACTTCGCCTTTATTCATCTTTTCGGCTTGTGTGTAAGCGTCGTACATGCCGTAAATCCAAATGATCAATCCGGGAACAATCAAAAACAGCGTTCCGATCGGCACCAATATCATGAAAGCGATGCCGCGCCAGAATTGACCGTTGTAAAGCTGTCCGAGACCGGTCCAGAAGAAGGACAAAATCAAGGATAAGAACGGAATTTTATCGCTTTTCTTCGGCGGTACGGTTGAGGATGATTGCGATTGGGACTGTGATTGCGATTTGGAGCTGCCTTGTTTGGCGTTTCCGTCCGTTTTGGGTTCGCTCACGAGCTCGGCGTCGACAGCCGGCGGTTTTTCCGCGGACGGCTCGTCGGATTTCGGCGGTTCGGGCGGGTTTCCGTAGGGTGTTTTCTTAAGCGGCATGCCGCAGTTGGTACAAATAGCGGCGTTTTCCTCGATTTTGCTGCCGCAGTTGGAACAGTAATTTTCAGACATAATGATCCTTTTGATTGTGGTTTATAAAATTATAACTCTGTCTTTTGTTTCATGAATCTCATGTTCTTTTCTTACCCACAGTAATTCATTAAATATTAAACGACCATTTGATATAAATTTATTTAAATGGCATTTATTCAGTATCTGTAACGGGAGATAAATATGACAGATTCCAAAAAAATAATTGAAAACGAAACCGTCCGGACCATTTTGACGCGGCGAAGCGTTCGGCAATATACGGCGGATTCCCTTTCCGATGACGAAATCTTGACGCTGATGGAATGCGCGCGGTTTGCGCCGTCAGGCTTGAACAATCAGCCGTGGCGTTACATTTTGATTCAAAACGCCGAAACAAAACAGCAGCTTTCCGGGCTCACGCATTATGCCGAAATCGTCAAAACCGCGCCGCTCTTGATCGCCGGATTTTTGGACATATCGGCGTCTTACCATCGCGAAAAAGATATTGCGGCGTTGGGCGCCGGCTTTGAAAACATCTTGCTGGCCGCGCATTCGATGAATCTCGGGGCGGTCTGGCTGGGCGAAATTCTGAAAAACAAGGATCAGGTTTCGGAGATTTTGGCGACGCCGGACAGCTATGAATTGATGGCCGTCATTGCCGTCGGGCGCCTGGAAAAACAAGAGGCTGTTTCCGGAAATGAAAGGACAGACCGGAAAAATTTGGACGAGATCATTTTTTGGGAAAAATATTCTGACAAATAATTGATTCTCGAATCTGTTTTTTTTTGGGCGGCGGCATACGCGCGCGTTATCGCAACACATTTTTCAGGTTTCCGCCAAAAATCGCGGGTCACTTTTGCAATATTTCAAGCAAACCATCCCGCTTAAACAGACGCAAAGCGTCTGTTTAAGCGGAATCCGATTATTTGGATTGGATACAGTGGCAGCAGATGCAGTTGGAACAGTCAACTGCAGGTGCAAATCGGATTAGGAAATATCTGTATTGTTGGAAACAGTTGGTGCAAACCGTATTCTAAAAACAGTCACCTGTCGGTGCAAACTGAAATTCAAAATAGAAAAATAGATTGGAAGCCGGCTTTCAAATGAATGCCGGCTTTATTTTTAAGAATTAATTTTCAAATAAAATTAGTCTTCTCTTTTGGCCAAGTGCTTTCCGAGCATGTAAAGAGCTGAGGCATCGTCGCCGCATGCTTGAAGAGCTTCGACAATGGCTTCTGTTTGAGATTCTTCTTCAATTTGTTCGGTGATGAACCATTGAAGGAAGACTTGGGTCGCATAGTCTTTTTCTTTGACGGAAAGGTCCATGAGTTTGTTGATGTAGTCGGTCACCAATTTTTCATGTTCATGCGCCTGCTTGAAGAAGTCGAGGAGGGTCTTTCCTTTGAGAGCCGGTTTGTCGACGGCCGCCAATTCAACAACTTCGCATTGGTCGTGGATGTAGTCGTAGAATTTCATGGCGTGTTCAATTTCTTCTTCCGCTTGTTCCTTTAACCAGTGGGCGTAGCCCGGGCGGTTCATTTCGGTACATTTGGATGCCATGCCTAAGTAAAGATAAGCCGCATACAGTTCTCTGTTGAGTTGATCGTTGAGTTCTTTTAAAACGGTTTTTTTGATCATTTTTATTCCTCCTGCATAAGCAGAGTTAACACCTGTATATATTATATTTACTATTATATAAATCTGATTCGTATCATAATAATTTTTATCCCTTTGTTTATATTGTTTGTTTTTTGGATTGTCACCTCCTGTTTTTTCCTTTAAATTTTGTTTTTATTTCATTTGTTTTTATTTTGATTCCTTCGTTTTCGACTCTATTTCCTTTTGTTTTTCCATTTTTGACTCTTTTTCTTTTTGATTTTCCGTTTTGATTTTTCGATTCTTTTTCCTTTCCGTCAGTCTTTTCTTTTTGTTTTTCCGTTTTAATTTTTCGATTCTTTTTCCTTTCCGTCAGTCTTTTCTTTTTGTTTTTCCGTTTTAATTTTTCGATTCTTTTTCCTTTCCGTCAGTCTTTTCTTAACGCTTCCACCGGATCCATTCTGGCCGCTTTGTTGGCCGGATAAACGCCTGCAAAGACGCCGATGACGGCGGACACGCCGATGCCTGCAACCACGGTTGACATCGGAATGACGGGCGGAATTCCGAGATAACCCGACCCGACGTATGCGACCGAAAGTCCGAGCGCCACGCCGGCGGCGCCGCCAAGCACACTGATGATCACCGACTCCACGATAAAGAGCGACAAAACGTCGCGGGCGGAATAGCCGAGTGCTTTTAAGGTTCCGATTTCTTTCGTCCGCTCCGTCACTGTCACCAGCATGATATTCATAATGCCGATGGAACCGACAACAAGTGAAATGCCGCCGATGCCGATCAGAAACAGTTCCAGCGTATTCGTGATGCTGCCGACTTGTTCCAGCATATCCGCCTGGTTGAAAATGATGAACGGAATCTTGCCGCCGCCTCCAAAGCCGCCGGCTGAATCATATTCACTTGTGTTCCGCAACTCCCGGTCGGAAACGCCGACGCTTCGGGCCAGCCGTTCTTCAACTTCGTCGGCAACTTCCGAAACGTTGTCTTCGGATTCCGTCACCGCAAAAATCATTTGGTAGTCATCCTTTCCGCTCATGTTTTTGAGCGTTTCGGCCGGAATGATGATCACATTTGAGCTGCTGGTCCGCCCGACCAAAGAGGTGTCGTCTTCGCCGACGATGCCGGAAACTTTGAATTTCTTCGTGACATATTCGCGCGTCTGTTCGTTAAAAACAGTCAGCTCGATTGTGCTTCTTGAACTGATTTCGTTTTTAAACGCGTCTTTCGCAATGCTTTTACCAATGACGGCCGTGTAAACGTCTTTGTCCGTGAAGAAGTTGCCTTCATACATCGGAAGATCCGCCGCTTCCGCATATTCTTCTTTTGTTCCGCTGATCGTATAATTTCTGGACTCCCCCATGTACTCAAGCGTTCCTGATTTACTGAGGTGCGGCGTTGCCGAGGCAACGCCCGGCGTGTCCGCGACGATGTCCACTTGCTGGTCGAAGAAAATATTCTCCTGCGTCGCCGAAATGCTGATGTAGTTGGACCCTTCGCTGCTGATTTGACTTTCCATGTAGGCGCCGAAACTGGAACCGAATGTGAAAGTCGCGACAACGGCCGCGATGCCGATGATAATTCCAAGCGCCGTCAATGCCGATCTCATTTTTGAGCTTCGTAGGCTCTCGACCGCCATTTTCGAGCTATGTGCGATGCTGATCATAGATCTCACCGCTTATTTTTGTTGCTTGTTTTGTTGTTCATCTTGCTGTTTGTTTTGTTGCTTGGCCTGCTGTTTGGTCTGTTTTGCATCCGCTCTCTTTTGTTTCCAATCATTGAATTTGGTTTTGCCGTTTTGGAATTTTTCTTTGGAGTAGTCGGAAAGCGTTGTGTTTTTCTTCTTTTTGAGATAATAATTCGCACCGAACGCTGCAATCAAAAGAACAATCACCACGATGGCGATATTTTTGAGCGTGAACATGCCGCCGCCGGTTTGTTGTCCGGGATTTTGCATGCTCACCGTCGACATCGATATGGTGGACACATCTTCATGCGCGTTGTCGCCGTTGTAATAAATCGTTTGAAGTGTAATCGATTGACCGCCTGCCATTCCGGTTGCGTTGCTTGAGTTGCCGAATCCGGTACCTGTGTTTTTCACATTAAATTTCGCCGTATAAAGGTCGTCCGGATCCATTTCGCCGATGAAGTATTCCGACGGATAGAATGTCATGCCTTCCGCTTCCGGAATCACGGTCACGCCGCGGACGGCGCCCTGGTGGTAATTGACAATATCGATTTCAATCGTCGTATTGGTGCCGTTCATTCTCGGTTCGCCTGATTGAATCGATTTGATGCCGTCCGAATCCACTTTGATTTCAACGGTGCGTTTGATGTTGTATTGGTAAGAGCCGGCGGTGACGTTCAGTGTGAGGAGGTATGTGCCGTCCGTCATATTTTCGGGAACCGTGATTCTGAACGGAACTTTTATGGTGTCGCCGGCGGCGATAATTCCCAAATCGTCCATCGCCATGCTGGTCACGACGATGTCGTCGGTCGAATACAGGTCAATGGATTGGATGCGAGCGGTCGTTTCGTATGTTTTATTGGAAATTGTCACGGTCGGACTGGTGGCGTTGTTTTTGAGCGTCACCCAAACAATACCGGAGTCGCCCGGCATGAAAACGCCCGGGTCGCTGGTCACGTTTTCCACAATCAGCGTTCCTTTGCTGTCCGAGTCAATGACGCCGCCGATATTGATGGAAAAGGTGGTTTCAATCCAGTTGCCGTCGTCAATGCGGTATTGAACTTTTAAATCCCGGGGGCCTTTGGTCGCGTCGTTAGCAACCGATAAGAAGAATTCGTTGTACACTTTAGACCCGGAATAAATGTAGCTGTAGGTTTTAGAAGAGTCGCCCGAACTGATGGAGAACGGGGAATTTTGAACGATTCGAATGGTGACGTTTTCAAGCGTCCCTGATCCGACATTTTCCGCCTGGATCCACACGCGGAGTTGCTCGCCGGGCTGCGCCGGATACGGATCCTGTTCAATCATCGTTAATTTCAAGGATGGGCTTGCCGCACCGGCCATGCCGGAAAATCCGGCGACATAAATGGCGGCGATCAGCAGAAGGATCGCGATCGTTGAGAATTTTTTATTTTTGGAGGCGTTTTTCAGAGGTTGATCTGTTTGTTGTTCTTTTTTTATTTTCAGGGTATCGATTTGTTTTTGAAACATATTTTCACCATTTGATTCATCTGGGGGACATTCCGGTTACATTGTCCGGTATTGGTTTTTTCAAACCAAGTTGTTTTACCGAAGTTTACCGATAGGTTTATTTGCTATCAATCTCTTGATTTGTTAACCAAATAAATCTTTGAGGTGAACAATAAAATCCACCTTATTTATTTCTAACGGTAATGTATACAATTTGTCCTTATACAATCCGTCCGCTGCGACTCTATATTCGATTCGCTGATCTTTGATTCCGCGTGTCGAATTTTGGTTCCCGGACTTTCATCCCTGAGTTTAAATATAATTAAGTGATTCATTTTATCAAATTGAGGTGTCTATTTTTGACAAACGAAACTGAAACAACAAACCCGGCGCTGGCGCCGAGAATTCCTAAATCCGCCTCCAAAAAAGCGGTGGTCGAAGTGAAAGATCTTCACAAAAGCTATTTTTTGGGAGACGAAGAAGTGCCGATTTTAAAGGGAATTAATTTTAACGTCTACGACGGCGAGTTTTTGGCCATCGTCGGTCCGTCCGGGTCCGGCAAAAGTACGCTGATGAATATGCTCGGCTGTCT
This sequence comes from Methanolapillus africanus, assembly GCF_032714475.1. Lineage (NCBI taxonomy): Archaea > Methanobacteriati > Methanobacteriota > Methanomicrobia > Methanosarcinales > Methanosarcinaceae > Methanolapillus > Methanolapillus africanus. Next base: position 64,398 of record NZ_JAWDKD010000021.1, on the reverse strand, counting down.
CGACCGCCCGTCGTCCGGGGCCGTTTTGGTCAACGGCGAAGATGTGAACGATCTCGACGACAACCAATTGGCTTACCTGCGCGGCAAAGAAATCGGATTCATTTTCCAGCAATTCAACCTGGTGCCGAGACTGACCGCTTATGAAAACGTTATGCTTCCGACTTACGCGAGCAAAAAGCCGAACATCGACTATCCTCAAAAAGCGAAAGATCTTTTGAAGCTGGTCGGCCTGCAAGACCGTATGAAACACAAACCGTCGGAACTCTCAGGCGGTCAGTGCCAGCGTGTCGCCATCGCGCGCGCGCTCATCAACGATCCGACCATCATTTTGGCGGACGAGCCGACCGGAAACTTAGACTCGAAAACAAGCGACGAAGTGATGGCGTTTTTCCGTGAACTCAACCACAAAGGCGTCACCATCATCATGATTACCCACAACAACGAACTGGCGCTTCAAACCGATCGCGTCGTCACGATTAAGGACGGCCTCATCACCAGCGACGAAAGTGTGGAAGAACACGCCATTCACATGAAAGAAGCGCTTGAAGCGTCTTTGCAAACTGAAATTCACGTCTGAATAAATATATCTTCATTTCACAGTGCAGCCAAAAACGGCTGCCATTTCTTTTTTCAGTTTTATCTTTTTTAAATCTGTTTTTTATTTTCAGTTTGCATCAACTGTTTCCAATAATACAGTCTTTCTCTGATCCGATTTGTATCTGCTGTTTCTAACAATACAGTCTTTCTCTGATCCGATTTGTATCTGCTGTTTCTAACAATACAGTCTTTCTCTGATCCGATTTGTATCTGCTGTTTCTAACAATACAGTCTTTTCCTGATCCGGTTTGCATCTGCCGTTTCTAACAATACAGTCTTTTCCTGATCCGGTTTGCATCTGCCGTTTCTAACAATACAGTCTTTCTCTGATCCGATTTGTATCTGCTGTTTCTAACAATACAGTCTTTTCCTGGTCCGGTTTGTATCTGCTGTTTCTAACAATACAGTCTTTTCCTGATCCGGTTTGCATCTGCCGTTTCTAACAATACAGTCTTTTCCTGGTCCGGTTTGTATCTGCCGTTTCTAACAATACAGTCTTTTCCTGATCCGGTTTGCATCTGCTGTTTCTAACAATACAGTCTTTTCCTGGTCCGGTTTGCATCAACTGTTTCTAACAATACAGTCTTTTCCTCATCCAATTTCCATCTCCTTATCGCGGTATCCGCTTAAACAGACGCTTTGCGTCTGTTTAAGCGGGATGGCTCGTATGATTCGAAAATAGAAATTAGACAAATGGGTTCGCTTGATTCAAAAAAGAAATTGAACAAATGGTTTTACTTGATTCAAAAAAAGAAATCATCCAAACGGTTTGCTTGGCTTAAAAATAAAATGTGTCGCCATAACGCGCGCGATGCCGCCCGTCAAAAAAGAAAATATTTCGCGACCGAAGGGAACCGTTCGCGAAACGACGGAATTCTTGTGAACTTAATCGCTTCTCAAGGCGTCCACCGGATTCATCTTCGCCGCTTTGTTGGCCGGATAAACGCCGGCCATCACGCCGATAATGATTGCCAAAATTATTCCGCCTACAATCGGCGTCACCGGCAGTCCCATTTGGAAACCCATGAGGGCGGAACCGGCGTATCCCATGAGGACACCGAGAAAAACGCCGACTGCGCCGCCGAATAAGCTGACCGTGATTGCTTCAATGACGAACAAGAACAAAATGTCTTTTAAAGAATAACCGAGCGCCTTTAAGGTGCCGATTTCCCGGGTTCGCTCCGTCACCGTCACGAGCATAATATTCATGATGCCGACCGATCCGACGACCAGCGAAATGCCGCCGATGCCGATCAAAAAAGTCTGAAGCGTTTGGATAAGTTGCTGCATTTGATTCATAATATCCGCCTGATTGATCATCACAAACGGAATCAAATCCTCATATCCCGGGTCGTTCAAAAACCGCTCGGAAACGCCGAGATTCCGAGCCAAATTCGTCTCAACGTCGTCCGAAACCTCTGACACGTTTTCACCGGTGTCGGCCGCCGCATAAAATTCCTGGTAATCGTCTTGTCCCGTCATCCGCTGAGCGGTTTTTACCGGGATGTAAATTGTATTCTCAATGTCACTGCCGATTTTTAAGATGCCGCCGTCCTCTTCATAAGCGGAAATTCCTTTGACTTTAAACGTTTCCGTGACGTATTCTTTCGTATTTTCGTTGTAAACCGTGATCTTGATGGTGCTCCGGTCGGAAATTTCATTATTGAACATTTCCGCCGCGATTTTTTTGCCGACGACGGCCGAAGACGTATCGCTGTTTGTGATGAACCCGCCGGAAGAAAGCGTGACCGACGCCACGTCCGAATAATCTTCCAAAACACCGTAAATCTGGGAAATATTCTTTTGCTCGCCCATAAATTCAACCACGCCGCCGCTGCCGACCAGCGGAGACGCGTCGGTGATGCCGGGTGTGTTTTTAACAATCTGCAATTGCTGGTCGTAAAACAAATGATCTTTTTTGGCGGCCACCACGATAAAATTGGAACTGTCTTCTCCGATCTGTTCCGTCATATAACTGTTAAAACCGGCGCCGAGCGTCCATGTCCCAACGACGGCCGCAATCCCGATGATAATCCCGAGAGCGGTTAAAAAAGAGCGCGTTTTTGAACTTTTCAAGCTGATATAAGCCATTTTCATGCTGTGTGCGACACCGATCATTTTTTCCCCCGAACGAACCGGAGTCAAAAACCATTTCCGTGACGTTTTTGAGAAAAAGAATGACAAATTATTTGTCAAAAGCGATGAAAAGGAAAGGGGATTTTATAAATAAAACCGGTCCGATGTTTTGAGTTGTTTTTCCGTTATTGTTTTTTTCTGTTTTTGTTTTTAATTATTTTAATCTTATCATCTGATTTCAATCGCTTCTTAATGCGTCAACCGGATTCATTTTGGCCGCTTTGTTGGCCGGGTAAACGCCGGCAATCACGCCGATGACGATTGAAATACCGATTCCGGCGAGAATCACGGTGATGGACCATCCCATCGAAAATCCCATCAGGGTGGCGCCGACATATCCGGCGAGAAGACCCAGCAATACGCCGACCGCGCCGCCGACCGAACTGATCATAATCGCTTCCGTCACGAACAAGAGCAAAACGTCTTTGGACGAATAACCGAGCGCTTTTAAGGTTCCGATTTCCTTGGTCCGCTCCGTGACCGTCACCAGCATGATGTTCATGATGCCGACGGATCCGACAACCAAAGAAATGCCGCCGATGCCCGCCAAAAAGATCTGCATCGTCTGAATAATTTGCTGAACCTGCTCTAAAATTTCGGCCTGGTTCATAATCATGAATGGAATCAAGTCGTCATATTCCGGATTGTTCAAATACCGCTCGGAAACACCGAGGTTGCGGGCCAAATTCACTTCAACGTCGTCCGCAACTTCCTGAACGTCGTCCGAAGACTCCGTCATCGCGAAAATCATGTAATAATCATCCCGCCCGGACAATCTTTTGGCAGCGTCCAGCGGAATATAAATCGCGTTATCGACCTCGCCGCCGGTAATGATGTTGGTTTCGTTGGAACCGGAAATACCTTTGACCTTAAACGTTTCCGTGATATATTGCTTCGTCTCGTTGTTGTAAACCGTCAGCGTCACCGTGCTTCTTGTGGTGATCTCGTTTTTGAATTCTTCTTGAGCAATCTTTTTGCCGATGACGATCGACGACGTATCCTTGTCGCTGATGAAACTGCCGGATTGCATCGGCATGGATGCAATTTCAGCATAATCTTCCGTCACCCCGTAGATGGCCGTCACGTTTTTCTCCTCGCCCATAAACGTCACAACGCCGGCGGCGGAGTTCACAGGCGACGCGCCCGTGACGCCCGGCGTGTTTCGGACCACCTGCACCTGCTGGTCAAAAAATAAATTTTCCTTCTCGGAAATAATCATGATGTAGTTGGAGCCGCTGGAACTGATTTGCTCTGAAAAATAGGCGCCAAAACTGCTGCCGAGCGTAAACGTCGCGACGACGGCCGCAATGCCGATAATAATGCCGAGAGCCGTGAGTCCGGAACGCATTTTGGCGCTTTTCAAGCTGGCCAAACCCATTTTCATACTGTGGTGTAATCCGATCATTTTCTCACGGCTCCTCAATCGCTCCGAAGCGCGTCGACCGGATTCATTTTCGCCGCTTTATACGACGGCTGGGCGCCGGCCAAAACACCGATAATAATGGATAATCCGACGCCGAACAAAACGCTGGAGTACGGAACCGCCATCGTCAAATCCAAATAACTGACGCCGACATACGCCACCAATAATCCGATAATTGTGCCGATAAAGCCGCCGATCGCGCTGATAATGATGGATTCAATCACGAACATCATCAAAACGTCCCGCGACGAATAACCGAGCGCCTTCAGCGTTCCGATTTCCTTGGTTCGTTCCGTGACCGTCACCAACATAATATTCATAATGCCGACCGCGCCGACCAAGAGCGAAATACCGCCGATGCCGAGCAAGAACCACTGAAGCGTATCGGTCAAAGAACTGACCTCGTCTACGATTTCAGCCTGGTTCGTTGTCAAAAACGGAATCTTATCCGTGTTGTTGTCATAAATGTCGCGGTCGGACACGCCCAAATTGCGCGCCAAACGAAGCGTGATTTCGTCATCGGTTTCATTCAGCGTTTCCCGGGAATCCGTCATGGCGTAAAGCGTTTGATAATCGTCTTTTCCGGTCATCTTCCGCATGGTTTCGATCGGAATGACGATCCATTCGTCTTCCTGGTTTCCGGTCATCAAATTTGTTTCGTCCGATCCCAGAATGCCTTTAACTTTGAAGGTCTCGGTCACATATTCCTTTGTTTCGCTGTTGTAAAGCGTCACGTCAATGGTACTTCTGAGTCCGATTTCATTTCTAAAATCTTCCTGAGCAATCTTTTTCCCAATGGCTGCGGAATACATGTCGTTGTTTGAAATGAAATTGCCTTCATAAATCGGGAGGGAGACAATTTCTTCGATATTTTCGTCCCACCCGAGAACCGTTTTATTTTTCTGTTCCCCCGCAAACGCGATCACGCCGGTTCCTGAAAGTTCTCCGGAGGCGCCGGTGACGCCGGGTGTGTTTTCAACAATCGCCAGTTGTTGGTCATAAAAAATATTCTCTTTTGTCGCGGCGATAATAATGTAATTAGAGCCGGTCGTGTCCAATTCATCCGTAAAATAAGCGCTGAAGCTGCTGCCGAGTGTAAAAGTCGCAATCACGGCGGCAATGCCGATAATAATACCGAGAGCCGTCAGGCCGGAACGCATTTTGGAGCTTCTGAGGCTCTGTATGGCCATATTGACGCAGTGGGCGAGGCTAATCATTTGATCCGGTCCTGGGGCTCTTTTATTTATTTTTGATTTATTTTATTTTTCAATTGTGATTCGTCACGTTTTCATCATCGGTGATTTGTTTGATCATTCCGATTTCTTTTTCGGGAATTTCTCATCCTTCTTTTGTTTCAAATACTCGACAAGTCCGATGTCTTTCTTTTTCTTCAAATAGAAGTGAGCGCCGACCGCTGCGATGGCGACAATGACGACAATGATGATCAAGTAGGTGGTCCAAGACGTGCCGCCGCCCAAGCCGGAAGTTGCGCTGGTGCTGATTTTAACGGTCGCATTGTCCTCGTGCATATTGTTTCCGTTGTAGTAAATGGACGTGATGGTGGCCGTATCATTCATCTTTGTGCCGTTCTGCTTCACAGTAAATTTGGCGGTGTAAAGGTCATCCGGTTTCATTTCGCCGATGAAATATTCCGCCGGATAGAAGTCCACGCCTTCCAGTTCCGGAACGATGACGACGCCGCGGATGGTTCCTTGGTGATAGTTGACGATATCGATTTCAACGACCACGTCAGTGCCGTTCATTTTGGGTTCTTTGGACGGAATGGCTTTGATGCCGGTTGAATCCACGGTCACTTCAATGTTTCTTTTAATATTGTATTCGTAAGAGCTGCCGGTGACGTTTAAGGTCAACAGGTAGGTGCCGTCCGGTGTTCCTTCGGGAACGGTCAGCCTGAACGGCAAACTGATATTGTCTCCCGGGGCGATAATACCGAGATCGTAAAGGGATGCGCTGGTGACGACCAATTCATCGGCGGAATACAAGTTTGCCGATTGAATCCGGGCGTTGGAAATGTTGGTTTTGTTGGACGTGGTGGACTGGGAAGGCGTTGCGTTGTTTTTCAATGTCACCCAAATGATTCCTTCATCGCCCGGCATGAATGCTTCCGGCGTTGTGGTCACATTTTCAATAATCAGTGTTCCTTGATTGTCCATATTAATAATGCCGCCGACGTAGACGGTGTAGTTGGAAACAACCCAGTTGCCGCCGTCAACCTGGTAGCGGAGGGATAAATTGTAAGGTCCTGTGGTCGCGTTTTGGTCCACATAGAGGAAATATTCATTGTAAATTTTAGATCCGGAATACAGGTCGGTATATGTTTTGGAAGAACTGCCGGAACTGATGGAAAACGGATAGCTGGCGTTGACTTGAACGGTCAGGTTGTTGATGGTTCCCGATCCGATATTTTCAGCCTGAACCCAGAGGCGGAATTGCTGCCCCGGTTGAGCCGGATACGGATCTTGGTCAATGACTGTGAGTTTAATGCCGCCGGTTGCAGCCGATGCGCCTTGGAATAAAATTAAAAAGGCGATGAATGCCAAGACGGATATCTTCAAAACGCTCATCACACGTTTTGATGTGATGACCGACGTTATGTTTGTTGTTTGTTTATTTTTTGTTTCCATTTTCACAAATCCCGATTTTTTTTGCCGACATCTAAAGGTCAGTTGATGACGAGTATTTTGATTTTTGGATGATGAAATCAATTCAAAATGAATAAAATAGAATCATTCTATTGTGATATTATTATTCAAATTCAATTAAAATTTCACCTATTTATATATTCTGATTTTAATAAATGTGTATATTATTATAAATGAAACTTCTGCTTCAACGATTTCCTTCTATATAAACCAATTCCACACGAATGTTTTGTAAAATCAATGTGAGCCTAGTTAAAAAATAAATGACTGTTAACCTTTTTCAGATCATGGGTTGACAAATCTTTATTTTTAAAGAAAAGAGATAAAAATGAAGATAAAAATGAAGATAAAAATGAAGATAAAAATGAAGATAAAAATGAAGATAAAAATAAGTTCTAAATGGGTAAAGAGAGAATAAAATTTAAATAAAATCTCAAATAAAACCTTCAATAACAATTTGTTGCTCATTATAATTGTTTAAATATATTTTTCAGTTCCTATAAAAAAGAAGGAAATACCATGCCGGTTGAGCTGATCAAAGTCGTAACGAAGGACCAATGCGCCGCTGTTTCAAAGTTGGCGCGGGAGATTTGGATGGAACATTACACGCCGCTGATCGGCGCCGAGCAAGTCGCGTACATGCTTGACAAATTCCAGTCCGCCGATAAGATTTATGCCGACATTTCAAACGGCTACGTTTATTACGCGGCCTGCGACGGCGGCGCTTTTGTCGGATACATGGGACTTTGTCCGGACGACAAAGGCATTTTTATCAGTAAATTTTATGTTCGAAAAGAAGTGCGCGGAAAAGGTATCGGCAAGATGTTTTTCAAGCAAGCGCAAATCGAATCCCGGCGTTTGATCCCGAGAAATCCGGTTCATCAAACCATTGAAGCGCCCTGTTTCTGGCTGACGGTGAACAAAAACAACAATTCGGTCGAAGCCTACAAAAAACTCGGCTTTGAGATTTCCGGAGAGCTCGTCACAGACATCGGCAGCGGTTTTGTGATGGACGATTATGTGATGACGTGCCCGATCCGGACTTATAAAAACTAAATGAATTCAAAAAATAAACTCTAAATTATGAATTCAAAAAAATAAACTCAAAATTATGAGTTCAAAAACGAACTCAAAATTTAAAAGTTTAAAAAAATGAAATTTGAGTTGAATAGAATCAGTTACAGATTGTATTTTTTGGCGGTTTCCCAGGATTTTCGGACATAATCCGGAAATTCCTTCTTTTCGCCGGCGGTTTTTTCCAAAAATTCAACCGTTTTTGGATCTGATGGGTAACCGCTTCCGAAATCAACGCCTTCTCGTTTTTTAATCCCTTCAATCAATTCGTCCCGTCTGACTTTGGCCAGAATCGATGCGGCCGAAACCACCGGACTGAGGTTGTCCGCTTTGTGTTTTGAAATAAATTCAATGTTTTCCGTTTTGGGATTTTTCTTGACGCATTCCTCTTTCACGCGAAGGCCGAACCGTTCTTCTTTAACGTCGGCGGCGTCCAAAATCGCCGTGTTTACCGTTGTTTTTTGAGCCAACTCGCCGACCACTTTGGAGAAGCCAACCACCATAATTTCGTTCATGGTCATGATGTTTCGGAGGTCGTCGATTTTTGCCGGCTCGATTTCTAAAACATACCAGCTCGTCACGTATTTTTGGATTGACGGCGCCAACTGTTCTCTCTTTTTTGCCGTCAGCTTTTTGGAGTCCGCAACGCCGAGCGCTTTGAGTTTTCTTTCCTGCTCTTCCGTTGCGCAAACACCGGCGATGCACATCGGTCCGATGACGGGACCTTTGCCGGCTTCATCCACGCCCAACTTGATTTGTTCTGCCATAACTGTCAAACTGACATGCGTGTCATTCTATAAATACCGTTTTAACTGAGGATTTGTTTCTTTTTCTGATTCTTTTTTTTCTTTTTGTTTTTCAATCATTTTATTTTATAAATTTTCATTCTATCGCTCTTGATTTTATTTAAAAACCTTTTTCTGTTTTTGCTTTTTTCTGCCTTATGACCATAGGAGGTCTTAAAATGAACATCGATCGTGAATTTATTATCCGTGAACTCAAAAAGAATGCTCGAAACGAACAAAATCAAAATATTGAAAACGACTGCGGCAACCCATTCGGCGACAACATTTGCAGCCGCAACGTCTATGGCAATGATGTCGAGAACGCCGCAAACGGTATGTTTTCCCGCGGCGGCAATATCAAAAACAATGAATGCACCCGGTCCGGCAGCCGGGACAGATCTGACAGCCGGTCTGGACGAAAATCCGGATACACGAGCCGCAGCGGTATTTTCGGCGTCAACGCCAAATATATCGGAAAAGACCGGTCGATTGAACCCGAAGATGATTATCTGGAACTTGAAGTTCTGCGCGCCGGTATTTTTTATCATGAAGAATTTCCGGTTCCGATCATCTTTCTGCGCGATTCGGACAAGAATGTGCTGCCGGTTTTCGTTGGCTATTTCGAATATTTGTTCATCAAATATATGATGGAGCGCAAATCATTCCCTTCGGCCACGATGTATGATGTATTGCTTGCGATTTTTTCCGAATTCAATATCCTGTTGGAAGCGGTTGAATTGGAAGTTGAAGACGGCAAATTGTGCTGTGTTCTGGTCACCCGGTCCAAATTTTTGTCTCATTTCGACATCAGTCCGGGCGACGGCATCGCGCTGGCCTACCGGACGCATACGCCGATTCGGATGACCAAGGAAACGCTTGATGTCAAATTTACTGATTTTTTCGAAGTGGAGGAATTTGAAGCCGATTTCGAAATTTAAAATGAGAATTAAAATGAGAATTTTAATGAAAAAAGAAAAAAAAATCTTCAAAAAAGTTGAGAAACGCCTTTTGGGCGTTTTTCAATATTTTATTTATTCTTCGTAAACAGTAAACACTTTTGTTGTGTTGGATTCGCTCTTGATGTTGAACGTGGCGTTTTTGTCGTTGACGACCACTGTGTAGTTTCCATCCGGCAAACCGAACACTTGTCCGAGTTCAAACGTTTCTTCTTTCCAGCTGATGATGGCAGTACAGACGTCGCCTTGCACTTTCACCGGGATGTAGATGTCAAATTCATTGTTTTCCGGTTTGGTTCCCGGAACCGGTGCGGTGATGTTTTGTTCATCAATGCTCTGGCATCCGCCGTTGATGGTGACATTGGCGATGGCGTAGATCGTTCCGTTGTCTTGGATAACTTTAACGGATTCGATTTGTGCCGGCTGGTATGTTACTTTCGTTGAGTTGTCCGAGCCCAAACATCCGCCCACGGCGGCGGCCAAAATAATCAAAACAAAGAGAGCAAAAACGGGTAAAGCTAATTTCAATTTTTGAGTCATTCGAAGCACCCTGATTTTAGTTATTTAATTAAATAATTATTCATTAAATTTCCTATAATTATTCTATTATTCTTGTCATTCACTTTAATTTGAAGTGAATTAAAGAATATTTATAAGATATTATTTGTTGATTGTATTTAAGTGTACGCGTTCTGTTCTTTATTTTTTTAAATATATAATATTTCGAAGTTGGGCGCGGTGCATACCGGCTCAAAAAACGAGGAAATTGAAAGTTGAATGAGATGAAAAATGAATAAAAAAATGAATAAAAAAATGAATAAAATAGAATGGAGAAAGATGAAAAAATGAATCAAAATGAGTGAAAAAATCGTCAATAAAAAGAAAAATGATTTTGAAGTTTTATCAAAATCATTTGAGCTGCAAAATTCCTTTGATCCGGTTGGCGTCGGTATTCACTCTGAAAGCCGCTTCCACACCGTTAATGGTGACGGTGTAGTCGCCGTCTTCCATCCGGTCAAGGTTTCCGAGTTCGAAATCTTCGTAGACTTTTTGAATTTGCTGGGCGCAAACGTCGCCTTCGACTTTGAGCGGAATGAAAATGGTGCAACTCTTGTCGGTTGAAACATTTCCGGTCACGGTCATGTTCGCTTCATCCACTTTTTGGCAACTGTTGTTGAGGGTTATGTTGGCGGTTGCCGTCACGTTGCGTCCGGTCAAATGAATCATAACGGAATCAACTTTTGCCGGATTTTCACCGGTTGTGTTGCCTGTTGTGTTATTTGTCGTATTGTTGGTTGTGTTATTGGTCGTATTATTTGTGGTGTTATTGGTTGTGTTGTTGGTGGTGTTGTCATTGCCGGAAAGGCATCCGCTCACGCCGGCCGCCAAAACCAATACAAGAATCATTGCGGTTAACGCTGTTTTCATTTTCATCTTCTCACCTCTGGGTGTGTAAAATATTCATCTGAAATCATAAATTACTTGACATCAATGGCTTTATTTTATATAATCTCTTTTATTTTTTTGAATTTCCGATAAGTTTTTAAAAATGATGGGCATTCACCCAAGCATTTTACCGGACGGTTGAAATTATGTTGGCGAAAGGATGTGAAAGATGGTTATCGGCAATTTTTGTTCTGTTTGCCGCTTTGCTTTTGGCCAGCCTGGCTTTTCATCTTCCGGTTCTGATCGCTTTATCCGTTTTAGCGTTTCTGCTTTTTATTTTCTTCCTTCTGTTTTTCCGGGACCCGGAACGTCACGGCGAGATTTGCGAAACGCATATGTTATCGCCGGCGGACGGGCGGATTGTGGATATCCGGGGCCGCAAGCTGTGTATTTTTATGAACATTACGGATGTTCACGTCAACCGGTCTCCGCTTCCCGGAAAAGTGTTGTCGGTCCGGCATGTGGCCGGTTCGTATTTGCCGGCGTTTACCAAAGATTCCGACCGCAACGAACGCTTTATTACGCTTCTGGACACACCGCACGGGATTGTCGAACTCACGCAAATCGCCGGAACCGGGGTTCGCCGGATTCGTCCTTACATCGAATGCGGGGACTCCGTCACTCAAAACCAGCGCGTTGGGACCATTTTATTCGGCTCGCGCGTTGATGTGACGGTTCCGGAGTCGTTTTGCATTGAAGTGAAGAAATGGCAAAAAGTCAAAGCCGGCGAGACGATTATCGCCAAGATTTCAACATCCGATTCTTATTCCGATATTTCCGTCTCCGAAAATCATTCAAATCATTCTGAAATTTCCGTTAATACCAACGAATATATAAGTTTGTGATTATTTTATAACCTGTCGTGATTTTCGTGTTCAATTTAATCAAACTGATCAAGCCGCCGGATTATGTATCGCTCATCAATATCATTTTCGGGATGGGGGGAATTTTTCTCGCCCTTTCCGGTGAATTCAGCGCTGCGGCTGTCTATATCTTGTTGGCGGCGGTGGCGGACGGACTGGATGGTTACGTCGCTCGCCGAACATCTTCAGGGCCTCTCGGCGAACATATTGATTCTCTCGCCGACACCGTTTCTTTCGGTGTGGCGCCGGTCATTTTAATCTGTTCGATTTCCGGGAGCGCCATTGCCGCGGTCATTGGGGTTTTTTACCTTTTGTGCGGCATTTTAAGATTGGCGCGCTACAATGCCTTTCCCTCCAAAACGCCCGGCTATTCAGGGATTCCGATTACAGCCGCTGCTGTTTTCTTGGCATGTTTGGCTTTGTTTTTGGAAAATGTTCAATATACGGTTCCGCCAATTGATTTCCTGCAAATGCTGACGCCTTATGAACCGGTTATTTTGATGTTTTTCATGCTGTTGCTCTCATTTGTGATGGTCAGCAGTATTCCGTACATGAAAGTGACCAAATCCAAGACTTTCTTGATTTTGATCTTCATCTTTGCCTTGACAGTATTATCTGCCTTTTTCCCGAATGCGTTGGCTTTCCTTTTCCCGGGAATTCTTTTCCTTTTGCTGCTGATCTACTTGATTTCTCCGGCTTTTATGCGCCACAGCAAAAAAAGCATTTGATGATGTTGATTCTGATTTTTAATTTTTAATTCACATTTTTAGGATGGATGGGATGATAACGGATCGCGACAACGCTCTTTTTGAAGCCGGTATTAAACTCGGCGCGCTGTACCACCAGTTTGTCGGAACACCGCTGTCTCTTGAAAATAAGGCTGCGGTTGAATCCGCGATTCAACAAAGTATTGCAGTTCAGCCTTTTGCGGAAAACGTCACTGTTCGTATCAATGAAAAAATGATTGCGGAAGAACTTAATTCAACGTTTAAGTATACGGAATTGAAAGGAAAAATGCTGGACGTCAAACTGATTGTCCGGTTCAATTCGGTTCGGGTTTTCGCGTCGCTTCAATTTGATGAAAAACTCAATTATCCGCTCATGAAAGTGGACAAAGTTGAGGACTCGTTTTGATTCTTTTTTAAATATGTGTGCCGTAACGTGCATGTTCCCGGCGGCTGCGGAAAATTATGGAAGACTGTGTGGTCACTTTCCCAAAACGGGCCCACAAGTTCAGAACGCCGGGCGCCGAAGGCGTCAGGCGGACTGAACTTGACGGATTGCTCTGAAAGTAAGATGCAGCGACAGAAAATGTTAGAAAATATTTTCAGTATTCTGTTTCCACCTTGCTGTTTACTCTTTTCAGATTTGCCGCTTGCACCTGCTGTTCACTATTTTTAGATTTGCCGCTTGCACCTGCTGTTTCCAACAAGACACATATTTTCTGATCCGATTTGTACCTACAGTTTGTAATTTCAGATTGCATCTGCACAACGGTATCCGTAAAATACAGATGTGATCGCATCTGATTTTACGGGGCGGTTTGCTTGAAGCGAAAAAAATCGAACCTTGTTTTCTAAAAACGCAAAATTAGAATATGTCGCCATAACGCGCGCGGGCGTGTCCGCCGCAAAAATAGAAAAAAATAGACTCCGAAGCAAAAAAAGAAAACGGATGAAGTTATTTGAATTTCTTCAAAACTTCAACCACGCGTTTATTCATTTTTTGGGTACCGATGGTGATTCGGACTGTACTTTTGCCGATCCCTTCAAAGGAATCGCAGCTGCGCACAATGATCTCATTTTTCAGCAGGAAATCCACGGCTTCCTTTGACGTTTTTGGCGATACGTCGACAATCATGAAGTTTCCGTTTGACGGATACGCTTTGTACGGCGTCTGTGCAGATATTTTTTCCATCAAAAATTGCCGTCCTTCTTTTGCCAGCTCAATGCTCTTTTCGAGATGTTTCTTGTCGGAAAGCGCGGCAACGGCGGCAGCTTCCGAGAGCGTGCTGACGGAAAACGGCGGGATAACGGAAAGCAGTTTTTGAACAATCCATTCCGGCGCGATCACATAGCCGATCCGCATGCCGGCAAGTCCGAACGCTTTTGAAAATGTCCGCCCGATGACAATGTTGTCGTATTCGCGCACCAATTTCATCAGGCTTTCCGCATCCGAAAATTCGACGTATGCTTCGTCCAGGAACAGAATGCAGTTCAGCTGCGCCAGTTCTCGAACCTCGGCTTCTGTGATGACGTTTCCGGTTGGGTTGTTCGGCGTGCAGACGTAAATGATTTTGGTTTTGTCCGTCACCGCTTCTTTTATTTTAGCAACGCTCACAGAGTAGTCTGCTTCCCGCATCACATTGACGGGAACGCCGCCCATGCCGGCGGCGGAAATGCCGTAATAGGTAAATGTCGGCACCGGAATGACGACTTCATCGCCGGGCGCCACGAATATTTTGTTCATGCCGTCGATAATGCTGTCCATGCCGGGTCCGGCCGCCATAATGTTTTCTTTCGGAAAGCCGGTATAATTGGAAAGGGAATATCTTAAATTCGACGCGTCCGCAATCGGGTAAAGAGACGCCGCAGCGGCGCTTTTTCGAATCGCTTTTTGGACTTTCTTGGATGGTCCGAGCGGGTTTTCATTCGAGTTGAGCTTGATGATTTTTTTCGGATTGAGTCCGTATTCGGCCGCCACTTGGGCGGTTGATTTTCCCGGAACATATTCGGGAACAGATTCCACGGATTTGTTCATCAAATTTTGATATTTTGGGGACATATCGGTCTGGATTTTTGAGATAAACGCAATGAGGCGTTTATCTTTGATTATTTGTTCGATTGAGATTCTTTTCTCTGATCTGTTCTGCGGTTATTGCGCCGGCTTTTTGATGGACTCGATGACTTCCACCACATGATCAATATCTTCTTTAGCGATATTGAGCGGCGGAATCAAACGAAGAACGTTTCCGGACGTGACGTTGACCAAAACGCCTTGCTTGATGGCTTCGTCCATGATGTAACTGCACTCGTGATCGAATTCAACGCCGATCAGCAATCCTTTGCCGCGGACGGCAATGACGTCGCTGCGGTTCATGGCGGACAATTTCTTCATGAGGTAGTCGCCCATCTTCGCTGCGTTGTCCATGAGATTTTCTTCTTCGATGGTTTCAATCACGGCCAGCGACGCGGCTGACGCAAGCGGGCTGCCGCCGAATGTGGTTCCGTGTTCGCCTTTTCCGAACGACAATCCTTCACGGGCCACAAAAGCGCCCATCGGAATGCCGCCGGCAATGGCTTTGGACATGGTCAAAATGTCCGGCTGAACGCCGTAGTGGTCTTTACAGAACCATTTTCCGGTGCGCCCGAATCCGGTTTGAACTTCGTCGATGATCATCAGGATGTCTTTTTTGTCGCAAATTTCACGGACTTCTTTGAAATATTCGCTCTTGGGCACCTGAACGCCGCCTTCGCCTTGAACCGGTTCTAAAATGACGGCGGCGATGGTTTTGTCGACCGCTTTTTCAATGGCGCTTGCGTCTCCGTACTCGACGAACGTGGCCGGTTTCACCATCGGGACGAACGGGTCGCGGTATTTCTGGTTCGCGGTCGTTCCCAGGGAACCGATCGTGCGTCCGTGGAAGGCGTGCAGCGTCGAAATGAAGTTGTCCTTCTTGGTGTGAATCTTCGCCAGCTTCAAGGCGCCGTCGTTGGCTTCGGCGCCGGAGTTGCAGAAGAACACGCGCGACATGCCGGAAATCTGAATGATTTTTTCCGCCAGATTCGCCTGCGGGACGTTGTAGTAGTAGTTGGAAATGTGGATGAGATTTTCCGCCTGCTCTTGAATCGCTTTGATTAATCTTTGGTTGGAGTAGCCGGTCGCGTTCACGGCAATACCGGAAACGCAGTCGATGTAGCGCTTCCCGTAAACGTCAATCAAAGTGGTTCCTTCGCCTTTCACAAAGAGAAGCGGTTTGCGGCCATATGTTTGCATCACATACTTTTCGTCTTTTTCGACGACGGATTTGTAAATTGAATCAGCATCCATGTTTTTTTCCTTCACAATTCTAACTGTATTTTTGTATAATTTTGGTTTTTAAAATGATTTTTAAATTTCATCGCTTGATTTAAACCTTATTCTCGGTTTGTTGTTTGTTGTTATTTTTGAGCCGCCGCCGCTCGGGCGGACACGGGTTGGTTTTTGTTGAACCAATAAACAATCCAATTTCGATTTTTAATCGTCGCTTTTTTGTTTCTTAAACTCTTTACCGATATTGAAAGCGCGTCCGATTTCGTCGCCGACGCCGAAATATTTCATACTGTCCGGCGCGTAAACGAGCGGCTTCATTTTCTCAAGGTCCACTTTTCCGTCGGCGTCAAGCATTTTTTCTTGAACGCAGACGTCCATGATTTCGCCGATGATCACAAAGTGGGAGCCAAGGTTCATCCGGTCTTTCAATTTGCAGGCGAGGTACATCGGAAATTCTTTGACGTACGGCGCGTTGGTTTTGCCCGCGCGGACCGGTGTGAGTCCCGCCGCAGCGAATTTGTCGGTCTCGCGGCCGCTTTCAATACCCAGATAGTCGGCATGCTTCGCATATTCCTCGGACGGAATGCAGACGGTAAATTCACGTCTTTCCATGATGTTTTCGTAGGTATAGCGTCCCGGCCGGATCGCAACAAAAATGGAAGCCGGCGCCGAGTTGGCGACGCCCGCCCAGGCGGCCGTCATCGCGTCCGCGCGTCCGGCTTTGTCGTAGGTCCCGATGACCCAGACCGGCGTCACGTGCGCGTTTGTGGAAATGCCGAGCGATTTAAAGTCATCCGGTCCGGTTGTTTTTTCCGGGGCGCAGGTTTCTGTTTGAACGTCGATGGAATGAGCTTGTGTTTGTGTTTCCGTTGTCTTTTTGGCAGGCATAATATTTTCTCCCTTTGATTTTTTGAATAACTTGTTATTTATAAATACAAGGCTGTATTAGAGTTTGAATTATTTAATGATTCTTTTCAAAAAATGAAAAAAACAGAAAAAAACGGGGTTTTTGGGTTTTTCAAAAGAATAGTTTAAATATTTTAAACGACACTTACAAATCCCTTTCTTCTTTTCACATCAAAAAAGCGCCGTTGTGGCTTAGCGGTATAGCGGCTGATTCGTAATCAGCAGGCCGGGGGTTCAAGTCCCCCCAGCGGCTTTTTTAATTTTAAAATTTAAATAAAAATTTTTAAAAATTTATAAATATTTTCTATCTTATTATTGATTGGTGTTGAAGTTGACAAATGAATTAATTTCTTATTTTATTTTCTTTGGTGGGTTTGTTTTATTATTTGAAATTTTACCGGTTGCTGTTGGCGAGGTTTATTTGTTTTTAACAAAAAGAACTATAACTTCAAATCCTATTGAAAATGAATTTTCTTTGAACTGGATTAGATGTTTTTATCTGATTTTTATTTCACTTATGATTGGTGCGTTTTCTCTCGTATCAATAGTGAATGGATCTGCGGAAAAATACAATTGGTTTTTGTATTTCTGTATTGTTTACGGTTCATATCTTTTATTTTCATATATAAGTGCCTTGAAATACCTTACAATCAAAAATCAATATAATAATATTTTGAAGTCTAATGATTTGATCATTATAAAAAATGTTGAAAAAACAGATTCTTTTTTCTTGCTTGCTTATCGCTTAACACTCTGTTTAAGTCTATTCTTTGCGATTTTTGGTCTTGTCATAAAAGCTTATCTTATTTTGATAAATGATAGTCCTTATGCACCAGAAGATGTTGTTTTTGAATTTAGTTGGATGATGGACTTTCTACTGGTGGCAGCAACAATAATTTATGTTGCCTTTACAGGTTTTATGTTTTATCAAAATTCACAATCATTAAAGGATTCAAAGGAACAATTTGAATTTCAGAAGCAACAGATGATTACGCAGCAGAAGCAAATAGATCAACAGATAGAATTTCAAAGAAAAGATATTCAAGAACAAAATATTAGATCTGATATCGATTTTATGACTTCTCAACTAAATAAATTTTATTGGCCTATTTATCAATACGTTGATACTATTTTCAACTTTATCTCATCTTCTTATGAGGAACAAGCTAAGAAAAGTTATCAGAATAAAGTTATTAAATGTGCAAACAAACTTAGTGAATCAGTAGCTAAATATGCTTATTTAGACTCAGAATTAGTCATTTTAGATGTTGAAAAATCACTTTCTATCTTTCAGAAATACTTTGCGTCGTTCCTAAAAAAACATGGTACATTAGATTTAGTCAATGAAAGGCTTCAAAAAGCTAAAGGTAAAGAGGAAGTTTATGTTGTTGATGAAAGTTTTAATGAAGACGAATTGAAAGATTATTGTCTTTTGGAGCTAAGGCAAATTAGGCAAAAAATAATAAATGATACAGGAAAGATCAATCTAAGAATTATAGAAAAACGGGATGAACTAAAGAAAATACGTGAATAATTTGTGATTCTTCATGCCCCTCTTTGAAATGATAAAATACCACAGCAAGAAATATCCGGAAGATATTTCACTTTTAGCGGAAGAGATAGCTTGTCATTTCGACGTCAATAAAATAAATCCAAAAATGCCTTATTCTCTTCATACCGAATACAGTTATTTCAAACGGGAATTCAAAAATCCTCACCTTTTCAAATACAAAACAATCACAGACGCCAATAAAAAAGGCGTTCCGATGCTTTGGTACAGTGAAAAGTGGGCTGAAGAATTTTCTTATTTTATCATGGATATGGTGAATCAATATCAGCCGCCAAAATATATTGAAATCCATCCGCCTTTTTCAGATTATACGCCGTCAATGAGCGATTTCATTGACAAATATTCTGTTTTTGAAGATTTAATTCTTGAAAAGTATCCGCAAACTCAAATATTAATTGAAAACAGAAGCGGTTCTACTTACAAAGGTGGAACTTTCATTTTGTCAGCAGCAGATAGTTTTTTGGAATTATCCGATCTCATTTCTTCAAATAAATTGAAGTTGAGGATTACGTTTGATGTTCCTCAACTTTGCACCGCTCATGATATTGATACAATGAATGGGCAAACTGAACTTTTGGAAACATTATTTAGCGACATAATGAACTGTCGTGAGTCTATTTCCGGTGTTCATCTTTGGGGAAAAAAGATTTCTGAATCCGGCAGCAAAACACCGCATATCGGGGATTTGAACACATATTTCAACAACAATTGCGAATGCAAAGAAAAGTTTCTTTCTGATTTGCATAACTTGTTTGATGATGAAGTTATTCGGAATATGGTTCTGGAAGTCAACAGCGGCAATGATGACATGATTTCCATCATCAATGATTTGAAAAAAGCAGGTTTTAGATTTATTTAACCGATTACAATAGCTTTCTTCCGGCTTCTAATTGTTCAAGTGCATTGACACGAAATCGGCCAATCGTTAAATCTTCATTTTCAAATTCTTCTAATGCTTTTTTTAGTTTCTCGCTGTCAACAATTATGACATCTGTGATTGATGATGTTGGCATTTCCAGTACCTCTTTATTTTTTACAACAACTTTCTTCCGGCTTCAAGCAATTCGTGAACATTTACCGGTTCCCAATCCATTGTGAATTTTTCATCTTCAAATTCTCTCAGAGCTTTTTGTAGCTATTCGCTATCTACAATGATCAAATCAGTAATTGATGACGTTGCCATTTTTACACCTCGGAATCTAAAATCAGGTAACTGAAAAAAAGAGTGTTCAAATATTATATTAATGTTATCTCTGCAGGTGTAATTTTTAAAAATAAAATAAATCTTCAGAGGAACTTTCCGTTCCTCCGAATCTCAATTTAAGCAACTCCATAAATCCTGACTTCAGGTTCCTTCCCCCAAAGTCCCTTCAACCCGACAAATACATCGTTTTGAAACATGGCGCTGGAAAGGTAAGCCGTCGCGTTTTCAACGCTGTCGAATCCGTGAAGCACTTGAACGTCTTCATTCCGAACAAGCAATTCTTTGGTCAAAGCGCCTTTGATTTCTTTCAAAAACGGTCCTTTGTATGTGGTGTAAACTTTTGCAGCAGCCGGGCGGTTTGCAGCGCCGATATCCATTGTAATTTCTAAATAGGCTTTCACTTGCATTTTGAGTTCTCCTTTTACTTTTATTTGATTTTGTTTTTTGACAAATCTTTGTCAAATCCAAAAATCACTGAAAAATATAAAAGGCAAGCAGAAACCTCATTGTTAGCTAGGATACCTGAAAGTTACTGTCTCCGTCGGTTCCGTTGTTTTACAAATGATAAGGGCGGCAGCTTTGACAATCCGAACATTTCGGATTGTTTCTTTTATCGTCTTCAAGCCCCCAACGCCGGATTTCCGCGAAAATCTTAAAAATGCTGACGCCCATTTCCGATAACGAATATTCCACATGCGGCGGGATTTCCGGGAAAACTTCGCGGATGATCATGCCGTCGGATTCCATTTCACGCAGCTGCTGCGTCAACACTTTTGTGCTGATGGCGGGAATACTTTCTTTTAATTGATTGTAACGGACAGGGCCTTGAGATAACTCTTTGAGGATCAGAAGTTTCCATTTGCCGTTAATCAAGGACAGCGTCGTTTCCACCGGACATCTGTTTTCCATTTTCTCCATTTCTTTTCTCCTTTTCTTTGGATTGTTTGTTTACTTTTGAATCTTAGTTTCAAAAAGAAATTAATGTCCGATTTGATTTATATTTGTATGTTGCCGGCAGAATAGATTTTCAAAAACATACAATTATATAAAAATAAATGGATATAATTTGACATGACGAGAATTCAAACAAATCCACAAGTTGACGACTATATCGGCAAAATTCAAAGATGGCAAGACGAAACAAGAGCATTGAGGAAAATCATTCTCGACTGCGGGCTGACTGAAGAATTAAAGTGGGGGAAACCTTGCTACACGGCGGATGGAAGAAATATCGTTCTGATTCAGGGATTTAAAGAATATTTTGCGCTTCTGTTTTTCAAAGGATATTTGCTCAGCGATCCCGATCAAATTCTTGTTAAAATGGGGGACAACACGCGCGTTGGCCGCCAAATGCGGTTTGCAAATGTTTCTGAAATTGTTGAAAAAGAGCCGGTTCTGAAAGCTTACATTTTGGAAGCGGTTGATGTGGAAAAAGCCGGATTGAAATGATCGTTTGAATGAGTTGTTTGAAATAATTTTTTGAAATGATAAATTGATGAAATAATGAAATGAACCATCTGAAAATTTGTCATAGAAACATTTATTAAAATTAAATTATTAAAATACGTTAGATATAATTTAGATTGATTTTCTCTGATCATTTTATTCAAATTTAGAATTTGACACGGAGGTTCCCATGTCCCTATTTGACCATGTCTTCGTTACGCTGAAAGGGTACAAAAAATCCTATCTGAAAAATGATATTGTTGCGGGTATTGTGGTGGCCGCCCTCACAATTCCGGTGGCCATGGGTTACGCCCAGGTGGCGGGACTCCCGGCCATTTACGGTCTTTACGCCGCGATTTTACCGATGATTGGCTATGCGGTTTTTGCCACGTCCAAACAAGTGATTTTTGAAGCCGATTCTGCGGCCAGCGCCATTACCGGGTCCGTTGTCGTCAGTCTCGGCGTCGCGCTTGGGTCGCCCGAAGCCATGGCGATCATTCCCGTTTTAACGTTTTTTACCGCCGTCTTCCTGCTTCTGTTCGGTATTTTAAAAGCCGGGCGGTTTGCCAATTATATTTCAACGCCGGTCGTCAGCGGATTTCTTTCCGGTATCGCGCTGTCCGTGATTCTCGGGCAAATTCCAAAAGCGATGGGAATTTCATCCGTGGACGGCGGCGTTCTCGCCAAGGTGTTGGGCATTATCACGGAAATCCCGTCGTTGAACATTTACGCTTTTTTGCTGGCGGCCGGTACATTTTTGGCTGTTTATCTCGGTAAGAAATTTCTCAAAAAAGTGCCCATGGCACTGGTTGCTTTGGTCATCGGAACGGCCGTCACTTATTTCTTCGGCTTGGATCAAAAGGGCGTGACAATCGTCGGCTCCATTCCGAAAGGTCTTCCGTCTCTGATCATTCCGGACTTTGCAAGCTTCCCAAATATATCGATGGGCGTTTTGTCAGGACTCATTATCGCCATCGTGATTTTGTCGGATTCGCTCATGACCGCCAAAAGTTTCGCCATGAAAAACAGGTACAAACTCGATGAAAACCGCGAAGTTTTCGCCTTTTCCGCCGGCAACTTCCTGTCCGCCATTTCCGGAACGGTCCCCGTTTGTACCAGCACGTCCTGTACGGCGTCCAACGACCAGTATCACGGGAAAACGCAAATGGTTTCCCTGGTCTGCGCCGGCGTTATCGCGCTCATTGTTGCTTTCTTCAGCGGCCTGCTTTATTATATGCCGCAGCCCGTGCTTTCCGGCATTATCATTGCCGCCGTTGTCGGCATCGTGGACGCCAAATTGGCGCACGTTCTTTTTAAAGACAACCGGGATGAATTTTGGATTTGGATCATCTCTCTCATCGGCGTTTTGTTCGTCGGCGTCTTGTTCGGCGTTTTGGTCGGCGTCATCTTGTCGTTTGCCGACGTCATCCGCGGCATCGCCACGCCCAAGCAATCTTATTTGGGAAAAGTCGACGGACAGCCCGGATTTTATGATTTGGCTTCAAACAAAGACGCTAAACCGGTGGACGGATTCCTGATTTACAGATTCGGCGCCCGCCTGTTCTTCGGCAACATTGAAATTTTCACCAAAGGCATCGAAAGCGCGCTGTCCAGTAAACCGAAAGCCGTGATCGTCGACGCCTCCGGCATCAACAACATCGACGTGACGGCCGGCGATTCGCTGAAATTTTTGATCAAAACGTTACAAGATAACGGCATCGACTTCTATTTCGCACGCATCCGTCCGGATGTGGAACAAGATCTCCGAAGCAACGAACTGGATGAACTGATTGAAAGCGGCCACACGAAACGGACGATTGAAGAAGCCATTTTGGCAGCTGAAAAAGATTAACGATTTGTTTTTCTTTTTCTCTTTTTTCTCTTTCTTTTTTTCTTTCTTATTTTCTTTCTTTTCTTTTTCCATTTTTTTTCTTTTTCCTGTGCTGCCACCCGCGCGCGTTATCGCGTTCATTTTTCATAAAGTCCGGCGGCAAATTTTGCCGCCGTTTTTCAGGATTATTTTTCAAAAAATATCCGCTCATTTTTTCATCTTTAAAATCCGTATGCAAATCACGATTTTATAGGCAATCTTTATATACGTTCAAACCCTTTTTTTACCGTTCAAACATACATTTGACATCTTTAATTTATCCTCAAAATAAAACGCCGATTGACATCGATTATTCCCTGTTGTGTTTCGATTTTTTGAAAATCAATTTTTTAGAAAAAAGAATCGCGTTTTTATGATTTGTCATTTCAAATTAAAAATCATCGTACGTTTACGTTTTCATTCATCAGTATTTTATTTCACAAATATTTGTTATTGAACATAATTTCATTTTATTCATAATCTTAAATATCATTTAAAAATCAGGAATTTATATGACTGACGAGAAAAAATACGACGGAAGCAACATTCAGGTCCTGGAAGGCTTAGAAGCCGTCCGCAAAAGACCCAGCATGTACATCGGCAGCACCGATGCACGCGGTCTCCATCATTTGGTTTATGAAGTGGTGGACAACAGTATTGACGAAGCGCTGGCCGGTTATTGTAAAAATATCCGAATGACCATCGAAGAAGACGGAAGCATTACTGAGGTCGATGACGGCCGCGGCATTCCGGTCGACAACCAGCCCAAATACAACAAGTCTGCGCTGGAAGTCGTTTTAACCATTCTTCACGCCGGCGGAAAATTCGACAAAGACACGTACAAAGTGTCGGGTGGCCTGCACGGCGTCGGTGTTTCCGTCGTCAACGCGCTGTCCGAATGGCTGATTGCAGAAGTCCGCCGCGACGGCAAAGTTTACCGCCAAACATTCGCTTACGGCATCCCGACATCCGGCGTCGAAGTGGTCGGCGAATCCGATCACACCGGCACCACCATCAAGTTCATGCCGGACAAAACCATTTTTGAGACCGTTGATTTCAAGTATGATATTTTATTGAACCGGCTGCGCGAACTGGCGTTTTTAAACAAAGGCATTCACATCGTCACCGAAGACAAACGGGTTCGGGCAAATGAAGACGAGTTAGAATTGGAATTGGCCAGCATTTCGGAAGCCGATTCCGGTGAAGATGATTTGGAAGGATTCGAATTCACCGATGAAGATGAAAACGGCGACGGCACCGCCACCGCCGGCGGCAAAAAATCCAAAAAACAATCCGCTATTCCGCAGCATGATGTTTCCAAAGACAAGACGCACGACTTATTTTATGAAGGCGGTATCATCGAGTTTGTCAAATATTTAAACCGCGGCAAAGCCGTTCTTCATGAAAATCCGATTTATTTTGAAAAACAAAAAGACGGTATCGATGTTGAAATTTCGATGCAGTATACGGAAAATTACAACTCAAACGTCTATTCGTTCGCGAACAACATCAACACCACCGAAGGCGGCACCCACATGGTCGGATTCAAATCCGCACTCACCCGCGCCGCCAACACTTACATCCAAAAGAACGGTCTTGAGAAAGACGGTTCCGGACTCAGCGGTGAAGATATTCGGGAAGGACTGACCGCCATTATCAGCGTCAAGCTCTTGGAACCGCAATTCGAAGGCCAAACCAAAACAAAACTCGGCAACAGTGAAGTGAAAGGCATTGTCGATTCCCTCGTTTCCGACGGCTTGTCCGAATTCTTTGAGGAAAATCCGAAAGTGGCCGTCGCGATCTTTGAAAAAGCACTGCTCGCCAAAAAGGCGCGCGAAGCCGCCAAAAAAGCCCGCGAACTCACGCGCCGGAAAAGCGCGCTGGAAGTCAGCACGCTTCCCGGAAAACTGGCCGACTGCTCCGAAAAAGACGCCAGCCTCTGCGAACTCTATCTCGTCGAAGGAGACTCTGCCGGCGGCTCCGCCAAACAAGGACGTAACCGTGCGTTCCAAGCCGTTTTGCCGTTCCGCGGTAAAATCCTCAACGTGGAAAAAACCCGAATGGACAAGGCGCTTAAAAACAACGAAATTGCGTCTCTGATTACCGCTCTTGGCGCCGGTCTCGGCGAAGAAATGGATCTTGAACGGCTTCGTTACCACAAAGTCGTCATCATGACCGATGCCGATGTTGACGGCGCGCACATCCGCACCTTAATTTTGACATTCTTCTTCCGGTACATGCCGGATTTGGTGACGGCGGGACACGTTTACATCGCGCAGCCGCCGCTTTACAAAATCAAGAAAGGAAAAGCGGAATATTATGTTTATTCCGACAAACAAATGAAAGCGAAAGTCGCGGAAATCGGCGACAAAGGCGTGACCATTCAGCGGTACAAAGGTCTTGGAGAAATGAATCCGGAACAGCTGTGGTCCACCACCATGAACCCGGAAACCCGGACTTTGCTTCAGGTCACGATCGAAGACGCGATTGCCGCCGATGAAATCTTTACGATTTTGATGGGCGACGAAGTGCTGCCGAGAAAAATGTTCATTCAGGAACACGCCAAAGAAGTGGTGAATTTGGATATCTGAGGTGAGAAAAATGGATGAAAAAGCACAACAACCTACTTTAGACGAATACGTCCGCCGCTCACAGCTCCCCGATGACGACGTCGAGCATATCGAAGAAAAATCCGCTGAGGAATTATACGCGATGAGAAATGAAGATTCCAAAACCGCAATGGTCGGAACCGGAAACAGCGGGGAAGGTGACGGAAATAACGGTGGAAATAATGACGATGGAAACAATGACGGTGGAAATAATGACGGCGGCGATGATGACAACGACGGCGTTTTCCTCGGCGAAGACGAAGAACGCGTTGCCGTTCGTCCGGTTTTCATCAGCGATGAGATGAAAAACTCTTACATTCAATACGCCATGAGCGTCATTGTCGGTCGCGCGCTTCCGGACGCCCGGGACGGTCTCAAACCGGTTCACCGCCGCATTCTCTTTTCGATGAATGAAACCGGCATTACGTCGGACAAGCCGTACAGAAAATCCGCGCGTGTCGTCGGAGACGTGCTCGGTAAATACCACCCGCACGGCGATTCGTCCGTTTACGACGCGATCGTCCGCATGGTTCAGGAATTTTCATTGCGCTACCCGTTGATTGACGGTCAGGGTAACTTCGGATCGATTGACGGCGACTCTGCAGCCGCCATGCGTTATACCGAAGTCCGAATGGACAAAATTTCAGCGGAAATGCTGGACGATATCGATAAGGATACCGTTGATTTCCGCCCCAACTACGATGAATCTCTCAAAGAGCCGTCGGTGCTGCCGGCCAAGCTTCCGAGTTTACTGGTGAACGGATCGACCGGTATTGCCGTCGGTATGGCCACCAACATGCCGCCCCACAACTTATCTGAAGTTGTGGACGCGACGGTGATGCTGATTGACAAT
The DNA here is from genome assembly GCF_032714475.1 of Methanolapillus africanus. Classification (NCBI taxonomy): domain Archaea; kingdom Methanobacteriati; phylum Methanobacteriota; class Methanomicrobia; order Methanosarcinales; family Methanosarcinaceae; genus Methanolapillus; species Methanolapillus africanus. Next base: position 37,965 of record NZ_JAWDKD010000021.1, on the reverse strand, counting down.
CCTGACGCTGAAGCGCCGGAACTGATGACGGTCCTCAAAGGTCCGGACTTCCCGACCGGCGCCCACATTTTAGGCAACGAGGGCGCGATTTCGGCTTACAAAACCGGCCGCGGCAGCGTTCGGATTCAAGCGGTTTCCCACATTGAGGAAATGAAAAACGACCGCCAGAAAATCGTCATTACGGAATTGCCGTATCAAGTGAACAAAGCCCGGCTGATTGAAAATATTGCTGAGTTGGTCCGCGACAAAAAAGTTGTCGGGATTTCCGATATGCGCGATGAGTCTGACCGCGACGGTATTCGTGTCGTTTTAGAACTGTCCCGCGGGACCAATGCGGATGTTCTCTTGAACCAGCTTTACAAACACACGCAACTGCAAACCAGCTTCGGTATCATCAATTTGGCGATTGTTGACGGCGTCCCGCGTGTGATGGGACTGCGCCAGCTGCTGAAAGTTTATCTCAAACACAGGATGGAAGTCATTCAGCGCCGGACGATCTACGATTTAAAGGTAGCTCGGGAACGCGAACACATTCTCAATGGTTTGAAAATCGCGATTGACAACATTGATGAAGTCATTGAACTCATTAAGGCGTCCAACGACGCTCAAATCGCCCGTGAAGGATTAGTCAGCCGTTACGGTCTCGATGACATCCAAGCCAAAGCCATTTTGGAAATGCGCCTTCAGCGCTTGACCGGTCTTGAAATTCAAAAGATTTTGGATGAACTCGATGAGCTGCGCCAAAAGATTCTGGATTTGGGCAAGATCATTGAAAGCGACGAGATAAAATACGGCATCATCCGCGCCGAGCTTTTGGACATCAAAGAAAAATTCGGCGATGAACGCCGTTCCAAGATTATTCACGGCGGTTTTGACGTCGATAACGAAGATTTGATTCAGCGCGAAGACGTCGTCATCACGATGACGAACCACGGCTACATTAAACGGATTCCGCTGAGCACTTATTCCCGGCAAAACCGTGGTGGTAAAGGTATTATCGGTATGGAAACCAAAGAAGAAGACATTGTGGAAAACCTGTTCGTTTCATCAACGCACAACTACATTCTCTTTTTCACGAACAAAGGACGCGTTTATTGGAAGAAAGGCTATGAGATTCCGGAAGGAAGCCGCACCTCCAAAGGCAAATCCATTGTCAACTTCCTGGATTTGAAAGAAAACGAGTTCGTGACCGCCAACATTCCGGTCGCAAAGTTCACCGACGACCAATATTTGATGATGGCGACCAAGGAAGGCATTGTCAAGAAGACGCCGCTTTCGGATTTCAGTAATCCGAGAAAGACCGGCATTATCGCAACGACATTGGCGGCCAACGACGAGTTGGTGAACGTGGTGTTGACGACCGGCAAAGACGACATTGTGATGGTATCGCGCGCCGGCAAGTCGGTCCGCTTCTTTGAAGAAGAAGTGCGTCCGATGGGACGGTCCGCCCGCGGTGTGATCGGTATGCGCCTGTCCAAAGAAAACGACGCGATCGTTTGCATGGACGTCGTCAATCCGGAAGAAGCGCTTCTCACGATTACGGAAAACGGCTACGGAAAAATCAGCAGCTTTGAAGAATACGCGACCAAACACCGCGGTATTCAGGGCGTGATGACGATTGTGACCAACCAAAGAAACGGTCCGGTCGTCGCCGTGAAGTCGGTCGGCAAAGACGATGAACTCATCATCACCAGCGCGGAAGGCATTGTCATCCGCGTCGGCGCGGGAACGATTCGGGAGCAGGGCAGAAACACCCAAGGCGTTCGGATTATGAAGCTCAGCGACGGCGATAAAGTGGTCGGCATGGCGTGCGTCAAGCCGGCGACAAAAGAAGACGGCGAAGAAGAAGCGTCCGTTTCAACAGAAAATGGATCTGAAACAGAACCTGTTGCCGTTGTTGAAATTTTTGACGACGAAGACTCTGATTTTTCAATCGCCGACGATGAAGAAGAAATGATGGATAATTGAGGAGGCTTCTTCTCAATTCCTTTTTTATTTTTCTTTTTTGGCGGGCGGCGCCGCGCGCGTTATGGCGATACTTTTTCTTTTTGCGTTTTCGAAATCGAGGGGTTATTTTATTTTGATATCAAGCAAACCATCCCGTAACATCAACCGAAAAATTCCGTCGCTTCGCTAGGAATTTTTCAGGGGGGGTGGGAATCAGTTTCCGTAAGTTCGCTTCGCGAACGGCTCCCTTCGGTCGCTTAAAAATTGGGTTGGCTTGTTCCAATTCAACAAGCAAACCATCCCGCAAAATCAGACGCTTTGCGTCTGTATTTTGCGGATACCATATGCAGATACAATTTGAATCGGAACCGTAAGGTGCAAATCAGAACAAGAAACAGGTGTATTGTTGGAAACAGCAGATGCAATCTGAATTTAAAAATAGTTAACTGTAGGTGCAATCTGAATTCTGCAAATCTGTTCCGTTATTTCTGTCACTACATCTTATTTTTAGAGTAATCCGCCAAGTTCAGTCCGCCTCACGCCTTCGGCGCTCAGCGTTCTGAACTTGCGGGTTCACTTTGGGAATAATTACTGTGTTTCATACAGTCTCCACACACGTTTTCTATATTCATCATTCATAGCCTGCGTTCCCATTTTTTCGTCCGCCCGGCCACGCGCGCGTTATAGCGACACATTTTTGCCGACTCGACCAAAACCGTTCCCTCATTTTCTTGATTTGCCACTCTGTAACGAAATTATATAACAAAATTTATATCATTTTGCAGATATTTTTCTTTATTTCTTTATTCTGTTATCGTCATCATTTTTTCGGGAATCATTATGGTCGACTTATCCACACTTCGTTTCGGAAACGAACTCTTGGCGCGCGGTTTTGAAAAATTGGGGAAATGCGGCGTCATCTGCGACGTCAGCACGCCCGATCAAGCCCAGCTGGCCGAAGAGTGCGGTGCGGCCGCCGTCATGGTCACGGATTCGCTGTCCGTCGACTCTCGCGCCCGAAGCGGCGTTATGCGAATGGCCAACGTGGAAACCATTGAAGCAATTTTGACGTCGGTCTCCATTCCGGTGATGGGCAAAGTCCGTGTCGGCCATTTCGTGGAAGCCGAAATTTTACAAGCGCTCGGCATCGCCATGATTGACGAGTCCGAAGCCTTGTCGCCGGCAAGCCTTGATTCCGTGATTGACAAAACCAAATTCAATGTGCCGTTCATTACCGGCGCGACTAATTTGGGCGAAGCGCTTCGTTCGGTGTCGACCGGCACGATGATGATCCGGGTTTCCGGACAAGTCGGCAGCGGAAACATTGCAGGAACGGTTCAAAGCCAAATTCAAATCTTGAAACGATTGGCTGAGCTTTTGGAAAAATCGGACGAGGAGCGCGCGGAGTACGCCAAAACCAAGAAGATTTCCGAGGATTTGCTCGCGCAAGCGATTGAAATGAAACGCCTGCCTGTTCTCAATTATGCCGCCGGCGGCATTGCAACGCCCGCGGACGCTGCGCTGATGATGAAACTCGGCTGTGACGGCGTTTTCGTCGGCTCCGGCATTTTTAAAGCGGAACATCCGGAATTGATGGGCAAAGCCATCGTTGAAGCCGTTAAAAATTATGACAAACCGGACGTTCTCGCGAAGATTTCAAAAGGAATCGGCAGTGGTATGCGTGGTGCGGAAGCCACCACGGATACGAAAAAATAATGGCGCCGGCATCGCGCGCGTTATGGCGTCAGGTTTTAAAAATCGATAAAAATATGGGCTGCTTTTTTAAATCAAAAGCATCAGGATCATTTTTCCGAAATAAGGATCCAAATAATGCGTAAAATTCTTTAAAACAAAGATCGCTGCCAGTATCACGATGATAATTTTGGTTGACAAAAAGATCGCCCAGTAAATCGGGGCGACTTTGACTTTTTTTCCTTTGACGCGCATCGTTGGCATGATTGATTCCTGAAATTAAATTTGGTTATTGGATTTGAATCATTGCTTTAATCATATAATCTTTTGGATTACTATCCTCTTAATTAAAAATCATTCATCTCTTTGTTTTGATAATATTCTCTTATTTCATAATACTTCATCCCAATTAATATTTCAGGATTATACAACATTTTCAAAGCTAAAGTATCTGTGGCAGATAACCCTGAAACAGGTTCACCATTTTGATTAATAATACTAGAATTGTTATAATAATGGCCATAAAAGCCAACCATATGAAAAATTTCGTGTAAAACAACGCTGTTTTTATAATCTTGGTCAATATCAGATTCAATAATTATGATTGCTTGGGTTATTTCTCCGTTTTCTGAAAAGTGATGGCATATGCCTTTGTCAACGTCTTCTGTGTTATATTTTTCCTGATATTTGGGTAAAGTCTCTTTTGTTGCATAAATTAAAAGGACATTTTCATCTTTATTGACAATTTTCATTCCCGGAAATCCATCTATTTTATTGAATTCCTTTATTATATTATTTAAAAATTTAATATCTTCTTTTGTGGGGTCGCCTTCATATTTTATTTTAATTGGCGTGACCCATTTTTCAATGCTCCGAACTTTAGATAGTTGTGTTTCGTAAATGAAATTCATCCCATCTGGAAAACTCAACAAAGTTTCATCTTTATTTAGAACTTGAAAATTGCTGTCGGATTTGAAATGATCTGTAATGTTTTCTTGCAAATAAATTATGGACACAAACCCCAGAACAACTATGGAAATTAGTACTAAAATAAACATTTTTTTAAAATGTCTTTTTTGTTTAATTGTTTCATCTCCTTCATTTTTAAGTGAAGAAATATGCCCAAAATTTTCTGAAGCCTTTTTGGATAAAATAGAATACAAAAACTAAAACACCTGCTCCGATTGCAGGCGGTATTGATATTAACAAAACATCCAGTAAATTAAGATTTGGCATAAAAATGCGTTCATCAAGGACAAAGAATAAGGAAGGTATGACAAAATACGGTACGTGTGCAATGCTTCTGTGCGTAGGGATCTTTGACTTGTAACAATAAGCATAAGCCAAATAAAGAGATAAGAGAATTGGAAATATTATCAAAATTGGTGTCTCGATGTTCATCAGCCTTCCCATATCCTTATTGATAATGGCGACTACCAAAATAATCGCAATCGCTGATATTAAAAAAGTTATTAACAGTTTATCCTTCATATGAGTTGATTTTTTTGAAATCAAAAACGTAACGTTAATCATAATGAAATAAAGGAGAGTAAATAAAATAACAATTGGTTCCAGAGTAAAATAAGGAGCTACCCCTTCAAGGGGAACAATATGTTGTGGTGGTTGTATGAGGGAGAGCAGATATACCAAATCCATAAAATCCAGTAAATAAAGGCAACCTGTTGAAAATAAAATACAATATAAGACATCCTTTATTTTGTAATCAAAATAAGACCTAAAAATGAAGTAAAACAATAATGGAAGCACAATTAATAAAATAAATGGATAGAATGCTGAAAAATTTGTTTGTGTCCATGTATGAAACAAAAAGATGGGGATGAAAAAAAACAAACATTCCATCAAAACGTAAAAAGTATCTTTTTTTAATTCTTCTTTTAATTTTGAAAAAGATATTTCTTTGAAAATGTTATCATCCCCTAAAATAAAAATAAGAGTTGAATCACTCTTAATTTTAATTGAATTTAAATATTATTCTTTTTTAAATTCGTGCATTTCCATAATTTATTACACCTATTAGATAACGTTGGCCTTCATCAATACAGAAAGCTGTGGCATAATATGCAGAAGAATTGTTTTTGAGTGTATTTGCATTAAGAGATGCCGACCATATTGTATCCGCATAACTATATGAATACATTGATAAATTTTCAAGAGAACGCTCAACATTGACGACACTATATCCACTTCTCACATCTTTTGCAAATTTGCTGAAATTTTTGGAATTGGGGGAGGAAGTGTTATACCAATTATCTCCGACATAACTCTCATAAGTAAAATGCGGAGCAGAATCGTTAAATTTGAATTCAATTGTTTGAGTTACGGCATATTTAGTGTGCAGTGGCGTACTAAGATCTGCCACATAATGTGTAGCATTTCCCAACTTATTGAACTTTTGTTCTGTTGTAAGTGGATTAATTATCGAATTGAATGAGAGATTACCTTCTGTAGCAGATATAGCTCCTCCGAAACCCGTAGCAGGACAATAGTAGTGTTTGTAGTTATGCTCATATGCATCTGTTAAGGGACCAATAAAGGGTATATCTAAAAGTGGAGGAGCATAATCCGGCCAAGAAGCATTGGCGGAGATATAAGAACTGGCATTCGATGCATTTATACCTGGTCTTGATAAATCATTTGCTCTATCACATGCCCATGCAGTCATATCTTTATGAATATTACTCGGACTTGAAGATGGCCAATTGGAGACTTTAATGTCTTCTTTGTTTGGTGAAATGACAATCCAGAGAATTTGTTGCAATATCAATTCATCTTCTTCTGAAAAATCCTTCATCAAAAGTTCTTTATTTTCAACTGTAATATATGTAACGAGTCCGGTGTTAATATATTTTGTCGGATACTTTTCGTCAAAGTTCTTTAAATAAGATTGCATCTCTTCTTTTGAATACAATTTTTTATCAGAATCTTTGGAATCAATGGCAGGACTCATATCAAGATTTTCAGCTGAATTAATTTTTTCTTCAATTATCTTTTTTGTTTCAGGGGTTGCAGCAAAGATCCATGCTTCAGGTGTTAAATTGAATAAATCATCATCTATGAAAATTAGATTTATACCTTCAGCTTCAGCATCAACACCTTGTTTTTTTAACCAAATGCTAAATGCAGAGAATGATTCAAGTGTGCCATCTGAAACACTAAAATCTTTTAATATTTCCTTTCTTAAGTAATCAGGGTTATCCATAATCTTATCATAATCAACATAACTTGTCGATTTCTCTATCGGTGCACAAAACACCGGAGTTGTCAATGAAATTAACATTGCAACTAATAAAATGGTCGTTAAGAATTTTTTAAACATATTTATTTCTCCTGTTCACGAAAACTCTCCTGTTTACGAAATTATGTGGCTTAATAATTTAAGCCATAAAATTACATTATTTATATATTACTTATAATTTTTTAAAAAGATTATTATAAAATAAATCAATAAATATTTAAAAAATATTACAATAGTAAATTAAATTAAACAGCCACCAATTCAGATTATCAAATATTGTGAGCGTCTCATACTCTTTTTAAAGAATTAGGGCCAGTATTTGTCTTTATTTCGTTAGAAAAATAGAATAAAAATAGATTTTCATCTGATCTGAAGTTGAAATATCGAAAAATATCTTTATTGATCTTCAAAACACTTCTATAATAAAATCGGAAAGACAGATAAATGTGTCTTAATTAGAATAAAATGAGAGTTAAAGTGCGGGGGAAGGGAGTCGAACCCCTGAACGCCTACGCGAATAGATCTTGAGTCTATCACCGTTGACCACTTGGTTACCCCCGCAAATGAAAAGGTTTGTTTTAGAAAAGGCAACCCAATTGCAGGTTAAAAACCGATTTTTAATATAAATAAGTTATGATGGACAACCATATTTTTTGAATTTTTTCGCTTCTTTTGGGTTGTTTACATCAAAAACTGAATGATGAAATACACGAATCCGGCAATCAAGCCGCCGATAATGGTTGAAACCAAGTTCACACTGCTGTTTGTCAAAATACCTTTCTTTTGAAGCGTCGCACCGAGAATGCTGTCGATGTTGGTTCCCAAAAATCCGCCGGCAATGGCAACCAACAGGGCAATCGGCAGCGAGTCGATCATGCCGAAAAAGAATGCCATGAGGCCGATAATAATGGATCCAAGCAGTGCCGCACATTCTCCGAGAAGGCTCACACCGCCGTCTTGTCCGGGTTTGGCGCGTTTCAGCGTTGTAATCATAAACGTCGGGCCCTTGGCGGTCGTTCCGATCTCGCTCGCCATCGTATCGCCGGTGGCGGTCGCAACCGTGCCGACGTACGCGAACACAATCGGAATGGAAAGCCAGGAATAATCAGTGTACTGGGTGGAAATGCCGTACAGGACGGCGAGAATCATCGCGAAAATGCTGTTTGCGAAAACGTTTTCATAACTGCGGATGCCGTTTTTGGATTCGGCGAGACCGATGGAGGCTTTGTATTTGATTTTGTATTTCGTAAAGCCGCCGCCGAGAATGAAAAATGCGACGAGAAGAATGTACCATTCGATGCCGCTGAAAAGGATAATCAGAATTCCGAGGACGGCCGCGCTGAACAATGCCGACAGGTCGGCGATTTTGTAGCGGTAGGCCAGGAATGCCAGAATGATCGAAAATCCGGCGGCGATGAGGGTTTGGTTCCACGGCGTTTGGTAGCCGAACAAATAAAGAAGCCAGATCGACAGCGTCGACCCCAAAAAGACGGAAATGTTTTTGTCCGTGCCGGACGGGATGGATTCAAAAAGGCTGCCGATAAAGGCGCCGATGAGCGAAATGAAAAACAATTGGTTCAACAAGTCAGGCGCCAGCATCCAGTTTTCAGTTCCGGTGCCGCCGGTCATGTAAATGATCCACCAGCCGGTCAAAAAGGCGGCGGCGGTTCGAAGAACGACGAGGACAAATTCATGGACGAGGGATGCGTTTTGAAACGACGCGATGTCATCTAAATTGTCGGCCAGCGTCACTTTGTGGGTGACGGAATACAGCGAATAGGAACTGAAAACCATCACGGCGAATCCTTGGAACAGGATGTAATTTTCAAACGCGAAGTTGAAATAGTTGAGCAGCGCCGCTGCCAAAAAGGCAAACGTCAAAACGATGATGACGGATTGAAAGTCGCTGCGGATTTTTTTGACTTTTTCTTCATCGGTCAAACCGAAGGCTTTGGAAATGAATTCCATGATTGGGGTCAGTGATAAAACCGAGAGCAAGACAAATAAGAGAACAAAAGTTCCCATGCTCAAAAACGGCGCCAAAAAAATAATGAAAATGCTGAGCGCATATTTGGTCAAATAGAATAGCTTGCATGCGGCAACGTCGCTGTTGGATTTTGCGTTTGCTTCACTCATATTTTGACCTGAAAATTTGTTATTTGAATTAATTTTTATGATTATAATAAGATATTCAGATTCCGTTTTTCCTATTTATATTGTTGCCACGATTTTTTGGCGGCGGGCGGGTCGCGCGCGTTACGGCGACACATTTTCTTTTGCGTTTTTGAAATCCGCGGGTCATTTTTATTTTGATGCTATGAAAGCCACCCGAACACTTTTTGAAGATGCCAAGCAAGCAGATGCAGTACAATTTACAGCAACAGGAAGATACAGTAAAATTTACGGTAACAGCTGACAGGTACTATTATTCAGATTTAATTTTCTAATTTGCAGTTTGCATCTGCCGGTTACGAATTTATAGTTTAGATTGCACCGACTGTTTCTATTTCCAACTTGCATCTAACGTTCAGTGAAATCCGCAAAATACAAACGCTATCGCGTTTGATTTTGCGGGTTGGTTTGCTTGAATTCCTAATAAAAACAGACCAAAAAAATCAAAAATAATCAAAAAATAAACCAAAAATAATCAAAAAATAAACCAAAAAACAAACAAAAAACAGACCCAAAAATAAACCAAAAAATAAAATAGAAACATTCCATTCTTTCAGCAGATCACTATGAGCGAATCAGATTTGCAAAAAATGCCCAACATCGGCAAAGTCGCTGCCGGAAAATTAGTTGAAGCCGGGATTGAAACGCCGGAAGAATTTCGGAAACTCGGAAGCCAACGCGCTTTTTTAGAACTTCGTCTGAGAGATCCGACCGTATGCTTGAGCATGCTTTACGGATTGGAAGGCGCTGTTGAGGGCGTTCGCTGGCATGCTTTGAGTGATGAAAAAAAGAAGCAACTGAAAGATTTCTATAAATCGCTTGAATGAAAAGAGTCATGAACGTACAAATGAAGTCTTTCGACTCCACTTGATTTTTAGTTCATATTTTGTTTTATTTTTGTTTATATTTTTAAAAAAGAGGATTATTGGAATTGTCGTTTCATTCATCTTGAAATAAATGAAATGGGCTGTCTTTGGCTGTTTTTATTTTTCAAAAACGGTTGCAGCTTTGCGTTTGTATTGAATAAAATGATCGCTATAACGCGCGCGTGGCTGCCGCTAAAGTAAAAATAAAGGCGAGAAATGTGGGACGAAAAAATGAATAAAATAGAACTCGAAAATATAAATTAAATTAAAAAAATGATTATAAAAAAGGAAAGCCTTGAGCGGGAATTGAACCCGCGACCTCTTCCTTACCAAGGAAGTGCTATACCGCTAAGCCATCAAGGCAGTTAAACAACAATGTTAGAAACGTTTGCTTCGGAAAGCAGACTCCAAAAAGGAATACCTCAAATATTAATCTTTTGGTGATTTTTCAATTCCGGTGTCTTTAATTGGTCAAAATGAATCCTTTTGAAAAACAAATGAATCAGTCATTTGTTTTTCATTCTTTTTTATTTATTATATCTTTATTATTTTGAATTAATCTTCGCCGCTGACATCTTTTTTAGCGTTTTTCACGCGGTCTTTGGAGGTGTAGCCGGTTCCTTTGTCCAAAAAGTTTCTGAAGCGTTTGTTGGTGTCTAAAACCATCTCGTCGCTGACGCCGGCGTTGTCCGAAACGGTGTCGACGCACATTTTTTTGTTGTCGATCCAAACGGTAATTTTCTTCAAAGCGCCGTAGGACGTCACCAATTTCTTGTCTTCCTCTTTGATTTCGGTGCCGAAGCATTCGGCGAGTAAGGTTCTCAAGCGTTCGATGTCCGGCGTAAATCCGCGTTTTAATTTGTATTCTTGCATAAAATTTCCCCAATGAGTCAAAGTGTTGACTCCCATTTGTTCTCTTTCATAAATATAGTTTTCCAAAAATCAAAAACAAAATGAAAAGGTTCAATCTGCCTTTAAAAATGTTTCGATTTTGTCAAAATCGGAACGTATATGAACATCGCCCTTCTGTTTTTTGTTGCTCCTTGTCGTATGTTGTATCGTATTTGACGGTTTCCGTTTGTCTTTTGTTTTGGCCCGCTCTCATTTCCTTGGTTTTGTCTTTGCCGTTGAGAAAATAAGTCATCCGTTTCATAAAATTAATTCCAATAGGAGCAAAGAGTATGTACAAAAATCGAGATTTTCTCAAATTTATCCGTCTTTTTTTGCTGTCAGTCGTTTGTATCAGCTGTGTATTTTTCATACCGGTCTGTGCGGCAGATGGCGAAAATGTGGTTCTGGATTCCGTTTCGCCGCTCAAACTTGACATTCATTTGGACGCCGCCGGCAAGTCAAACGATTCGGTTTCAAAGACCGTTTATATCCGAAATACCGGAAATACGCCGTTGAATTATGTTTTTTATTTGGACCAATCCAAGAAAACAGGTGTTCTGTCATCTTTTTCGCTTTCCGAATCGTCTGCAACGCTGGAACCCGGACAAAGTCATTCACTGACGGTTTCCGTTAAATCGAGTTCTGTCAAATCGGAAACAGATTTTTCGGGCGTGAAGCTGAAAATCGTTCGAAATCCGGAATCAGCGACGCCGGTCGGATATATTGTTCCGATTCAGGTGACCGTTTCCGGTGAAAGCGATGACAATCAAACCGGTAATAGTTCCGGCAGCGGCGGTTCCGGTCAAAGTGGGCGGAATGCAAGCAACACGAGCAACACAAGCAAAATAAACAACACAACCGACAAAAACGGTACAAACAGCGTCAATTCAAGTCAAAAGAACGGAATAAACGAAACAAACAGAACAAACAAAACGGATGCTGCAACCGGTTATGAATCAACAGAATCGGATTCAAATTCAAACGATTCAAAAAAAGATCTATTGGATCCGGTTCAGTATTTCAAAAGACCGATTTTGATTATTTTGGTTTCATTTTGTGTGACCTTTTTGGTATCGATTTGCTTTTTCCTGATTATTTCTCGGAGGCCCGGAATGAAAAAATAAATTCGGACGCTGGCGGAATGCACACAATACTGAAAATAAATCTCAGCAACTGATTCCGAATTCCAATCTTTCAGTTGATGGTATCCGATTAAACAGACGCGAAACGCGTCTGTTTAATCGGGATGGTCTGCATGATATTTTTAAAAAACAGGCACCGGCTATTATGTGCTGAAAATGGCGGTTCAGTGTTCAAAACTCGAAAATAATGTGTCGCCATAACGCGCGCGCCGCCGCTCGAATCAAAAAATGAAACGGAACAAAAGGTGAAATGAAAAAAAAGTTGTAATTATTTGAAAATAGGTGCTGTCGCCCTTCACTAACGCCAAAGAATCATTCTTTCCGGTGATCCTTGAGTCTTCTTCGGTTTCCCTCGTAAAGGGCAGTTGTGCACTGTTTGTGTGTACCGCATTGGGGTTGTCTGAATCAATCACAGACGGGTAATCCCGATTCTCATGCCAGGACCTATACAATGCGACGGAATAAATCTCGGGTAAAGGAATAAATAACTTGTCCTCCCTTTTGAGTACGAGGGTAAGAATGTCCGGGTTTGACGAAGCCGATTTTAACCGCGTTCACCGGCTGATCGAAAAAAATAAAGCCGACTCGGGAAGCGCAAGCTTTGTCCCCCATGATTCTGATCTTTTTTTATCTGATTCGTTTTCGCCGGACGCCAGCCCGAACGATCTGTTTCTGCAAAAAGATTTTCCGTACGACCGCGTCGTCTCCGGAACCATTTTTTGGGGCGAAAATCCGGACATTATTTCCGGAAACATCTACATCGAAAACGGGCTCATCGTCGACATCGAAGAACGGCCGGTTCTGTCCGAAAATTGGATTGCGCCGCGTTTTGTGAACACGCACACCCACATCGGCGATTCGCTTCTCAAAGATCCGCCGCTCGGAAATGAACGCGGATTTTGTATTGAAAAAGATTTGGACGCGCTCGTCAAGCCGCCCAACGGTCTCAAACATCAATTTTTATCTCAAATCGGTTTTGAAGAATCCATCGACGCCATGGAATCGGCGGTTTGGGAACTCTTCTTAAATGGCGCCGGCGTTTTCGCTGACTTCCGGGAAGGCGGGCTCGAAGGAACGGTCGCGCTTCTCAAAGCCGTTTCAAACACCGGAAAAGATATTTTTCCGATCGTCTACGGCCGCCCCGGCCACGTTGATTCCGGCTCTCGGGAACATCCGAACATGGATTTCTTGGAAGAAGTGCGCGACATTTTGGAAGTCGCCGACGGCATCGGCCTCAGCGGCGCCAACGATTTGAACGAATACGTTCTGACCAAAATCACGTCCAAGACACGACTTAAACGAAAGCGGCTGGCGATTCATGCCGGCGAAAAAGACCGAAGCGATATTGAACGCGCTTTGGCACTGTCGCCCGATTTGCTCATTCATATGACGCACGCCAACGACTCGGATTTGAAGAAAACCGCCGACAAAAAAATTCCGGTCAGCGTTTGCGTCCGCTCCAACTTAACCACGGGTGTCGGTCTCCCGCCGGTTGTGGAAATGCTTGAACACGGCATTTCCGTCAGCATCGGAACCGATAACATGATGCTCAATTCGCCGGATATGTTTGAAGAAATGCACTTTATTTCCCGCTTGTACGGGCTTTCCGACAATCAGGTTTTTAAAATGGCGACGTCAAACGGCGCGCAAGCGCTCGGGTGCGGATTTACAGGTTCCATCGACGTCGGAAAAAAGGCTGATTTGATCGTGCTCAACGCCAAATCTCTGAATTTGAAGAATATTCGTGATCCGTTGGCCGGTTTTGTCCGAAGGGCTTGCAAAGACGATATTTTGGGGCTTGTCTGAAAATTCCTTCGCTTCGCTTCGGAATTTTCCGGGGCGGTGGGAGTCTGATTCTATAGAGTTCGCTGCGCGAACGGCTCCCTACGGTCGCAGAAGTACAGTTTTTTCTGATTCCGTTTTCTGCAACTGTTTCAACAATACAGGTCTTTCTGATTCTGTTTTTCTCAACTGTTTCCAACAATACAGTTTTTTCTTTTTCCGTTTTCAGCAATTGGTTCCAACAATACAGTTTTTCCTTGTTTCAGTTTGCAGCAACTGCTTCTAACAATACAGTTTTTTCTTGTTTCAGTTTGCAGCACGTGTTTCCAACCAATTCATTTTCGTTAGCGCCATCCGCTTAAACAGACGCGGAACGCGTCTGTTTAAGCGGGGTTGGTTGCTTGATTCAAAAACAGAAATTGAGGTCGAATATCAATTGACTCGAAAATAAAAATTGGAATCGGATTCAATTGACTCGAAAATAGAAATTGGAGCCGGATTCAATTGACCCCATAAGAAAAAATGCCGCCATAACGCGCGCGCCGGCGCCGCTGAAAAAACGAAAAAAGAAAAAGAAGAAAACAAAAATTAACTTTTGTTTTCCGCAGCGTCGTACCGCACAATCAAAACTTGCTGCTTGGCCGTCCGTACAATCTTTTCAGAAACGCTGCCGAGGAGCATTCTTTCAAGAGCTTTTTTGCCGGTGGCGCCCACAATGATGAGATCAGCGTTGATTTGGTTGGCGTATTGAACAATTTCGCCCGGCGCAGATCCGGAAAGACTGATGGTTTGATATTGGATGCCGGCTTTTTCCGCTTCCGCTTTGAAATACTCGAGTGCGGCGTCGGATTCTTTTTTAATGTTTTCGGAAACCAAAACCCATTCGGCGCTGGTCGGCGTAATGTTTGAAACGTCCGCCACATAAACGGCATAAAGTTCGGCGCCGGTCAGCTTCGACAGACTGATTGCGGTGTTGATTGCTTTTTTCACATAATCCGTGCCGTCGGTGGCCACAATAATTTTTTGGTATAATTTCTCGTCCATAAAAGACACATCCTTTGACTTGTTTATCCCAACAAATCCGAAAAATAAAGTAAAACAATATTGGTGTTCATGATTTATATATTCATCTCATGAATAATATTGAAAAACAGACAAAAAACCAATCTTTTGAATAAAATCGAAAATACAAAATAGTCTGTTGATTGATCGTAAAAGAGGGGAAAAAGAAAGGCAGAAGCCTTTCTTATTTCATTTCGTTTTCTTTTTTATTTTTTTCGTTTTTGTTTTGTTTTTATTTTTTGTTTTTCCGGTAGAGCACAACGGCGGCCGCAACGACAATGATCAGCACCACGGCAACCAAAATCCAGGCCGTCCAGCTTGAGGCTGCAGCCGGCTTGTCCACGTTTGCCGTGCCGGTATTATCTGTTGTATTGGCCGATGTTGTGTTTTGAGTGTCTGCCGGCGTTACGGTTTCGTTATCTGCCGGTTGCATCGGTTGGGAATTCGCCATGTCCACAACCGTTGCCGATCCGACGCCGCCCGATGATCCCGGGGGATAAACGGGGTCGGCTTCTTCAATAATGAACGGTGAAAATCCGGTCACGATGAAAGACATCATGTTTCCGCTGACGGTCACCGGGATCTGTTCAATGGATCCGTTGCTGCAGCAGTGGATGACAATGGCGTTTTTCATTCCTTCCGGAAGCGGCATTGTGATTTGAACCGGCACGAGCGGCGTCACAGACATGTTAATTTCCAAAACGATCGCCTTTTCCGATACTTGAACCGGAACTTCAAGTCCGTTAATCTCATTGCTGATTGTCATTTCAACTTTCGTGTCCGGGTTGGCGGAAAGTGCGGCGCCGACAATTGTTACGTTGCCGAAACCGTTTGGTTTGGTCACATTAACCGTCACATTGCTCGTATTTTCGTAAAGCGCTTCCAGCTTTTGAATATCCGCAAGACCCGCCGGCGTTTCCATTTCCTGTCTGATGCTTTCAACAGGCAAATGAGTCAGTTCATCGACAACGTTTTTCACGGCGGTTTCATCTGAATTGCTGCTCAAACTCTCAATGTCCCCAAATGTACTGTTCACCACTTCCGTTACCTTTTTGGTCGTGGCGGCATCTGTTTTCATCTCTGTTTTTTGGGCGTTGGTGTAGTACGGATAGACATTGACTTTTGTTCCGGTGTACGTTTCTTCAGGCGATTTGCCGGAATCCAAAACCATCGGGATTGTTCCTATTTTTCCATCCTTGGAGAAGAATGAATAGGTCAAATTGTATTCAAAGTCCTTTGCGCTGTTAATATCCAATGCATAAACAACGTTGGTGTATGTGTTGTTCGTCATCGTCCAGTTGCCGTTGCCGGGACTGTGGTCGATACTGAGAACTTTGTAGTAATTGTTCACCGTGTTGTTGGAGAACGTGGTGTTTGTATTTTCGTTGGCAACGATCGTCACAGAACTTGTTTTATTGATTTGATCTTTCCAATCATAGCCTTGACCGTTGAATTGGTTGTTTTCGATCGTCACAAAACTCGGATCGGTTGTGTTGGCGTAAATCAAAAGTCCTTTTCTGAAATTGCCTTCAAAAACGCAATTGCTGATCGAAATTGATGAGAATTTTTTCCCGGTCGATCCGAGAACCGCATGGGAGCTGTTCTGTCCTTCTTTGCCAAAAACAGAATTTGTAATTTTCAAACTGTTTCCGTCTTCTGGTATGATCATGTACGTTTCGTTTGTAAACGTCAAGTTGTTCAAAACAACGGTTCCCTTTGTGCTGACTGTGTTTGGAATTGTCTTTTTGTACCCGTCGTAGACCGTCAAATTGACAAGCGTGATATTTTTCGGCAGGGAATCATCCAGGAAATTTTCCGCAGAACTGAAGTTGCCTTGGATTGTTCCGGATATGCTGACAGTTTTCACACCCGTTGCGTTATTGACATTATCGGCGAAAAGAATGGATTTTGCGCCGGTCACTGTGTTGTTGATCGCCGTTATGTTGATGAGTTTGCTGTCAGCGCCGGGGCTGATGTAAACCATGTAGCCGTTTGAAGAATTCAGTTCAAAAATATTGTTTTGGATTGTCATCGTCACGTCATTTGTCACACCATCTGCGCTGACGCCGGCATTTCTGGATCCGGTTGCATTGCCGGTAATCTTATTGTCTTTCACCGTCACGTTTTGTCCGTTCTTATAGAGGCGAACGCCAACGTTTCCGGTGCTTGCTGTGTCCGTGTTTGAGGTTCCGGTTACCAATGTGTTATTCTCAATGATAGTTCCTTCATTATTGACAACAATAACCTGACTGCTGCTGTCGGTCGAGCTGCCTGCTTTGACGACGGAATTGGCAATGGTTGTATTTTTACCGTTGGCTTGAATCACAATGTTGGAATTGGTACGCATCGAGTTGGAAATGTCCACATTCATGTTTTTCAACGTAACGTCGTTTCCGGCCGCATTAATCAACATGTCTGCTCCGCCGTCGTAATCAGAGCCCTTTGTGATGTTTTTGTTTGCGCCGTCAACGGTTACGTTTGACGTGGACGCTGAAATCAAGAAATAATTGATTTTTATGTCATCTGTCATTTTGTAAGTTTTATCAGAACCGGTGATCGTCAAATTCCATCCGTCGTCGGTTCCGGTCCAGCCGGTACAGTTGGCGATATTATATCCCGGAATCAAAGGCAATTCATTGGCTGGAGTTGTGGTTCCGCTAAACAGGTTTGTTACGTTGAGCAGGGTGACATTGTCGACACTCAAATTGTAAACTTTTGTTGTACCGATCATGTTTATTACGTTTTCAACAGTCGTGTTGTTGATATATACGTCAACCGGTGCGGTTGATCCGGATGATTTTTCCAATGAAATACCATTTGTCGCTTTGCTTTGATTAAAATCGCATCCGTCAATGTGGAATGACAAGTTTGGTGCGTTGTTTCCACCATAAAGGCGAACGGCTGCCGTCAAAGGTGATTCTGTTGGTGTTGTGACATTATTCAAATTCAATGTTCGGATGCCGGGGTTTGCGGTCGCGCCGTTCACATTATCAAAAAGGGCGACTGCATAAGCGTTTGAAGAAAGGAATGTTCCGTCAATGGTACAATCTTTAATGGTTCCTGTTCCGTCTTCCAGAACGGCTGTTGCAATTCCGTAGGCGTATGTTCCATTTAGTTTTCCGTTGACAGTGACATTTTGAATCAAGCTGTGTCCGCTGTTCGTTGATTTTGTTTGGGCGTCCACACCGTACGCATTGTACCTGTTGGTTGTACTTGTTGTTTGAATCGTTGCATTAATGATGATGTCCTGAACGGTCACATTGCCGTTGCCGAGGCTCCATGCAATGATTCCCTGTGAGTTGTTTCCGGCTCCCGATGATTCAATTTTTCCGCTCACGTTACATTTTTCAATTGTCACATTGCCGGTGGTGTTGGCGTAAATTCCGATTCCTTTCAATCCGGAAATTTGACTTCCATCCCCGCCAATTGTACTGTTGGTAATTGTTACATTGCCGCCGTCTTCTGAATAGGCGCATATGCCGGCTGCGAAGCCATCGGCGGAAACAATGTTTTCAACAGTGACGTTCATCACTATAAAATTGCCGAAATCCCAATAGTTATTGGCATCTCCGGTGTAAATTCCGGCAGAGGTTGCGTTTATGATGGTCACATTCTGAATGGTGATATTCTTTTGGTCATTCGCCACTTGAATTCCAAAAATAGAAGTTCCGTTTCCATCAACGGTTTTGCCGTTTCCTTCCAAAATGACATTACTGGCATTAATCAAAATAACGGGATTTGTGCCGGCGGGATTAATCAAATCTTCTTTGATTGTGTATGTTCCCGGCGATGTAATTTCATAAAAAGCGTTTGCGCCGTCAACTGTAACATCGGCGCCATCTATACCTTCAGAATCGGCACAAGCCGTTCCGGCAAACATCATTAAAACAATTATCACAATAAAAAACAAAGGCAATCGGTTTACTTTGCGTATCATCTATTTTCCCTCTTAGTATATATCTAAAATTATGATATATCTATTAGTTAATAATTATTGAGGAAATTATATATATTTTGTGAGATACGGCTTGTCATATGCTATGTCTTCTCATGCTGATTTTTGAACAGGTATGCTACTATTATACTATTCTATTAAAATTATAATTGTTCATATTTTCCTATTTTTTTATAGATATCTCTATCAGTCGCCTCTTTTATTTTTGTGAATATTATATTGTTATTTATCTAAAAAATATTATTTTATTGTTTCTATTTATATGATGTCGGCAAAACAGTATATTTCTAAAAAAGGGAGTCATGAAGGTGACCGAATTTCGTTATCTTCGATTCACCGAATTATTCTCAAGAATTGTTTTTGATTATTCAAGGGCCGGGACCGAGAATCGAACTCGGGTCAAAGCCTCCACAGGGCTTCAGGATAACCTTTACCCCACCCCGGCCACTCAGAAATCATGCCGAAAGAAACGTCAAAAAAGCGGTTTTGTTTCTTAAAGCAAGCCATAAACCCGTTTTTTTCATATAAATGTTTCGACAAAGTCGGCTTTGCGTCATCAGCGTTTTTTTAATATTTTGTTAAAAATGGATGAAGCGGAAATATCCGCTTCATTGTGTAAAATTTCCGTAGCTGCTTGTATTGGATATTTTGTGATTTTTGACGGTAAACATCAGTTCAATGCCGTTGACTCTGACTTTGTACGTGCCGTCTTCCAATTCATTCAATGAAGCAATCGGGATTGTTTTTTGGTAAGAGTGTGCGCTGGCGTTAATGCTGCCGCCGTCATATACTCTTTTGACGGGGAAATATATTTTGTATGTTTTTCCATCCGTATCTTCTGTTATTTCTTCGCCGGGAAGGCTGTATGCGCTCAGATCGCCGGTGTATCCGAAGATGACGACAGAAGCCGTTGTTTTGTCTGACGTTATTTTCATGCCATGGATCGATGCCGGAATAAAGGTCGTTGTTTCATTGTCGTTCAGTATGAAACCGGATCTGACCTCTTCATCTCCGTTCACCAAAACCGTATACATTTTGCCGGTTTCAAGAGTTAAATTTGAAATATCAAGCGGGAACCACTCAATATATGATCCGTTGTTCCCTTCGGCAATCGGCAGATTCACATTGATGACATCTGAAGACATGCTGACGGTGATGTTGCTCTCGTCCACATATATGCGTTCTCTTAATCTGAGTTCAAGCGTCCGGTTTCCGTCCGTTTCCCGGACGTACAAATCAGTCGGGTAAAATTCACTGATATTTTCTCCCCATTCCACATTCGTATTTTCGGGGGATTCATTTTCTAAACTCGTATTCTCCGATGATTCGTTTTCTAAACAACCACTGACGCCGGCGGCTGATAAGATCACAACAATCATCAAAATCGTTGATATGATTTGTTTTTTCATCTCTTCATCTCCGATTCTATGGTTAGAAGGTTGAATTTGACTTGTTTGCATTAGATGATTCATTAACTCATGATTTTCAAACGCAGTCGATTAAAAAATGTAAAAAAGTATTAAAAAAGATTTAAAAAATTAGAAAAAATTATTCCGTGGCCAGCGGATCTTTATCGCCGTAAATGCGCGCCCGCTCAAACGTCATGATTTTGCGGACAACCAGCTTCTTTTTTCCGCACCAGCCCGCTTCCGGATAGTTTTCGGTCACGAATTTGTAAAGGTCTTCTTCATTCATCTTTTCCATTTTGTCTTGAAGTAAAAGCAATTGTCTTTCATTTTCGTCCATTCTATTTCCCCAATCATTTTTCCGGACTTCTCGTCCGTCTTGTCATATCAATGTCTTTTTAGTTATTTGATTCTTCCGTTCGTTTTTTCGCAGAAAAAATTAAGGCGGTTACGCGTCGCCTTTGAAAAAGAGTGCACAGTGGCATGCACCGTCATTTTTAATTTCGTCTTCGTGATAAATGCACGGGCAAATGATTTTTCGGTCTTCCGTTTTGTCGCCGTAAATAATCCGGCACGGGCAATATTGAACACCATACTGTTCCCGTCGTTTGGCCAATCCTTCGATGACCAATTCCAGTTCTTCCGGGTCCGGGTTCAGGCGAAAACCTTTCTTCGCCGCATATTTTTCAGCATAAGATCTGACTTTTTCCTTCGTTTCTTCAAGCGTCATTTTTTCACCATTTTATAATATAATAAAGCCTCATTGTTTTTGTTTTATTTAAAATTTTGTTTATTTAATCTGTTTTCATTTAATCTTTCAAAAATGATGGCATCTGCTTTCTTTTTGTCAGGGGTCCATTTCTCTTATTTGATATTAATTAAAGAGACGTGCAGAGGCAATAATTCAGATCAAAATAGAAACAGTACCAACTCAATGATTGAGATAAACAGAACAATGACGGGATAAAACAGAACAATAATGGAATAAAACAGAAAAAAAGCAAAATTAAAAACAGACCTTAAAAAAAAGAAAAAGAAGAAAGAGGAAAATCCTCTTTCATTTATTTTTTATTATTTTCTTCTCTTGTAAAGACCGACGCCCACAAGACCAAGGATGGCTGCGATCGCGAACACGACTTCAAATCCGGGGATTGAAGATTCCGGTTTGGTGGTGTTGTTGGTATCGTTTGTTTGGTTGGTTTGGTTTGTCTGGTTGGTTGTGTTGGTTTCATTCACCTTTTGGTCTTCCAAGTAGATCTTCTGTCCGTCGCCCATTCTGAAGAGAGTGGATTCGCCGTATTGGTTCTTAACGGTCAAAGTGACGTTGTAGTAACCGGATTTCTGGTAGGTGTGTTTCGGGTTCTTTTCAGTGGATGTGCCACCGTCTCCGAAGTCCCAGGACCAGGAGGTCGGGTTGCCTGTAGAGAGATCTGTGAACTGGACCGGGTGCGGTGCAACGCCTGAGAGGACGTCAGCCTGGAAGTCTGCGCGCGGGGCGGATCCGACTGTGATGTACTTGTCCTTGGTCATGGTGTTGGTGCCGTATTGGTTCTTCACGGTCAATTTGACTGTGTAGACGCCGCCGGTGGTGTAGTTGTGTTTCGGGTTCTTCTCGGTGGATGTGATTCCGTCTCCGAAGTCCCAGCTGTAGGTCAAGTTCTCGCCCTGTGATTTGTCGGTGTATTGGACAGACAAGGTGGCTGCTCCGTCAGTGGGTGTTCCGCTGAAGTCTGCGACCGGTGTTTTACCGACGCTGACGAAGTTCTGTTTCACAACAGAGTTCACACCGCAGCTGCTGACAACTGTTAAAGCAACAGTGTAGGTGCCGGTTTGGTTGTAGGTGTGGGACGGGTTCTTGTCGGTGGAGGTTGTTCCGTCACCGAAGTTCCAGAGGTAGGACAAGTTGCCGCTGCCGGTGGATTGGTCGGTGAATTGGACTTTCAACGGTGCTGCACCTTGGTTGTTGGTGGCGGTGAAGTCTGCTTTCACAGTGTCGGAAACAACGACGTTCTTTAAGGTGTAGGTGGTGGTGGCGTATTTGTCAGTCACGTTCAAGGTGACGTTGTAGACGCCGGCCGACTTGTAGTTGTGGGTCGGGTTCTTTTCTGTGGATGTTGTGCCGTCTCCGAAGTTCCAGTTGTAGGTGGCCGGGTCGGTCACAGAGCCGTAGGTTGTGAAAACGATTTGTTTGGTGTTGTCACAAGTGGAGTTGGCTGTGAAGAAAACGTACGGTGCGACGCCAATGTTGATGTAACCGGTTTTGGTCATGGTGTCGTTTCCGAATTCATTGGAAACAGTTAAAGAAACAGTGTAGGAACCGACTTTGTCGTAGTTGTGGGTCGGGCTTTTCTCGTTGGAGGTGGTGCCGTCTCCGAAGTTCCAAAGGTAGGTGGTCGGGTTACCGGTGGATTGGTCGGTAAATTTAACGTTTAATGCAGAGTTGCTGGCTGTTTGGTTAGCCGTGAAGTTGGCGACCGGTCCGGAACCGACATAAATGTAGTTCGTTTTGGTCATGTTCTTGACGCCATAGTCGTTGGAGAGGGTCAAGGTCACGGTGTAGTTGCCTTCTTTGGTGTAGGTGTGTGTGACGTTTCCGGATGTGTTGGAATAGGTTCCGTCACCAAAGCTCCAGTTGTAGGTCATGTTTTGTCTTGCACCGGCGGATTGGTCGGTGAAAGCGACGTTTAACGGAGCTTTTCCGCGGAGCGGTGTTCCGACGAAGTCCGGGACCGGCATGGTTCCGACTTCGATATATCCGTCGGTCGGCGCTGCAACGGTCACCGGGATCAAAGCCATGAGGAGGCAAAGAACGAGAGCGACTCCCGCTAATTTCCCGAAATGGTTTCCATGTGTTTTCATAAATATCTAAACTCCAAGGTTCGTTTAAAAATTCCTCAAAAAGGATATAAATTGAACAATAAACAACAATAACATTCATCATTTTTTCGTTTTTTAAGCAATGGTTAATGTTAGTTTCATGTTAAATTTTGTTCATTTAATGAGTAAAATATTAATTTTTGAGTATATCAGACATTGTTTTGTCGTAAGAATCTACTTTAATCTTATTTGACTATATAAATTCTTATCAGGCCATATAATCAAATAACTGCTTGAATATAAGATATAAAGAAGAATATATACCTTACCATTGAAACAAGCATTGTTAAGGTGAATATACAGAAAAAAATCCATCAAATAATATGAAATTTATATATTTTCTCACTTTTGATGTATATTTTTAAGTTCCTTCTCTTGACGGCTCTTTTGGTGAACGGTCATTTATCTTAATCAAATTGAATTATTTGATTGACTTGAAATAATACTTCGGATATACTCCGTTGTAATTGAGTGAAAACCGCTCCTTTATTATAAGTGATGCGGTCTATTATTCAACTATCGGCCTGTCCGGAATTCTTGTTTCCTTTTAATTTATCAAATTCTATCTTCTCTCTTGTTATCGTTTATTAAGATTTTTTTGAAATGAATTCAAAAAATCGGGGGAATACATATGACGAAGGTTACCTTAGTCTCTTGTCGAATATTTGAGGATGAACTCACAGCTCTTTTGAAAAAAGAAGACGATGTGGGAAAAAACAGCGGCAAACCAATAAAAATCATTCTTCACCGGACGGATTTTATCGAAACGTTTACGGCAAAATTGGATTCCGAAGGTGTTTCTTATGAACTGGTCGACAGCGGCGTTTCGCTTCCGGCCGGGGATGATGTTATTGTTCTTCGATTGATTGAATTTTCCATGGAAGCACGGCCGAATGAAAACAAGGCTGTTGTTTATGCGACCGTCAAAGAAGCGCAGCCTGAGTCGGATGGTATTTTGGTTTTGTACGGCTTATGCGGTAACGTTCTCGGAAATATTGAAGAAGATTTGAGTTTGCCGGATTGCCCGGTCCGTATTCTGAAAGACTGTGACGGCGACATTGTTGATGATTGTATTTGCGCATCTCTGGGCAGCCGGCAGCGGTATACTCAGATTTTAAAAGATGCGCCGCGCGGTGAAGGGACTTTCTTTTTAACGCCGATGCAAGCGGCTTATTGGCGCGAAATTGCTTATGCGAGCGCTTTGACGCCGGATCCGAACGACGACGATATGATCCGGTTTGTTTTTGAATATTCCAATTACAAACGCGTCGGTAAAATCAATACCGGGTTTCAATATGAGCAAAAATACGACGATATCGTTTCCGACTTTTCGTCGCGCTTTAATATGAAAATTATTGAATATGATGGCCAAAGCATCGTCTATACATGTTATGAGAAGTTTATGAAAGAATTGAACAATTTGTCATCATAATTTCAAATATGATGACAAATCTTATTCGCATCAAAAGTTAAATTTATTTTCATTTTATCGCGCAAGCTCTCTGCATGCCATTTAATTTCTTTAACTTTTAAAAATCGATTTATATGATCCGAATGAATTGTTATGAAAAATGATGAACGACGATTCATTTGGGTTACATTTATAAAAGATACGTTCGTCACTCTTTTTTTAATCAAATTACGGGACTTTTGACTATGAGCAACGAAACAAAAACCATATCGAAATATGATTATGAAGCGCTCGGACTGAAAGTCGGTCTGGAAATTCACCAGCAGGTGGCTTCCGAACAAAAGCTTCACTGCCGCTGCCCGAATATTTACCGCGACGTGACGGAATCCACGCACGAGCTGCGCCGGTATTTACGCCCGAAGGCCAACAACTTGGGTATGATGGATGCGGCCGCCATCGAACAGACAAAAGCCCGCAAACAAAACATCTACAAAGTCTACGACACAACGTGTTTGGGCGACATTGACGAGGCTGGTCCGGCGCCGATTAACCCGGAAGCGCTCGACATCACGTTATCTATTTCCAAATTACTCCATTTGGTTCCGGTGGACCGCGTTCACACCATGCGTAAAATCATTGTGGACGGCTCCGGTCCGGCCGGCTATCAGAGAACATCTTTTATCGCCGGAAACGGGTGGATTGAAACCGAATCCGGAAAATGCCGCATCGCCAGTTTGTGTTTGGAGGAAGAATCCGCGCCGAAAGTTGAGGAAACGAATGAATATATTATCTTTTCATTGGACCGCCTCGGCATTCCGCTCGTTGAAATCGCGACCGAACCGGATATAAAAACGCCGGAACAGGCCTATGAAGTGGCGGCTTATCTCGGTATGTGCCTGCGTTCCACCGGCAAAGTGAAGCGCGGCATCGGTACGATTCGCCAGGACGTCAACGTTTCCATTCGTGACGGCGCCCGTGTTGAAATGAAAGGCGTTCAGGCGCTCAACATGATTGACGAACTCATCTGCCGCGAAATCGGCCGCCAGGTGAATCTTCTTCAGGTTCGGGACGAGCTGCTTGCCAAGGGCGCGTCGATCTGTCATGAAATGTTTGACGCCACTGAGATTTTTAAGGACACAAGTTCCAAAGTGATTCAAAAAAGCGCCAAAGACCGCCGGATCATTGCGATTCGTCTCAACGGTTTTGACGGTTTCGTCGGCCGGGAAATCATGCCGGGCCGCCGGATCGGCACCGAATTGTCCGAACGCGCGAAAGCAGTCGGTGTTTCAGGATTATTCCATACAGACGAGCTGCCGAACTACGGCATTACGCAAGAAGAAGTTGACGCGCTTCGGAATTTTGTCGGCGCCAAAGAAGACGACGCCGTCGTCATGATTTCCGGTCGCGAAAGCGTTGTTCGAAAAGCCATGGAATCCGTTTTGCAGCGCGCTGACGATTTATTGGTCGGCATCCCCAACGAAACGCGCCACGCCCTTCCGGACGGCAACACGTCTTACATGCGTCCGCTGCCGGGCGCTGCCCGTATGTATCCGGAAACCGATTTGTACACGTTTGCGCTCAGCCGGAAGAAATACGACAACCACCCGACGCCGGAACTTTTGACTGACAAAGCTGCCCGGTTCATGAAAGAATACCACTTGAACAAGGACTTTGCGGACCAGATTGTGTTTTCCAGGTATTTGCCGCTCTTTGAGCGTTTGGCTAACAAATACAAAGGCAACGACTCTGTGTCGCCGACCTTAATCGCCAGAACATTTACAGGCGTTTTGCCGGAACTCAAACGCGAAGGCCTGAACATTGATTCGATTTCAGACGTTCAATTCGAGGAACTCTTCGATTTAATTGCCGCAGGCGGGCTTTCCAAAGACGCCGCGCGCGACATTTTGGTCGTCGTCTGCAACGAATCCGGCTGCCTGATTGTTGAAGCGGTTGAAAAACTCGGTATTAAAGAATTGGATATGGGCGAACTCGAAGCTTATGTCGATTCAATCATTGCTGAGAAAAAGGATTTCATCGCCGAGAAAGGCTTAAATGCGGCCGGACCGCTCATGGGTCTTGTCATGGAAAAATACCGCGGCCAGGTTGATGGAAAAGTCGTGAATGCGATGCTTCGTGAGAAGATCGGGAAAATGAGTTAATTAAAGAAAGTTTATCAACTTTCTTTTTTTACTTTTTTATATACTTCGTTTTTAAAATAAGTTTTTAAATTCCGGTATCACCAAAACTGATACCATTTTTTATTTTTGGCGCTTTCAAGTTCCAACTGCTTTTTATCCAATTGGTTAATCAATGT
The DNA here is from genome assembly GCF_032714475.1 of Methanolapillus africanus. Taxonomy (NCBI): domain Archaea; kingdom Methanobacteriati; phylum Methanobacteriota; class Methanomicrobia; order Methanosarcinales; family Methanosarcinaceae; genus Methanolapillus; species Methanolapillus africanus. Next base: position 11,192 of record NZ_JAWDKD010000021.1, on the reverse strand, counting down.
CTGAACCTGGGCGATGTGCATCTTCGTCGTGTTGTCGCGCTCCATGATCTGCTCATCTTTTGTTTCCATTTGCCGGGAAAGGGCTGCAATCTGTTCGTCTTTGACGGTCAGTTGTTTGATCAGGGCGTCCACATATTCTTGGGAAACGGCTGAGGCAGTGTCCGGCTCCAAATACTTTTCAAGCGCTTTTGTCACAATGATGCCTTTCGGCTCATTAGCCAATTCCAGTTTTTTATAAAGTTCGGTCGAAATTCGAACATTAAGCTGTTTTTTGTCGTCGCCTGCCTTGCCATCGTCTGCCGGCATCCTCATCTGCAGTGCTTTTTTATCGGTTTTGTCATCCGACGCCCTGCTATCATTTAAATCAATAGGATCTGTCATGTTATGTCAAGCCTTTTTATTGAATCATATCAAAAATCTATCAAACATTATACTTTTTTCTGTATTTATCATTATTGCATCCGGCGCAAAAATATTGCGGTCTTTTGGATGATTTTTCCGGATTTTTATTGTCGATCTGTCTGCCAAGTATGTTTTGTTTTATTTTTGATCTTTTTTCTGACTGGTTCAGCCTTTCTTCAGGTAGGAACTACTATCAGAACGCTAATGGATGCTATTTTATTTGGTGTATTCATCGTATTCAAGATCCGGTCGGCAAAATAAACGGATGTTTGCTATCATTGCAGCTAGAAATGAATAGATTTATGATAGTTTTTTTGAAATTTTATTTTGAGCTGCCTTACGATAAATAGCTTAATCTATAAAACTTTTGCAGCCATCTTGATATTCGGATCGAAATTCAAGGGGTTTTCATAAACACATTTATTTTATTTGATATAATTTGCTATCATTTAAAAACAGTATCTATATACGTTGTTATCAATATTTTATAGCGGAAAATGGATATGTTTCTAGCAAATTTCTAGGATTCCCCAAAGTTTGCTAAATTTGACGATATTTTCCAAGCTAGTTCTCAAACAATATCTCTTGCTATCGTTTTATTTTATATTTTTAAATAATTCTTAGCAAAACACATCAAAAATGATACATTTTGATATGAATTTGTATTATTTTGAATATACTTGGAAAATGTCGTAGAAAAAGATAGGTCATTTCTAGCAATTGTCGAAAATATTGCTATCAAATCCTAGATGTTAAACGATAAGTATTTATTCGAGATATTCCTAGTAGGTTATTGTCAGTGTTGGGCTGAAATTTTTCAATAACTCAACTAGACTCAAAAATCTTTGAATTGGAAGAAATGTGTGAAAGAGAAAAGGATAGTTTGTGGCGAATTATCCTTTTCTACTCGTTCTAAATTAAACAATTGAAAGAAACAAAATAGATGATATAAATCCGATAACGAAAAATCGTATTTTCGTTTGTAGGATGTATCAATATCAACCCACTATCTTTTCAAAATATATAGTACTTTTGCTTGAATCAGCTAATGGGTATTTTTATATTATTTCTAATTTTAAATGTTTCAAATCATTTTGTTATTTTTGATCCGTCAGATTATTTCCGGCCGTCAAACGGGGGACATTTTACCGAAAAATTTTGTGCTATCAAAAGCTAAATGAAATTATATCATTCAACTTTGACGTCTGTTGTTTCCCTTTTATTGCCGACGCTTCGAATTTGTCATTTAATATTTTACGGGTTTTTCAGCTTTAATACACACATATTCATGACATTTTCGAACAGAGGAGTTATATATTTGAAGAATTATCAATCCACTTTTAGAGGCTTATACACGCAAATGTGCGCAACCCATTAAGTCAACTAAAAAATCGGATTGATTATTTTGACAGAATTACTTGGAACGGAATTTGGAAAATCGGCGAATGGCATGAACCACCGCTATCCCAAAAAACCGCCCTCATGCGTCAAACCTGCGCATGCCGATGAAATGACACGCCCATTATCGGACTGTATTTCATTTAAACGCACTTTATCTGATTTTGACTTCTCTTCTTTTTTATATTCGTTTTTTTCATTTTTTCTCTCTTTATTTTCCCTCTTATCTTCTCTCTTTTCTTTTTCTTTATTTTCAAAAACAATTGAGGATTAAATATGCCAAAAAGACAAGATGTCCACAAAATTTTACTGATCGGATCCGGCCCCATTACCATCGGCCAGGCGGCGGAATTTGACTTCTCGGGAACTCAGGCCTGCCGCGCTCTCAAAGAAGAAGGATTTGAAGTTGTCCTGGTGAACTCCAACCCGGCCACCATCATGACGGATCCTGAAACGGCGGATGCGATTTATATCGAGCCCATCAAAGCCGAAATTATTGAAAAAATCATTGAAAAAGAAAGACCTGACAGTATTATTGCCGGCATCGGCGGACAAACCGGTCTGAACATGACCACCGAACTGGCCGAAAAAGGAATCCTTGAGAAATATAATGTCAAACTCCTCGGAACACAAGTCAAATCCATTCAAATTTCCGAAGACCGCGAGCTTTTCAAAGAACTCATGATCAGCATCGGCGAGCGCGTCCCGAGAAGTAAAGCTGTTTCATCCCTGGAAGAAGTCGAAGAAACCATTAAAGAATTCGGGCTTCCGCTCATTATCCGTCCGGCTTACACGCTCGGCGGCGCCGGCGGCGGCATTGCGCACACTCGAGAAGAACTCTTTGAAATCGCCGAACGCGGTTTGAAAAAGAGCCGCATTCACCAGCTTCTCATCGAAGAAAGCGTTCTCGGCTGGGAAGAAATCGAATACGAAGTCATGCGCGACAAAAACGACACCTGTATTGTCATCTGTACGATGGAAAACATTGACCCGATGGGCATTCACACCGGCGAGTCCATGGTCGTCGCACCGATTTTAACCATGCCGGAAGACGACAAAAAAATGCTCCGCGCAGCAGCCATTAAAATCCTCCGCGCCTTAAACATTGAAGGCGGCTGTAATGTCCAGTTCGCTTACAACCCTGAAACCAGCGATTACCGGATTATTGAAGTCAATCCGCGTGTTTCCCGTTCATCCGCTCTCGCTTCCAAAGCCACCGGATTCCCGATTGCCCGCGTGACCGCAAAAATTGCGATCGGCAAAACCCTGGATGAAATCATCAAAGGCGTCAAAGTCGGATCCGACAATTATGAACCCAATGTTCAATATATTGTGGCGAAAATGGCCCGCTGGCCGTTTGACAAATTCACAACCGCCGACCGCACGCTCACAACATCCATGAAAAGCACCGGCGAAGTGATGGCGATCGGCGCAACCGTTGAACAAGCGGTTCAAAAAGCCATCCGCGGCCTTGACCTCGGGAAAAGCGTTGACGACTACTGCTGGACGGATGAAGAAATCATCAGTTTGCTTAAAGTCGCGACCGATGAACGCATCTTTGCCATCATTCACGCCATCCGAAGAGGCTACACCGTTGAAGCCATTTCCGGTTTGACCAAAATCAATCCGTTCTTTATCGAGAAAATTAAAAACTTCGTTGTCATGGAAGACCGTTTGGTGAAAGAGCCGCTCACAAAAGACTTGCTCATGGACGCCAAAAAGAAAGGATTCACAGACGAAAGAATCGCCGAGCTGTCTAAGAAATCGCGCGTTGAAATTACAGACATGCGTCTCAATGAAAATATTATTTCCGCTTACCGCATGGTCGACTCCTGCGCCAAAGAACTGGACGCGTTCACGCCCTATTATTACACAGAATACGACATGAAGAACCTGTCAGTGGCAACCGCTGAAAAGAAAAAGGTTTTGATTTTGGGTTCCGGTCCGATCCGCATCGGTCAAGGCATTGAATTCGACTACTGTACCGTCCATGCCGTCAAAGCGCTTCGGGAAGAAGGCATTGAAACTCATATTATCAACAACAACCCGGAAACCGTTTCCACCGACTACGACACGTCCGACAAATTATTCTTTGAACCGCTCACGCTCGAAGACGTCATGAACGTCATTGAAAAGGAAAACCCGTACGGGGTTTTGGTTCAGTTCGGCGGACAAACGTCTGTCAACTTAGCGATTCCCTTGGAAGAAGAATTAAAGCGCCGGAATATGTCGACCAAAGTCTTGGGGACAACGCCGGCTGACATGGACATTGCCGAAGACCGCGAAAAGTTCAACGTCATGATGTCAAAACTCGGCGTTTTGCAGCCGGAAGCCGGTTACGCTACTTCCGAAAAGCAAGCGTACGACGTGGCCGATAAAATCGGCTACCCGGTTCTTGTTCGTCCGTCTTATGTTCTCGGCGGCCGCGCAATGGAAATTGTTTCCGACCGCGACGAGCTTGAGAAATATATCAAAGAAGCTGTCCGTGTCTCCAAAGACCACCCGATTCTGATTGACGACTTCCTCGAAGGCGCCCGTGAAATCGACGTGGACGCCGTCTGCGACGCCGAAAACGTTTTCATCGGCGCGATTATGGAACACGTCGAAGAAGCCGGTATTCACTCCGGCGACTCCGCCTGTGTCATTCCGGCGCAAACTTTGTCTCCGGAAATTATGGACACCGTCCGCGATTACACCAAAAAGATCGCTCTGGCGCTCAAAGTCAAAGGCATGATCAACATCCAGATGGCCGAACAAAACGGCAAAGTTTACGTCCTTGAGGCAAATCCGAGATCCAGCCGGACTGTTCCGTTCGTCTCCAAAGCCGTCGGAATTCCGTTGGCCAAGATCGCCGCCAAAGTGATGATCGGCAAATCCTTAAAAGAACAAGGTTACATCGCTGACAAAGAACCGCAAATCAAACACGTCGCCGTCAAAGAAGTTATTTTGCCGTTTGACAAATTAACCGGCGCCGACCCGCTCCTCAGCCCGGAAATGAAAAGTACCGGCGAAGTGATGGGCATCGATTACAGTTTCGATTTGGCGTTCTACAAAGCTGAAATGGCCGCCGACAACGCCTTGCCGCTCGAAGGAAACGTTTTCGTGTCCGTCCGCGACAAAGACAAGGACGACATGTTGCTCGTCGCCAAAGAAATGAGCGCAGCCGGTCTTAAAATGATCGGAACCCGCGGAACCGCCGCTTTCATGGAAAAGAACGGCGTTTCCATGGACATCGTCTTGAAAGTCCACGAAGGCAACCCCAACGTCATTGACCGGATCCGGAAAAATGAAGTTGCCCTTGTGATCAACACGCCGACCCAAAAGACAAAATCCAAGCGGGACGGTTCCAGAATCCGCCGCACAGCGGTCGATTACGGCATTCCATATATCACGACGCTCCAAAGCGCCAAGATTTCGGCCAAGGCCATCACAGCCGCGAAAGAAAAAGAAATGACAATTAAGTCGATTCAAGACTATAACAAGGAATAAACTCCTTGTTTTTTCTTTTCTTATTTTTTGTCTTTTCTTCTTGGGTGAGCAGCTGCGCGCGCGTTATGGCGATCATTTTTGACGATTTCTTTTATGCCGGCTGTTGTTTTTTGTTTTAATTCAAGCAAACCATCCCGCAAATTCTGACGCAAAAATTCCGTCGCTTCGCTAGGAATTTTTCAGTGGCGGTGTGAGTCTGTTTCCAAAAGTTCGCTGCGCGAACGGCTCCCTTCGGTCGCTAAACGTTTGGTTTTGTTTATTCTGAATGTTCAAACAAACCATCCCGCAAAATCAGACGCTTTGCGTCTGTATTTTGCGGATTTCCGCCAGTAAGATGCGTTGATTTACAGTAACAAATTGCACCTACAGTTCACTATTATTTTAAATTCCAATTTGCACCTGCAGTTGACTGTTTTTAGATTTCAGTTTGCATCTGCTGTTTTCAACAATACACTTGTTTCTTGGTCCGATCTGCATCTACTGTTTCCAAAAATACAGATATTTCCGAATCCGATTTGCATCTTCTGTCTCTGTCAATTGCATCTGAAAACGGTATCTGCAAAATACAGACGCGAATCGCGTCTGATTTTGCGAGGTTATTGCTTGACGCTTCCAAAAAACAGCCACCGTTTTTGAAAAGTCGACGAAAAAGTGCCGCCATAACGCGCGCGCCACCGCCGCCCTCAAAAAACCCACCCCTTCTCTTTCAAAACCCTCCTGAGTCGGACAAAGATTAATATAATGAATCGTTGAAATATCCACCAAATTTTCAATATTATTGAAATCCAGGTGAGAACATGGCAAAAAAAGCAATCCTCTCGTACTCGGGCGGTCTTGACACGTCCGTTTGCATTCCGCTTCTGAAAGAAAAATACGGCTACGACAGCGTCGTCACCGTTTCCGTCGACGTCGGCCAGCCGGAAAGCGAAGTCAAAAACGCGGAAGAAAAAGCGAAAAAAATCAGCGACAAACACTACACCATTGACGCGAAAGACGAATTCGTTTCCGATTACATCTTCCCGCTCATCAAAGCCAACGGCGATTACGAAGGTTACGTCATGGGAACCTCCATCGCCCGCCCGCTCATCGCCATCAAAGTCGCGGAAATCGCCGAAAAAGAAAACGTTGCCGCATTCGCCCACGGCTGCACCGGCAAAGGAAATGACCAACTCCGTTTTGAAACCATTTTCCGCGCCACAGGTCTTGACGTCATCGCGCCGATGCGCGAACTCAACCTGACCCGCGAATGGGAAATCGAATACGCCAAAGAACACGGCATTCCGGTCGCCGCGACCAAAGACAAACCGTGGAGCGTTGACGAAAACCTCTGGAGCCGCAGCATCGAAGGCGGCCGCCTCGAAGACCCGAACTTCGTGCCGCCGGAAGAAATCTACGAATGGACCGTCTCTCCCGAAAAAGCGCCCGACGCCCCGACAACCATTGAAATCGGATTCGAAAACGGTGTTCCGGTTTCGCTCGAAGGCAAGAAAATGAAAGGCGTCGATTTAATCCGCGAACTCAACAAAACCGCCGGCAAAAACGGCGTTGGCCGCTCCGATCTCGTGGAAGACCGCGTTCTCGGACTCAAAGCCCGTGAAAACTATGAACACCCGGCCGCAACCGTTCTTCTCAAAGCCCACAAAGACTTGGAACAATTGGTCCTCAGCCGCGCCGAACTCAAATTCAAAGCCATGGTCGACGCCCAGTGGTCCGAACTCGCCTACCAAGGACTTGTGAAGGAACCGCTTTACGAAGACTTAAACGCCTTCATCGACAAAACACAAGAACGCGTCACCGGAACTGTCAAAGTGAAATTGTACAAAGGAAACGCCTCCGTTGTCGCCCGCGAATCTGCGTTTGCGCTTTACTCCGAAGACATGGTTTCTTTCAACAGCCAAACCATCAACCAAAAAGATGCCGAAGGTTACTGCAAATACCACGGATTCCAAGCCCGGATGTACCAAAGCTTGAAAAAGCAGAACAAATAACTTTTTCAACATAACACTCTTAAAATTTCAGAATGTTGGCGTCGCAAATTCAAGGCGATTTCAACATTCAAACAACTTTTTTAACGGACTTGATACGGAATTTTGTTCCTTTATTTATAGGAAAAGATTATTAAAGGAATATCTTGTTTAATGGTCATCCATTCGTATAATCGTTATATTTCGGCAATTCTTTTTTCCGAAATTTTTGGCTCTACGATTTTTATTCTTATGTTTATATTTTACATTACAGGTGAATACCATGGCATTACAGAAAGGAGATTTTATCCGGGTCAGCTACACCGGAAAGTTTGAAGAAGGACGCATTTTTGACACCACCGACGAAGAAGTCGCCAAAACCGAAGGCGTCTACAGCCCGCAAGGCGTTTACGGCGGCGACGTCGTTGTCGTCGGCTGCGGTCACACCATCGCCGGTCTTGACGCGGAATTCGAAGGCAAAGAAGTCGGCTGCGAAGGCAGCGTCGTCATCGGTCCGGAAAACGCATTCGGTCTTCCCCAAGAAGATTTAATCACCTCCGTTTCCACATCCAAATTCAAAGACGGACGCGCAAATGTCGGCATGATTATCGAACAAGACGGCCGCCAGGGCGTCGTGACAAAAGTCGTCGGCCGCCGCGCCACCATCGACTTTAACAGCCCGCTCGCCGGCAAAAACGTCGTTTACGATTACAAAATTGAAGCCATTTTGAGCACCAACGAAGAAAAAATCCGCGGTCTCTTAGCGCTTTACACCGGTTTAAAAGAAATCGAACTCGAATTTGACGCATCGGTTGCCAAGATCTATATCCCGAGAGGCATTACCTTCAACCAAAGATGGCTCATCGCCAAAGGAAAATTCGCAAAAGAAATCTTGGACAACACAGACTTGACCGAAATCCAATTCGTCGAGCGCGTCACCAAAGAACAAAACGAAGTCGACGCCATCATGGAAAAAGCAATCGGAGAGTAATTTTACTCTCGTCTTTTTCTTTTTTTCAACACGGCGCTTTCCGTTTTGCAAAATAATTATATATCAATAACTTATTAATGGCTTGTTTGACGACGAATTTATTTCAATATGCGGAGATAGCCAAGCGGCCCACGGCGCCGGTCTTGAAAACCGGTGGTGCACAGCACCCCGGGAGTTCAAATCTCCCTCTCCGCGCTTTTTTTAAATAATTCTCTTCCCATTTTTGACGATATGTGATTAAAAATATGATGAGAACTATGATTCTGAATTTATTATGGATATAACGAAATACAATAATTAAATTTAAGTGAACAGGAGAACCTATTATGACAACCGTTCTTTTAGAAACAACACTCGGTAACATCAAAATCAAATTGTACGACAACATGCCGATCACAGCCGGCAACTTCAAAAAATTGGTCAGCCAAGGTTTTTACGACGGCGTTATTTTCCACCGCGTAATTCCGAACTTCATGGTTCAGGGCGGCGACCCGACTGGAACCGGAATGGGCGGCCCCGGCTACTCCATCCCGGACGAATTCGTGAAAGGCTCCTCCAACAAACGCGGAACCATCTCCATGGCCAACGCCGGACCGAACTCGGGCGGCAGCCAATTCTTCCTCAACCTTGTCGACAACACCTACCTCGACTGGGACAAACCGCCGGCATCTTCCAAGCACCCGGTCTTTGGCGAAATCATTGAAGGCATGGACGTCGTTGACAAAATCGGCAATGTCAAAACCGCCAGAGGCGACAAGCCGGTTCAAGACGTTAAAATTATCAAAGCGACCGTGATTTAAGATTAATTCTTAAATCATTTATTTTCTTTTTTACTTTCTCTATTCTTCGTCTCTTTTCATTTTTTGGCGGGCAGCTGCGCGCGTTATGGCAATCATTTTGGATGACTTTTTTGAAAAAAGAGCGGTCGCTTTAGATGAAATCACGAAAAAAAGAAAAGCAAGAATAAATCAAAAAATAATAGAAAAAAAGAAAATGGATTTAGAAGAGATCGGTCAAATCTGCTTCAAATCCGATGACGGCATAGCCGAGTTCAAAAGAAGTAATAACGCCCGGATGCAATTCTCCGAAAACGCCGATCTTTTTGCCGCCGACATAAACGTCCGCCACACGGCCTTTTAAGAAGGCGGGATCTTCCGACTCTTTTAATTCGTAATTTACTCTCATTTCGCGGAGATATGCATCAACGATTTCCGAAATTTCGGTGAAATTGGCGGCGTGGTGAATGGATGCCGCTGCAATTTTTTGTTTGTTTTTTCCGCCGACAACCGCTTCGCCGACTTCAAAGATGCTTTGAGGAAGTTCACGGTGCTGGTTCATGGATAAGATTTCCAACAAACCGGGAAGCAGCGTTGTCCGAACCATTGTTTGATCTTCGCTGATCGGGTGGAGCACATAAGTCACATCGTTTGTCACCGGCCGGCGCATGTTTTCAAAATGAACTTGCGGACTTGTCAGCGTAAACGGCATCACCTGATTAAATTGAAGACCGACCATAATATCGGAGGACGATTGGCGAATCAACGAAGTCGAGTGCGCTTTTCCCATCGTGTAGTTTTGAGGAAGTTCCGACGGAATGTTGGCATAACCGTATCCGATCGCCACGTCTTCGATAATATCGTATTTGTGCATAATGTCGGCGCGGTAGGCCGCCACCATAATTTCAAAGGACGCCGGACTTTTGGACAAAACCGTTGCGTTGTGCCCCATCTTTTCAAGACATTGAATCACTTCTTCCGGTTTCATTTTAAAGCCGAGGTGGGATTCGATTTCTTCAAGCGTGATGATGTAGGGTTTCGGTTCCATGTCCGGATAATTTTTCTTCTCGCCGTTTGGAGACACAACCGTAATGGCTTCAATTTTTCCGCCGCGTTCGGCAAGGGCGGCTGCGACGATGTTGAGCGCGGTGTAAACCTCTTTGCCGGTTCCGGTGACGTCGATGAAAAGGTCTTTTGTCTTTTCGGTGACGGAGGTGAGCGTTCCGTTAATAATCGGCGGGAACGACAAAACGTTGCCGTTTGAATCTTTGATGATCGGATATTTGTCCATATCGCACACAAGGTGCGCAAATTTGACGCCTTTCGCATGTGATTTTAAAATGTCGGCCATGGACATTTTTTCGGTGTGGTCCAGCGGCACGAACGAATAGGCCGGCGACTCCACAGAATATGTAAATGGCGGAACGATTTGAGACATGTCGTGAACGCCGATGGATACTTTTTTCCGGTTGCGGCCAAGCGCCCAGTGCAAATCTTCCTGAAGGTCCATGAGCGATTTGATGGACGACGACGTAAAAGAAAGGCCGCGGACAACGGCGCAGCCGAGAACCGGACGAACTTTTAAAACCTCATCTGAAACGGAGATGGTTATTTGGGGCGTACCGACGTCATATTTCAAAAGCCCCGGCTTTTTGCCCAAAAAAGCTTTCATCGCGCGGGAGACGCCTTCGACGCTGTAAAGGTCGGGGCGGTTCGGGAAAAATTCAATGTCGACAAATTCGTCTTCCAAACGTTCGACTTCCGCGCCGATCATGGAAACGTTATCGATAATTATTTGGGAATCCATTCCCGAAAGCGTTTCTAAATCTTTTTTATCAACCGTAATAACAGGCATACTATCGTCCTAATTCGATAAATTGTAAAATTATATTTGAAAAATTAAATTAAAAATCAGTATATGTAAAATTCTGTTATAAATTTGTTGTATAAAACCTTTCTTTCATATATGAATCATTCCATAATGACTCTTTACAATCCGGTCAAATTGAAATCTAAATGAAATTAAATGAAATTAAATGAAATTAAATGAAATTGAATGAAATTGAATGAAATTGAATGAAATTGAATGAAATTGAATGAAATTGAATGAAATTGAATGAAATTGAATGAAATTGAATGAAATTGAATGAAATTGAATGAAATTGAATGAAA
>NZ_JAWDKD010000020.1:0-124092 GCF_032714475.1 Methanolapillus africanus | reverse complement strand
AAACGGAACAAGAAAAACTGTATTGTTAGAAACGGAAGAGGGAAAACGGACCGAGAAAGACCTGTATTGTTAGAAACAGAAGATGGAAAACGGAACAGGAAAAAACTGTATTGTTAGAAACGGAAGAGGGAAAACGGAACCAAGAAAAACCTGTATTGTTAGAAACGGAAGAGGGAAAACGGAACCAAGAAAAAACTGTATTGTTAGAAACGGAAGATGGAAAACGGAACAAGAAAGACCTGTATTGTTGGAACAAAAGATGGGAAAGAAACCGGAAATTATGTGGAATCTGACATCGAAAAATACAAAAACCGCAATAAGAAAATATGATAAAAAGATATTTATAGTAAGTTTTCTATTTTTGACGAGCAAGGGCTCGTGGTCTAGATGGTCATGACGTCGCCTTTACATGGCGAAGGTCCTGAGTTCGAATCTCAGCGGGCCCACTCACATTAAAGCCGAATGTTGCCGATGTTTGCATGCAATATGGTTTTATACAAAAAGGAAGTATTACACTTCGTATCAGTTGGCGGGCTCGTGGTCTAGATGGTTATGACGTCGCCTTCACATGGCGGAGGTCCTGAGTTCGAATCTCAGCGGGCCCACTGATAACTTTTCTATTTTGTTATTTTTGAGTGAATATTTATCATATTTTAATTTCCAAATTTTGACGTATTTTATTTGCGGCGCCCATATACTTTTTCTTTTGTTCGGGCGTCAATTTTTCAATCGAATACCGCAGCATGGTTCTCGGCATGACCGCCGCATTATATTCTAAATAAGCGATCAAAACCGCTTCGTCTTTTTTCCCGATTTCCCGAAGCATCCAGCCGGTTGCTTTGTGAATCAAATCTTCATTGCTGTCCAAATATAAATCGCAGAGTTTCAGCGTCGGCTGAAAGATACCGGCCCGGATATATGCTTGCGTCGCCATGACCGCGATCCGGTTTTCCCACAAATCATCGGATTTGGACAATTTCGACAGCGTTTCTTTTCCCAGATTTTTCGGGTCGGTCGTCAAAAACCAATTTCCTAAAATTTGAGGCGCCGACGCGTCCACCAGATCCCAATTGTTGACGGATTTTAAATTATCCAAATAAAGCGCCACGATTTCCTTTTTTTCGCGGGCGGCTTCTTTGGCCGGATCGTCGGTTTTTGAGGGAACGGATTTGGATTCAGATTTAGGTTTGATGTTCGTGTTTTCCAAACGGCTGGCTTGATCATATTTTTCAACCAGCATGAACAAAGCGGCTTGCCGGATTTCATGAAGCGGAGATGCCAAGAGTTTTTCAATTTCCGGCAGGCTGATTTTCTTGTAATTGGATTTAGCAATCACCCGGACTTTCGGGACAACGATTCCAATAAAAACGTCGTTTTCGCCATATTCCCCCGGGCCGGTTTTAAAAAAACGCTGATGATGAGCCGCCTTTTTTGGGTCGCTCATCGCTTCCATTTCCGATTGAATCATTTCCGCCGTCACGAAATCCTTTGTCATTGCCCATCTCCGTTTAACATTAAAAAGTACTATTGTTTATGATTCAGACGTCTTGCGAGAATATAAAGGTTTGACGAGCCCGGTGAAAGTAAAGAAAAAAATAAGAGAATCGGTTTGAACTCAAAACAAAAATGTGTGCCATAACGCGCGCGCCGCCGGCCGCCGAAAAACCGAATCAATCTCTCATCGTTTTTTCACGCAGCAGCCGGTTGTACGTAATCGCGAACCGGTGAGCCTCGTCCCGGATTTCCTGAAGGTAAAGGGAAGCCTTTTCATCCTTTTTAATCGGCAGCGGCTCGGACATTCCCGGGACAAAAACTTCTTCTTCGCGTTCGGCGAGCGAAATCACCGGCGTTTTAACGCCCAATTTTTTCAGTTCGTCGACCGCATAAGACAACTGCCCCTTTCCGCCGTCGATGAGAATCAAATCCGGCAGATCCTTGTTTTCATCCAAAAGCCGGGAATAACGGCGGTTGACGACTTCGGCGATGGAAGCGAAGTCGTTGATGCCTTCCACCGTTCTGATTTTAAACCGCCTGTAATTGGATTTATCAGGTCGCCCATCCCGGAATTGAACCATGGAAGCGACCGTATTTGTTCCCGACAGGTGAGAAATATCGAAACACTCGATGACGCTCGGGGTTTTCGGAAGCATCAGGCGGCGGCCGAGTTCTTCCGCTTTTGAAATAGACCCGAAGAATGCCAATTCGATGTTTTTCTCCGCCAAATCCAAAAGAACCTTTTTGTCGCCCCGTTTCGGAACCGTGATTTTGACAGTTTTTCCGTGGCGCTGGGAAAGGAAATCAATGAGGGACTGGCTGACCCGGCCTGTTTTTTCATCGGCAACGGATTCGTTTTCATCAGCAGCATCTGCGATGTCGTCGCCCTTATTTTTGGATTTGGATTTAGCATTGGGTTTTGAAGAAGTATCTGCACTTGAATCTGTAACAGTGGCAACAGTAACAGCAGCGTTTTCCAAAACAGGTTCAGAGTTAGAAGGTGTTGTTTTCACGGCGTTCTGTTCATCCACGGAATCCGTTCCCGTTTCAGTGTCCGTATCCCAATACCCGCTTTCTCCCGTATAGGCTTCCTCTTCCAAAATCTCGGATTCTTCCGGCAAAATAATCTCGGCCGGCGTTTCGTGGCCGGAATAATATTGAACCAAAAATTCTTCCAGGAAATTTCGGCTGTAGTCGAAAGCGAACTCCTCGCGGCCGACCAATGTTCCTTTGATCACATTAAAAACAATGATGTAAATCTTATTTTTCCGGACGATGTAGTTGATGACGTCTTCATCGTGATTGATGCGCCGCTCCATGTTTTGGCGGGTTTTCAAATATTCGAGCGAAGAAATTTGATCCCGAAGTTCCATTGCCAGCTCAAATTCCTGACTTTTGGAATATTTGCCCATTTCCTCGTGAAGGGTTTGAATCAGCTCGTCCGTATTGCCGCGCAAAACGTAATCGGCTTTATCGATATTTTTTTGATAATCGGCTTTGCTGATGTTTCCGATGCAAGGCGCGCTGCAATGACCGATGTGGTAACGCAGGCAAGCGCGTTTGGGCATATTCCGGCAAGACCGCAATTTGAACGTTTTTTTGACCACGTCCAAAACCACATCGCGATCGGCGGCGGACACAAACGGTCCGTACAATTTTCCCTGCGTCGTTGCCTTCCGGAGAATACCGATTCTCGGGAAATCATCGCCGGTCAAATGAATAAAGGCGTAATTTTTCGCGTCTTTCAAATCGATGTTGTATTTCGGCTTGTGTTTTTTGATAAGCGTATTTTCCAATATCAGCGCTTCAACTTCATTTTCCGTTAAAATAAAGTCGACAGACTCGATATTCCGAACCAAAACGCGGGTTTTCGGATCATGGTCTCGTTTTTGAAAATAGCTGGACACGCGTTTTTTGAGATTTTTCGCTTTGCCGATATAAATGATCTCCTGATCTTTGTTCCGGTAGATATAACATCCGGGAGACTGCGGAATCGTGGAAAGATCAATCATAAGGTCCTCAGAGATGCGAAAAATATTGTTTTTGTTATTTTTATCGTTTTTGTTATGTTTATCATTTCGATTGCTTCTATTTTTATAATAGTAGTCTTAAAAATCGTCATCCATCAGGTCGTCTTCATCCGGAAAATCATAGTCGACAATTTCGACTTGAATCGGATTTCCGCCGCGGTCAAAAGCATTCCAGGAATTGCGTTTGTACGGGCTCCCGACGATGATGTTGATTTCTCCGGTTTGGAAGAAGATGAGATCCTGCTCGGACGGGCGGGCCACGCCGCTCGGGTGGCTGTGAACCGTACCGGCGTGCCTCATATTCGGAAGCATCCATGTGTTGATGCTGACGCTTTGGTTGGTCGCCTCCGTTCCCGGCAAATAAATAACATTGGTAATAATGTCGCCGTCCGCTTCCAACAGCGCGCCGAATTCGTGTGGATGGGACGCTTTGCAGGATTCCAAGATAAAATCAAGCGTATCGGACGCGATTTTTTTGACAGGCATTTGAAGCTCTCCGAATGAATAATTGAAATAAATTAAAGATGACAGATGCGGAATAATATGAAGTGTGAAAGTTAATATAAATACTTGACTAATAAAAATGGATTAAAGGCGGATAAATGCTTTTGTTTTTTGTTTTGATTTTGTTGGATTATGTTTTTGATTTTTAACGGGCAACGTGCACGCGCGTTATGGCACTCATTTTTGTTTGAGTTTAATAAAAATATCGATTGGCTTTTGAATAATTCAAGCAAGCAACCCCGCAAAATCAGACGCTTTGCGTCTGTATTTTGCGGATTCCCATCAGTAAGATACATTGATTTGAAAATACGGATTGCACCTACAGGTTACTATTTTTAAATTCCAATTTGCATCTGTAGTTAACTATTTTTAGATTCCAATTGCACCTATAGGTTACTATTTTTAAATTCCAATTGCACCTACAGTTCACTATTTTTAAATTCCGATTTGCACCTTACAGTTAACTGTTTTTAGATTTCAGTTTGCACCTTCAGTTTCCAAAAATACAGTTGTTTCCTAATCCGATTTGCACCTTGTCGTTTACAGTTTCAGATTGTATATGTCCGCGGTATCCGTAAAATACAAACGCTATCGCGTTTGATTTTACGGGATGGCTTGCTTGATTCTCCAAAAACCATCCCTGAGTTTTTAAAAACACAAAAAAAGTGTCGCCGTAACGCGCGCGCATGCCGCCCGCAAAAAAAAGAAAAATAAAAAAAAGGAAAAACTGAAGAAAGAAAAAAATAAAAAAAGAAATGAACCAACCCGAATCAGTATTCGGGTTCAGCGTCATCCAGACCTTCTTTTTTCTTTTCTTCTTTGTTTTGATCTTTGCTGTCGTCGACTTTTGATGTGTATTCTTCTTCGAAATCGCCGTCAAACGTATATTTGCTGGCAACGGTGTCGTTTTGGAGACCATCGTCGTCGTCTTCAAACAAATCAACATCGATAAACTGCGTCTTTTTCGGACCGTCGCTGGTCGGCGTTGCCTGTGTGACCGGCGCTTTGTCGGCAGCCGGAGCGGAAACAGGTTCCGGCTCCGAAACGGCTGCGGCAGATTGCACTTCAGCTTCGTGAGCTTCATTTTCTTTATCTGTCGCCATCACGGAGTCAAAGTAAGCATATTTGTGGTTGTATTTTTTCTTGTCATCCATATCATTGGACGGGGCGCTTGCGGCCGGCGCCGACGGACGGGAAGGCGATGAAACCGGAGCAGCGTTGTCCATTTTGGTGTCAAAAGAAGACGATTCAGCTGCATACGACTGTTGCGGCTGCGATTGCGATTGTGGTTTGCTGTCATTCTTTTTCAGTGGAACGATGAATTCGGAATCTTCTTGCGGCATGGTCGTCCGGGACGAGCCCACGATTCCGATTTTTGCGTCAGGATCCATCGCCCGGTTCGGGTCGTTCGGAATGTTGGTCGACGGATAAGAGGACGGCGAACCGGACGGACGGGACGGTTTGTAAGAATATAAATCGGGAGATGAGGCCGGACCGGATCCGCCGGCGGATTCGGAAGAAGAATCGTCGGACGCCATCGCGGCAGCGCCGGCTGCGGCGCCGACGGCAGCACCTGTGGCAACGGCTGCAGCTGCAGGCGCTGCGGAACCGGCTGTTGCAGCGGAACCGGCTGTTGGGGCAGAAGCGGCGGAAGCGGTGGACACCGTTGAGGTTGCGGCTGTTGCCGACGGTCCGGATTCACCGGCTTTGGGCGGTTTCCATTCCAAAACTTTTCCATCGTCGGCGGCATATTCTTCCGCTTTGGACCCCGATTTCGGGTCTTCGGAGATGGACGGAATCATTTCCGAGGAAGCGGATTCCTTTTTTGCCTCTTTTTGAGCGGCTTTGCTTGGCTTTTCTTTCTTCTTTTTATCCTTGCTTGACGGCTCCTTTTGGACGCCGTGAAGTTGGTTGAATTTTCTTTTGCCGACATACCAACCGATGGCGGCAACGACAATCATCAGGACAATAAAACCGATGATCCCTAAAAGAATCGTTGTGAGTTCCATACCTCAAAAAGACACCTTGTTTCTATATAAAAATTCGCCAATGAAACGGTATCCGCTTGCAATGAATCTGAAACGGGAAGGTGACCGCCGTTAAAAAACAATCCCCGTTTTTTGCAGACCGCCGGCGAAATGATTGCCACAACGCGCGCGGCGCCGGCACGCAAACAAAAAGTAAAAACAAGCGTTAAAAAAGTAAAAACAATAATGAAAATATTTATTTTTTCCAAAATTCCGACGTGAACAGCAAAAGAACGGTATACAGTTCCAGTCTGCCGATCCACATGTTGGCAATCAGAATGATGCGCGACAATGGCGGAAGAATGCCGAAGTTATCAAACGGACCGATCATGGCGCCGAAGGCCGGACCAACGTTGCCGAGCGACGTGATGGACGACGTGACGGCAGTGACGAAATCCAAGCCGAGAATGCAGAGAAGAACGGCGCTGATGGCGAAAACCATCAAATAAAGAAACATAAACGAGAGAACGGAATGAACCAGGTCTTCCGGAAGGCTTTTGCCGTTGTATTTGATCGGGCGGACGGCGTTCGGGTGCAGGAACTTAAAAATATCCCGGCGGGAATGGCGAATGATAATCAGCCAGCGGACAAATGTCGGACCGCCGGACGTGGAGCCGGAACAAGAACCGGTAAACATCGCCAACAATAAAACCATTTTCGCCGCGTCGCTCCAAACATTATAATCCGTGCTGACGAAACCGGTGGTGCTCATCAGGCTGCTGATCTGGAAAGCGGAATAACGCAGGGATTCCCAAACGCCGTAATCCATGTCCCGGATGAGAAGAATCGAGAGAAGACCGACGATGACGGCGAAAAACAGAATGTACGCCTTGAATTCTTCATCACGGAAGAGGTAGCGGATGTTTTTTGTCAAAGATTTGTGAATCAGTGCAAAGTTCGTTCCGGCAATCAGCATAAAAACAGTCAGAACGATTTCGATTTTAAAATCGCCGAAATGCTTGATGCTGTCGTTGTACGGCGAAAAACCGCCGCTGGCCATTGTGGAAAACGAGTGGACGACAGCGTCGTAAAAAGACATATTGAGCGCCAGCAAAATGACGACTAAAACCAACGTGATGCCGATGTAAAGCACCCACAAAATCTTGGCCGTGTTGCTGATTTTTGGGCTGATTTTGTCTTCGGTCGGCCCGGAAAATTCCGTTTTGTAAAGCTGGCGGCCGCGCAGATTGACTTTCGGAATCACGGCAATGAAAAGCGCAATAATACCGAGACCGCCGAGCCATTGAATGAAACAGCGCCAAAATAAGATGCTTCGGGAATAAGATTCAATATCCGATAAGATTGTGGACCCGGTCGTGGTGACGCCGGACATGGATTCAAAAAGAGCGTTGAGCGGTGAAAGTCCCGCAAACAGGAAAGGAATCGCGCAAAAAAACGCGCAAAAAAGCCAACTGAGCGCGACGACGGCGTAACTTTCACGAATCATCCATTCGTCATTGTCCGGTTTTGAAAAACGGTGAAGCATATAACCGATCACAAGCGCCGCAAACATTGAAACGGCAAACGGAACAATGGATTCTCCGTAATAAATGGCAACCGCCAGCGGAAGAATTTGGACGCCGGCCAAAATGAGCAACACTTTTCCGATAATCGATAAAATGTTGTGATAGTTCATGAACCGGCCGCCTAATAATCTTTTTTGATTTTATGGATTTTTTGTTTGTTTTTTTCTGCGCCGGCCTGCGCGCGTTATGGCGCACATTTTTGAAGATACCGGAAACGATAGACTCGATCTTTATGTCGCATTTCTTTTTAAAATTGCTTTTGTTTTTGATTAAATGGGTTAACTTTTCAATTACTTAAACAGCTTACTCAACTTGGAATAAGCTTCCGGTTTTGAAAATAAAATCACCCGGTCTTCCGGCTGAATAACCAGGTTTCCGTTCGGGACGATTTGTTCGTCGCCGCGGACCACCATGCTGATAATGGCGTCTTTGGGAAAATCCAGATTTTTAAGCGGCGTCCCGACAATTTTTGATTTTTCGGTGGCGTGATACTCCAATATTTCGGATTTCGCCTGCGGGACCGCCCTCAGCGTTTCAATGCCGGTTCCGGACGTCAGCCGGAGAACTTCGTTAATCGTTGCGTTGCGGGTACTGAGCGCGATATCGACGCCCACCATTTCAAAAACCGGAATGTAATCCGGATGACTGGTTCGGGCAATCACTTTTTGCGCGCCGAAGTGTTTGGTCATGAGGCCGCACAGCAGATTTTTTTCGTCGCTGTCAGTGACGGCGACCACGACATTTGAACCGCCGGCGTCTTCCTCTTTGAGTAAATCAATATCTGTCGCGTCCCCTTTGAGAATCAGCGAGTTGGGGAGCAGGTCCACGATTTCCAGGCAACGGTCCTCGTTTTGTTCGATTATTTTTAAATCCACATCGGGATCTTTATCAATCAGATTTGCCAAGTACAAACCAACGTCGCCGCAGCCGATGAGCAAAATTTTCTTCCGCTTCTTTTTGCCGGATTCTTCTTCCGGAGAAAAAACGGACTGCATGTGGTCGATATCTTCCGTTTTACAAATGACGATCGCGTTGTCGCCCGGCATGAGAAAACTGTCGCCGCCGGGAATAATAACTTCGCTTTGACGCATGAGCGCGCTGATGATGCAGCGTTTTGAAATATCCAGTTCCTTAAACGGTTTGCCGATGAGCGGATTCTTTTCGGAAATCTGGAAGACGACCATTTCCACTTTGCCGTCCGCAAACAGTTCGGCGTCAACGGCGCCGCGCAAATACAAAAGTTCCGCAATTTCAGACGCCAATGCCAATTCCGGGCAAACCATGACGTCGATACCGACTTCGGTTCGGGTGGAAATCGGTTTTTTAATATAATCGGGGTTGCTGACACGTGCAATCGTTTTGGCTTTTCCCTTGGACACGGCTTTGGCGGCCAAACAAGCCAAGATGTTGATTTCGTCGTTGCTGCTGACGGCGACAAATAAATCAAAAGAGGGTAATTTTTTGAGGAGATCGACGTTCGCGCCGTTCCCGACAACAATTCCGACGTCGAGCTCGTTGGCGCGAGCCGCACGCTCCGTGTCCTTTTCAATGACGATCACGTCATTCTTTTCGGACATAATTTTCGCAATGTTGTAACCGACTTCACCGGCGCCGACAACAATGACTTTCATGAAAGATTTCTCCGTCTGGAATTTTATAACTAAAAATATATAAAGAATGATTGAGGCTGAAGTGCTTTCTATATGAAGTGTTAATATATATAATTTAAACTCTTTTTGGTTTTATGAAACTTATACCTGTTGATTTAAATTCTTTTTTAGAAGAGGAAGACGGCGGTTCAACCAATTCCGAATTCGACGACCTCAACAAACGGATTTTAGCGTGCAGGCGCTGTGATTTGCACCTGACCGTCACCAACAAAGTGATCTCCAAAGGCTCCAACCACCCGAAAGTCGTTTTTATCGGCGAGGCGCCCGGCAAAAATGAAGACGAAACCGGCGTCCCGTTCTGCGGCCGCGCCGGAAAACTGCTCGACAAAATGATCAATTACATGGAAATGAAAGACGGCGACTGGGCCGTGATCAACACGCTGAAATGCCGCCCCCCGGAAAACCGGACGCCGACGACGAAGGAAATCGAGATTTGCCGCCCATTTTTGACGGAACAGCTGCATCTCATGAACCCGACCGTCATCATTCTGCTCGGAAATACAGCCGAAAAAGCATTTGGAGAAAGCGTCGGCTGGGGCGAACTCAAAAAGACAAAAGACGGTAAAATGCTTTTAAAAATATTCCATCCGGCCGCCATGATTTACAAGCGGGAACGGGAACAAGAACAGTATGCGTTTTTGGACAAATACAAGTATTTGTGGACGGAATAATTGAAAATTATCTGACCCAAGATTTAAAAAATAAAATTAAAAATATGAAAATTAAAAAATGAAAAGGAAGAGAAGGAAAAAGAGGAGGAAAAAGAAAATCTGAAAATTAAATCACAAACTTATCCCCTATTTCCGGCGCAAACGCCTCAACGCCGACATTTTCTTCAACCCATTTTGCGAATTCTTCCGTGTTTTCCCCATGAACGCAGAACACCTTCTCCGTTCCGTTTTTGCAAAAGCTTTTCACAAACTTTTTGAGATCTTTATCGCCGGAGTGCGCCGAAAAATCATATCGGTTGACTTGCATATTGATGTGGTGAATTTTGCCGTCTTTTTCAAAGAACTTGGAATTCAAGATTTGCCGTCCGTTTGTTCCTTCCGCTTGATATCCGGTAAACATCAGCCGGGACCGCGGGTCGTTTTTCAATTTTTCCAAATAATAAAGCGCCGGTCCGCCTTCCAGCATGCCTGACGTCGTCAAAATAACGGAACCATGCAGCGGCGCATGACGGTGGTGTCCGCCGGATTTAATTTTGTCTTTTTGCTGCAGATTAATCGCGCTTTGAAACGCTTCTACCAATTCTTTTTTGTCGCGCAAATAGTTTGGGAATCGAATCAAGCGGTTGTAAGCTTCAACGCCCATGCCTTCGATGTACGGAGAAATACCGTTGGCGTGCAGCAACATCAGAATTTCCTGCGTCCGTCCGATCGCAAATGCCGGAATCAGAACAGAACCTCCCCGGTTGATGGTTTCATAAATGTCTTCGATAAACCGCTTTTCGGTTTCCGCGCGGGGCGGATGGTCGCGCCCGAAATAGGTGCTTTCGATGATGAGCACGTCGGCGTGCGCGGCTTCTGTGGCTTTTCCGACCAAACGCGTGTCTTGGTGGTTGACGTCGCCGGTGTAATAAACGCTTTTGCCGTCGCCCATTTTTTCCTTCAAAAAGATGGAAGACGCGCCCGGAATATGGCCGGCGTCAAAGAAACGGACTTTATAATCCATATTCAAGTTCAATTCGTCATATTCGGATAAATCAAATGATTTTCCGGGGTCAATCTCAGTTGTTTGCCGAAAAAGAGTGGGCAGATCGTCTTCCATAAACGGACAAAAGTCGCCGTCGGCAGCGGCGATTTTGAGCGTGTCCCGCGCCAGCATTTCTGAAAGCGATGCCGTTGGGGGCGTCATAAAAAACCGCGGCGCCGGCATATAACGAACAAGTCCCGGAATCGCGCCGGCATGGTCCAAATGTCCGTGAGAAACGAATACGGCTTTCGGAAAAACGGAGCCGGACGGATATTCGGTGACCTCGCCGACTTTAATGCCGTAGTCGAAAAGAATTTCTCCGTTGACAAGAATCCCGGAGCGGCCGATGTCACGGCAAGCGCCTAAAAATTGAAGTTCCATTTTTAATCCTAAAAAATAATTTTGCCGATTTATTCTGATTCGAGCAAACCAACCCGCAAAATCAAACGCGATAGCGTTTGTATTTTGCGGATTTCGCAGTATAATGAGATAGATATTACTTTACAGATTCCGTTTGTACCTACTGATTGTAATTTATAACTTACACCTGCAGTTGTTAGTTTTACAGTTTGCACCAACTGATTTTTAATTACAGATTGCACCGGCAGTTGTTGGTTTTTCAGTTTGTACCATTAGTTGTTAACTTTACGGTTTGTATCTACTGCTATTGTATCCATCACATTACATCGTATTCCGAGAAAATCAAACGCAAAGCGTTTGATTTTTCGGGAGGGTTTGCTTGGGATCGTTAATTTAGTTGAATTTATTTTCCGCGACCGCAGGGAGCCGGTCGCGAAGCGAACTTACGGAAACAGGCCTCCACCGCCCTTGAAAAATTCCTAGCGAAGCGACGGAATTTTTCGGTTGATTTTTCGGGATGGTTTGCGTGATTTGAAGAAGAAAATGTTAGAAACCTTACAAATGCTCACTGTAAATTTTTACTCTTCTGCTTGCTGAGCATTCTTCGCCGCTTCTTTCCATTTGTCAATATTTTTGACGCTGATGCCGGTCTTTTTGGCCAGCTTTTCCGTATTGGCGGCCGCTAAATCTTCCAATGTTTCAATCTTGGCGTCGTTTAACTTTTTGAGGGACGCTTCGCCGAGCCCTTTGATGTCTGAAAGGGTTTCCGGCGTTTCCGATTTGCTCTTGGCTTTGGCGCGGGCTTGAGCTTTTTTCACGGCTTCGCCGAACGGAATCATGGTCCGGCCGCTTTTGTCGGCGTCTTCCTTCTGCTTTTCCCAGTCTCTGAAATTGCAGGCGGGGCAGCCGAATTCCCAGGGGCGTTTGCCTTCGGTGATGATTTTGATTTTCGCCATGTTGTGCTCGTCGCACATTTTGTCGGTCACGACAACTTGTCCGGTTCTTGGGAGCGGCAGCGAGTAACTGCATTCCGGATAACCGCTGCAGCCGATGAAACGGGAACCTTTCTTTGATTTTCGGATGATGAGATCGCAGCCGCAGTTTTGGCATTGGCCGACGATTTTGTCTTCCAGAAGACCGGATTGGAGGGACTTAGCGATTTCTTCGCTGTTCTTTTCCAAATCTTCAAAAATCTTGTTCAGCATTTCACGGGATTCGGCCAGCACGTCGCTTTCTTTGATTTTTCCTTCCGAAATCTTGTCCATGTCTTCTTCGAGCTGCTTCGTCATGTCCGGCTTCACGATGGTCGGCGTGTACTGTTCCAGCGTATCGACGACGGCGTACGCCATTTTTGTCGGCTGGAGCGGATTGCCGTGAATATAATATCTGGACGTGAGCTTGTTGATAATGTCGGCACGCGTTGCTTTTGTGCCGAGGCCCAAATCGTCCATGAGACGGATGAGGCGGCCCTGGCCATAACGGCTCGGCGGCTGGGTTTCTTTTTCAAAGAATTCTTTGTTGGCGACTTTGAGTTGGTCGCCTTGCGCCAACTCCGGCAGGAGGCGGTCTTCGGGTTTGTTGTACGGGTAGTACCAGCGCCAGCCTTCGTTGGTCAGGCGGGAGCCGTTGACTTTGAATTCTTCTTTGTTTTCCCCTTCGTTGATATCGATGTTGACGCGCAGCGTGTGCCATTCCGCTTCGCCGGCGAATGTGGCCAGGAAACGGCGGACGACGAGCTCATAGATTTTCCACTCGTCTTCTTTCATGTCGGAGCGCTTGGCGGGCGCCACAGGGTGAATCGGCGGGTGGGCCGGATCTTCTTTTTTGCCTTGCATCGGCGTGAGCTCTTTTTGCTTGAGCAGTTCTTTGGCGTAAACTTCGAACTCGGTGCCGATGAACATTTCGATTAAGGTGCGCAATTCAAGGCTTTCCGGATAGATCGTGCTGTCCGTTCTCGGATAAGAAAGGTAACCGGCTTCGTAAAGCGTTTGATACATGCGTTTGGCGTTGTTGACGGAAATGCCGACGGCGTTGGCGGCCACGTAAAATTCGGTCGTGTTAAACGGGATCGGCGGCTTTTCTTTGCGTTCTTTGGCTTCGACAGCGGCGACTTTTGCGGTGCCGCCGACAACGACATTTTTGAAGATGCGTTCAGCGACTTCTTTTTCAAAGATGCGGTTGAGATGATATTCCGAGACGAACGGCTCTTTCTTTTTGGTTTCCAGCGTGGCTTCAATTTCCCAATAGTCGACCGGAACGAAGGCTTCGCGCTCTTTTTCGCGTTCGACGATGAGGGCGAGCGTCGGCGACTGGACGCGGCCGACAGACAAGAACAGTTTTCCGAGGCGGCCGGCGCAAAGAGAGATATATCGCGTGAGCGAGGCGCCCCACACCAAATCGATGACTTCGCGGGAGTGGCCGGCGTCGGCGAGGTTGAAATTGACGGTTGTCAAATTTTCAAAAGCGTGCGTGATGTCTTTGGGCGTGATGGCGCTGTAAAGCGCGCGGTTGAACTTGACGTCCGGGTTGGCGGATTGGATGAGCGAAAGCGCTTCGACGCCGATCAATTCGCCTTCACGGTCGTAGTCAGTCGCGATGGTGACGAGGTCGGCGTCTTTGCCGATGACTTTGAGCGCGGTGACGATTTTTTTATTGGTGGTGGTGACAATAATGTCGGCGTCAATCAAATCTTTCGCCGAATTTTTTTGCCAGTTGTTGTATTCTTTGGGAAAATCGATGCCGACGACGTGTCCCGACAGTCCCATCACGACCGTTCGTTCGTGTCCGCCGTACGAAAATTCGTACGTTTCGACCCCGAGCTTGGGGTAGCGCACCTTTTTCACTTTGTTTTCCGCCAGGATCGCCGCAATTCTTTTGGCGGCGGTTTCTTTTTCCGTGACAATCAGATACAAATTGTAAAACTCCGTTATTTTTTAACTTTAAACATATTTTTATGATTTTGATTTTTGATGTGATGTGTTAATGTCAAACCGTTCTATTTATATTTTGTTCACTCCCGTTTTAATTTTCGTCACAGCGAAATCACATGCAGATGGATGTGTCATTTTGAGAGAGATTTTGAACTGTTGTCGAAAAATTGTTTTTTTCATAAAATATAAAATATTTAGACAGAAAATATTGTTTAAAGAATGAAACCGGGGTTGGTTTTTGTTTTTGCGAACGCAAAAATAAAAACCGGCGGCTTTGAGGTGAATCTTTGAAAAGGAGGGACCTCTCATGGCGGCGGCTGTTGCGGCCGTTGGAGCAAGATAACACCTGTATTTGTGGAAACAGATTGGAAAACGGAACAGGAAAGACCTGTATTGTTGGAAACAGGTTGAGAAAACGGAACAGGAAAAACCTGTATTGTTGAAAACAGGTTGAGAAAACGGAACAGGAAAAACCTGTATTGTTGGAAACAGGTTGAGAAAACGGAACAGGAAAAACCTGTATTGTTGGAAACGGATTGGAAAACGGAATAGGAAAGACCTGTATTGTTAGTAGTTTTGTCCGGCGTTGCCCCGCTAATTCAGACGCGTTTCGCGTCTGAATTTGCGGATATCTCAAAAAAGATGAGAGAGAAGCAGAGATGCAAACTGAAATTTGAAAATAGTCAACTGTAGATGCAAACTGAACCTGAAAACAGAAACAGTAAAGATAGAAACAGAAAGAATAGAAATAGATAATAGAAACGAGAAAATAATCGAAACGAAATAAAATGAAAAATAAAAATGAGTAGCCCGGCACGGATTCGAACCGAGGTTACAGGATCCAGAGTCCCGTATGATTGACCACTACACTACCGGGCTTCGTTGATGGTTTTTTTGAAAGATTCAAAAACGAACGAATTCAAAGAATTCAGTTCTAAAAGTGAAAAATGATATAAATACTTTTCCCGGCGGACACCGTTTTTTAAAAAAAGCCCGCGGAAAATAAAAAATATGAATATAATAGAGTAATCCACATCAGATTAATCTAATTGATCAATCACGTGATTAATCCACATCGGATTAATCAAATAGATCTCACGTGATTAATCCACCGTTTCTTCTTCGTTTCCTAAAACGGCCGTCCACCACCAACGAGCCATGTCGCTCAAGTCTTTGGAAAACTGCCCGGAAAGCCGGTACTTTTGATTTTTGACGGAAATAAGCCCTGCGCCCATCAATTTGTTGCGCATCGAATAAAACGAGGCGCGGTTGGTTCCGAGCTGCTCGATGATAGATTCCCATTCATCCGTTCGAAGCGGGTTGCCTTCTTTTTGGCGCTCTTCAACCATGTTCAAAAACTTTTGTCCGCGAACAGCCGTTGCGTCTTCTTGAAAAACGCGCCGCATCAAACTGTAATACGGATCGCGGGAATTGCTGACGCGCGCGCCGGAATCGGATCGGACAATGATCGTTGTCGCTGTTCTCGGGGCATTTTTGACGGTAGACATGATTGTTATAAAGACATTATGAATACATAAATTTTGTGAACCGGATATTGAACTGAATCAACAGAATATTGAACCGAATATTGTGAACCGAATAAAGAATATTTATATAAGATGTACAGAAATGTACAACTAACATCATTAATGAATAATTATACATCTAATTACATTTCAACGTTTTAATCATCATTTTTCAAATTTAAAAAAGATCAGCCGTCAGGAGGAATCGTTATTTGGGAACCGATTCGTATCAAATTCGAAAAATATCCGGCTCAGGAAAAAGTGGTGAAGCTGCTTTTTGAGCGCGGATTTCAGATCAACGCCGAAGGAAAAGTCGTTTCCGGAAACATTGAGATTCCGCACGTTCAGATCGGAAAAGAAGTGCGGGTCGACCGTCGCGTTGTGGACGCGACCGCCAAACACATTCTGGAAGATGAGATGCTGTACGATATTTTCAAAAACGTAAGATCCATTCCCTTTTTGGCGGACGTCGCCCCGCTCTTGAATTTGGGCGTGGTCGTCATCACGCCTGATGACGGCGCTGACGTCGGGATTATTTCCAACGTCACACGAATTATTTCCGACGCCGGACTCAGCATCCGGCAAGCCGTTTCCGACGACCCTTATTTTACGGAAAATCCAAGGCTGACGATCATTACCAATGAAAAAATTCCCGGAAATTTGGTGGAACGGATTTTGAAAGCCAACGGCGTTAAGGGTGTCAGCGTTTATTAAAACTGAAATGCCGGACGATTAAAATTTATATATTTTGTCGGGATACTTTCATCATACGAATTCAATTTTAATTGACATGAAATCAATTCTTGTTGTCCCAGCAACTTTTTAATCAATGAAATATTAGAAAAGCAACGGTCAACAGATAAATCATATTTTCAGAATAACAAAAATTCACATTATTCAATATTTAAAATATTCATATTATTCAAATTTAAAAATTTGATATTCAACATTTCAATTTATCATTTCAATTTATCATTTCATTATATCATAAAACAATGGTGGAATTCAATTTGGTTCAAGTTTCCGTTATTATGGGATCCGAATCTGACCGCGCGATTGCGGACAGAGCGGTTTCCGTTTTGGATAAAACGAGTTATACATATGAGGTCGTCGTCATTTCCGCACACAGAAACCCAGACGACTTAGACGCTTACATTAAAAACAGCGAAGCGCTTGTTTTCATTACAATTGCCGGTTTGTCGGCCGCGCTTCCGGGCGTCGTCGCATCCAAAACCAAAAAACCGGTGATCGGCGTTCCGGTGAGCGCCAAACTCGGCGGTCTTGACGCTCTTTTGTCAATTGCTCAAATGCCGCCCGGCGTTCCTGTGGCCAGCGTCGGTATCGACAACGGCGCCAACGGCGCGCACATGGCGGTTCGCATTTTGGATTTGATGCAAAAATAATATAAAATCAATACATAAATTGATACATAATTCATCCGATTCCTACCGTTTATTGAAGGGAAATATATGAAAACGTTATAT
Organism: Methanolapillus africanus; assembly: GCF_032714475.1. NCBI lineage: Archaea > Methanobacteriati > Methanobacteriota > Methanomicrobia > Methanosarcinales > Methanosarcinaceae > Methanolapillus > Methanolapillus africanus. The sequence goes on along the minus strand of NZ_JAWDKD010000020.1, from coordinate 106,846 downwards.
CAACTTCTTTTGAAAAAACAAAAGAATCATATTCTTCCCGTCTTTGGTTTTGCACAGGCGGACGCCTGGAAATCCGATGAAAAATACCCGGTGCCGGCCGAATTTTTTCCGGAAAATGTTTTTCCGCCGGTAAAAACCGCCATTGTGATCGGCGTTTCTGTCAATCTTCCGATTTTAGAAACAACGCCGTCGGTTTATTATAACGAGCATTACAAGACGCTCAACGCTTTTTTGGATCAGGAAGCTCTCTTGATTTCTCAGTTTCTCAATGAAGAAGGCATGCCGAGCATGCCGATTTCAAGAGACGGCTACGCCGGCATTTCCGCGCTCAAGAAGGAACCGACGGCGGCTTTTTCTCACAAGCACGCCGCTTATTACGCCGATCTCGGAACTTTTGGCCGCAACAACACGATTCTGACGCAGGAGTATGGACCGCGGATTCGATTCACAACGGTTTTAACGACGGCCACATTGAACGAACTGGGTGTTCCGAACAAAAAAAAGGCAGCTGCAAAATCAAAAATAGAAACAAAAAATGAGCCGGCAAAGAATCTCTGCATCGAGTGCATGCTTTGCGTGCGTCATTGCCCGGCCGGCGCTATTTGCGGCGACAAAAAAATGCCGTACCCGCTCTCAAAAATTGACAAACAAAAATGCACGGCTCAAAGCGAACGTTTGGCTGCCAATGGAATTTCCCCGTGCGGCATTTGTATCAAGGTTTGTCCGATCGGCGATGATCGAAAACATTTCGGGCGAAAGGATTTGAGCGTTTACAGAATGGACGCAACGGCGCAAGACATGGAAAACACAACCGATGAAACCGATCAGAAAACAACTGAAAAAATCAAGTTGATCCAATCTTGGAACCATGTCCGAAAATATGGTCAGAAGTAATCTTTTTAAAAAACGATAGCGAGTGAGAATTCGCAAACAAATTATATTTATATTTTCCGATTTTGAGATTTTCAAACGGGTTATAAAGAATGAGACGCTGCTTTGTTTTATGTCTCAAAGAAAATTGACAAACGAATGGAAAACATTTTTTGTTTTTCTCTGCTTGCTGATTTTATTTTCAGTTTGCATTGGTATTGCTCTCGTCCATTTAGTGGATGCTTCTTCCGACGCTTATTATTCCGTTGATTTATCCGGCTCAGCCCCACAGGGCGGCGTTCTTTTGATTGTCGACGGGATGGGATCCGCCTACATTTTTCCGGAACAAAAACCGCAGACGCTGACCGGCGAAACCGGAAATAACGCGCGCCTGACGACGCTTCCCCGGATTTGGGCGGATGGTTTTCGATGTACGATGAAAGCGCCGCATCCGGTGACCGAGCTTGGGCATTCAACCGTCGTCGCCGGAAATACGGCGGCAGATTCCGAAATGGTCGGTTATTCCGGATCAACGTTGATGGATGTCTTTCGGAACGAGGATTTTTTGTGCATCGGCGTCATGCAGCGCGGCGATTTTATGTCTATGCGGCAAAAATTCGATATCATTGTTTACGATGAAACGAATTCGGTCAACAACATGAATTTTGCGATTCAGCGAAACGACCGGTTTGATTCGTCGACGGCGGAAGGGGCGCAGCGGCAAAAGATGATTGGAGAAATTGAAGCGGAATTTGAAAAACTCCAAAAGAACGCTTCGTCTTACGTTTCTTCCAAGGATACGGGTGACCGGTATGCCGGCTACAACCGGTGGGCGCTTGACGCCGCCTGTGCAGCGGTGACTGTTATGGAAAAATATCCGAATCAAAAATTTGTCGTGGTGATCAGCGCGGGCGCATCGGATTCGACCGGGCATTACCGCGGCTATTACGCTTATTTGGATTCGATTGAACGGCTGGACAAGGATTTGGAGACGCTTTTTAACAAATGCAAGCGGAACAATTTGGTTTTGTTTGTGACGGCCGACCACGGAATGTCTTTTGAAACGCTTGACAAAAAAGGCGGCGGGCACAGTTCCGGAAAGTACGGGAAATCGGTGGAAGCGACAACGGTTCCGTTGGTTATTTGGGGACCGAACGTGAAAAAAGGAATTGTTGGCTCTGATGTTGGTCAAGAAGACATTGCACCGACGTTTTTGTCGATGTTCGGGATTGCCGAACATCCGCGCCATTCTAAGGGAAATGTGCTGCCGGCCAAGGAAAAGTTGACGTTGTCGCTTGAATTTCCGGGAACGGAAAGCGTTCAAATTTTGAGATCGGGAAATGAGATTTTTTCATCGTCGGGTTACTCGAAATACGCGGTTTCCGGTTTGGAACCGGGAAGCTACACAATCAAATGGACCGGACAAAGCGGAAAATATACACAAACCGAGGCGACGGTTTTTGTTGAGAACGATTTGAGCAAAAATATGTCGGAATTTATTCGGAAATCAATGATAAAAACGAATTCTGATTCAGATTTGACAGAAAACAGCGGTTCGGCCTTTTCAGGCGGCGGCGTGTTTTCGAACAAATATGTGGCGGCCGTTTTGATTGTGTTGATTAATCTCATCGGCGGCGGCATTGCTTATAGGATTTATAAAAGAGAGTGAGAATCATTTTTTGAGAAATCCGAAATCGTTGACGAGTTTTTATTTTTGCGGCAGCAAAAATAAAAACCGTGCGGCTGCGAGATTCCTTTTGGAGCAAGGAATTATGTGTATTTGTGGAAACAGATTGGAAATAGGGAACAAGTGAGCAACTGTATTTATGGAAACAGATTGAAAATACGGAACAAGAAAGCAACTGTATTTGTGGAAACAGATTGAGAATACGGAACAAGTGAGCAACTGTATTATTGGAAACAGATTGAGAATACGGAACAAGAAAGCAACTGTATTGTTGGAAACAGATTGAGAAAACAGAACATGCAAGCAACTGTATTTGTGGAAACAGATTGAAAATACTGAACAAGAAAGCAACTGTATTGTTGGAAACAGATTGGGAATACGGAACAGGCAACATCTGTATTGTTGTTACTGAAAAATTCCAAACAGCCCCGCTAATTCAGACGCGTTTCGCGTCTGAATTTGCGGATTCCCCTAAGATTGACAGATGGAATTAGTAAATGAGAAACACAAACGGAAAACAGAAGTGGGGAACAGAAATGGGAACTGAAAAATATTAAAAAAAGAAAAACGAGCCAACCACTCATTTTTCAGTTTCACGAATTGCTTTTAAGACTTCTTCCCCAAAATCATAAGAAGCATCGGGTCCGTCTCCCGTAATCATCCGTCCGTCGCGAACGACATGCTCCGGCTTTAATTTCGAGCCCGCCGCGTTCAAAGCTGAAATGGCGTCCGGATCGTCAAAAACGGTGGCATTTTTGCCCGACAAAAGCCCCGCCTTGGCCAAAACCGCCGGTGCATTACAAATGGCGGAAACGACTTTGTTTTTGGCGTCCGCGTCTTTTAAAAGAGCATGAAGCGCCGAGTCATTCCACAAAAAAGCCTTCGAACCGCCGCCGCCGGAAATTGTAATCGCGTCGTAATCGTCGGCTTTGGCATCCGAAATCGTGATGTCGACGTTGTAAGAACCGCCTTTGACGCCCTGGGCGACGCCGAGTTTGGTCGAGGCAACAACAACCGTAAAGCCATTTTTTTCAAAGACTTCTTTGGGGTGGAAAAACTCTTCGTCGCGGAAGCGCTCGGGCGCGATAATCATTAAAATTTTATTTTTCATAGAAGACCTCCGATTTGATTTTCAAATTTGATTTTCAATGATGATTTCGAGAATGAATAGATAATGAATAGACAATATTCCGATGGATATTTTTATTTCAGTCACTTTATTTAAATCATTTGTCTCGTTCAACTTATAATTGAACGGATGATTTATTTCACACTTTTTTTATCCGCCAGCAGCACGCCCATTTGCGACGGCAGTAACTTTCCAATCGACGCCACAATTCCGGGACCGTCTGTTTTTTCGTTGCAAATGACGACGCATTCCATCAATCCGAGCCGTTCGACACCGTAAACATCCCGGCCGTGCCTTTTCTTTTTGAGCGCCGCTTTGACCTGGGAACGGGTGGCGTTGTTCAAAAAAATCCGGTCGGTCGACGACTTTTTCCACGTCCACCATAAATCAATTTGCTCTTTGGAAAAATTCACTTTTCCGACCGCCCAAAGCTCATCCGCCGGCACGGATCCGGTTGGAATTGTCACCGTGACCGGCAAATACGGAATCATGCCGAAGCGGGCGGCAATTTGTCCGGCGTTTCCGGCGCCGAGCGTTGACAGCGACATCGCGGAAACGATTGCATCAAATCCGATGTCAACGGTGATTTGGTCGGGCTCGATTTTTGAAATAAAGCCTTTGTACGTTTCTCCCGGGACGGCGTCGGATTTTTGAAGGGGCTTTCCGAATGCGTTGTACAAAAAGTTGGCGGAAACTTCCTCGTCGTCTCCGGAAACCATAACCGACAGATGTTTTTTCCCCGCGACTTTCGGCGACAAAATCTCAAAAGCAACGTCAAGGTCTTTAAACTCTTCGTCCATAAACGCTTTGAGCGATTTTTTCGCGTTTTCTTCGTGACCGTAAACCGGCTGCAATAATTCAATAATCATAAAATCAACAACGTTTTCAACATTATTTACATTATTTACAATATTTTATTTATTCAAAGATTCTAACTTTCCATCTCTTTTATTACTTCTCATACTCTTTTCCCAAATAAAAAGAATACTTCATAACGGCAACCCTGTATGACTTAACCAATTTCGGATCCGGATCTGGCAAGCCTTCAATTTCTTTGCCGATCATTTTGAGTTCACGGTCATAAGGCCCGAGTTTTCGAAGAAGTGTTTCCGAATCGGCGTCGGATTCCGTTTGTTCCTCATAAATCTCTTGGATTTTGTCTCCGAAAATTTCAATCCGGTCTTCCAGCGTGAGCGGTCCCACATATACTTTTTTCTCTTTCTTCCGTTCGCTTCCGCCAAAACCTGTTCCGTCTGCGCCGCCGGTTTCGGCATATGCGCCGGCAGACGCCGAAACTTCGGGCTCAGGATCCGGCTTTCGGGTCGGAACGTAGCCTTCCGGAAATTCAAAGATTTCGTCAGACAAAACGACTTGATGCGCCTGCGTCAAATTTTTTGCGTAATGCCAGCCTTTGGGCGTCAATTGAAGGAAGCGCGTCCGGCCTTCGAAAAAAGTGGAAATAAAACCGATTTCATCCAGCTTTTTGATGATTTTGTTGGTGTGTGCAAACGTTGAATCGATGTTTGCCGCCACTTCCGAAATGTACGTGACTTCTTTGTCATAAATAAAAAGAATGGAAAGACATGTTTTTTCTTGAAACAGAAATTTTTCAATATCGGGAATCATGGAAAATCCTCTTAATTTTAAAACAATGATGAGGAATAATATGTTTCATGAAACATATATGTTTTGATGAAATCAGAAAAAGAGCAAAGTGAAAAATGTTAACAAAAGAAACAAATTAAAAAAAAGAAAGAAATTTAAAAAAAAGACAGAAATTAAAAATGAAACAAAAAAAGTAAAAATGAAACAAAAAAAGTAAAAATGAATAAAAACATCGCTTCTGCGATGTTTTTCAATTCATTTACGAATGATCTGATTTTAAGTCACTGTGACCGTCAAAACATCACCGGAAGACATATAGAATGTGCCTGTGTCCGGATTGTAAAGGTCAATGTGGTAAACGCCGGGCTCGTTGAATGTGAAATAAATTTCATATTTGGCGTTGACTTGGACATCTTCAAAAGCGCCTTCCTCAGAGTGGTAGAGGTGGTTGTAAGGCGTGTTCATCTCGCGGTTCCAAACATGAAGCGTGTCGCCGACGGAGATGGATGTGTTGTGGGTGGTAAATTCACGGTTTTCCGCAATGATTGTTTGAACCGGTGTGCCGTTATATTCTCCCGGACGGGAAACAGTGACAGAACCGGGGCCCGGTGTGGTATTGTTTGTTGTGTTGTTGGTCGTGTTATTTGTCGTATTATTGGTTGTGTTGTTGGCCGGCGTCGTATTGTTATCCGGTGTGGTGTTGTTCGAACTGTCGACACAACCGGAAATTCCGACGGCAACCACAAGCGTGAGCAGTAATAAGACAAACGTCAGGGATTTTGCAGATTTCATCATATTTCCTCTTTTATAAAAAATCAAAGATTAAATGTATATTATAATATTTTAAGTCATTGGCTAAATTTATAAAAATATGGAATCAAAAACCAGAAATCAAAATTACACATATTGAAGAAAAGATGAAATGCATAAAAAAAGAAGAGGACCCTGAATTTTAAATAAAAAAGATTGCCGGCAAAGCCGGCATTATTAATTCAAATGATTGATTTGAATCAATTTTTATTTTTAAAAAATTAAGCGTTTGTAACAGTCACCGTCATTGTTCTGTTTCCGGTGGTGTCATAGAAAGCGCCTGTATCCGGGTTGTAAAGGTCAATGTGGTAAACGCCCGGTTGGTTGAACGTCATGTAGACCTCGTATCTCGGATTGTTTTGAATGTCTTCAAAGACGCCTTCTTCAGAGTGGTAAAGGTGTTTGTACGGTGAAACGTCTTCTCTGTTCCAGATGTGAAGAGTTTGTCCGGTTGTGATGCTGGGATTTGCGTTCATGAATTGTCTGTTTTTGGCCAGAACGGTAATCGCTGTATTCTTGTCGCCTGTGAATTGTTCCATGGTTTGAACAGTCACAGAGCCGGCAGATGGCGTTGTGTTGGTTGTGTTATTGGTTGTATTATTTGTGGCGTTGGTTGTGTTGTTGGTGGTGTTGGTCGAGTTGTCGCCGCCGATACATCCGGCAAGTCCGACCACGGAAATCAGAACCACAAGGGTTACTAAAATCATGAGTGTTTTGGATTTTGTGATTTGCATAAAATATTTCCCCGATATTGAAATGAAATTAAATTTCAAATAAATCAAATATTAAATAAATCAAACTAAAAATTAAAAAAATTGAAAAACCGTTTTTTATTTATGGTTTCGTCACCGTCACCGTCAAAACAGTATTGCCGGTCGTGCCGTAAAATGAGTTGGTATCCGGATTGTAAAGATCGATTTTGTAAGTGCCGGGTTTGTTAAATACCAAATAAGTGCTGTCAAGAGCGTTGACGCGGATGTCTTTAAAGGCACCGTCTTCCGAGTGGTAGAGGTGGTCGTAGTGCGCTTGATCTTCGCGGTTCCAAATTCGGACGGTCTCGCCGGTTTGAATGGTGACCGAAGAATTCACAAATTGACGGCCTTTTGCCAAAACGGTTTGGTCGGTAAATCCTTCATAATCGGAAGACGACCAAACGGTCACCGATTCTGAGCCGAAACCCGAACCGGATGAATTGGCTGTGTTATTGCCGGATGTATCGGACCCGCCGATACAACCCGAAAAGCCGGCAACGGAAAGGAGAATCAAAAGCAATAAAAAAGTAAAAAATGATTTTGAATGAATCATTTTCATATGTTAACCCCGTTGCTGTTTATTTAGTTAAGTTGAGATTTTATTGATGAAATTAAATTAAGTTACCTTGACCGTCAAAACCGCATTTGTTGGGTAGGGTTCGCCGGTGCTCGGATTGTAAATGTCAATTTTATAAGTGCCGGGCTGGTTGAAAGTGAAGTAAATATCGTATTTGATGTTGACTTTGGTGTCCGGGAAAGCGCCTTCTTCAGAGTGGTACAGATGTGCGAAGTTAACGTCTTCACGGTTCCAGATTCTGACAGTTTCGCCGGCACTGATGTTCACCGTGTTTGCCGAAAATTTGCGGTCCTTTGCAATGACGAGAACTTTGGGTGTTCCGTCAAATTCAGAGGTGTTTTGAACAGTCACCGTTTCACCGGATGGTGCCGGCGGTTCGGGTTCCGGGTTGGCCGGTTGAGCCGGTTCCGGGTTGGCCGGCTGGGACGGTTCTGTGGTCGGTTCTGTTTGATTCGATTGGTTGGACTGGTTGCTTTGGTTGGTCACGTTGTCGTCATCGCCGCCGAGACATCCGGCTGCGCCGACGGCGCCGATCAATAAAACCAATGCTAAGAGAACCATGAATGTTTTTTTCATTTGCATAAATATTCCTCTTTGAATGGATGATTCCCAATTTACTGTCAAAATATCGTTCGACGATATGATATTATTCGATAGACCGAATTTGATTCCATGGAAATAATATAGAATCATAAAACAATATAGGAACAGTAAATTGAAAGTTAATGAATATATGGGACTTTGGTATATAAGTGTTGTTCACCAAAACGCCCGACCGATATATAAAAAAGAAAATATTAAAATAATGGAAGCGGTTTTTTTGAAATAAAACCGGTTGATTCAAACCAGAACAAGACGCAACTGTATTGTTGGAAACAGAAGATGCAAACGGCCCCGCAAAATGCAGATGCGAAGCATCTGTATTTTACGGATACCGTTCAGCAGATACAAATTGAACAGCAAGCGGCAGATGCAGCTCAGTTCCATAATCTGCGGGTGCAAACTGAAATCTAAAAACAGTCACCTGTAGGTGCAATCTGAATTTGTAAATCACTGCATCTTACTGATCGGAATCCGCAAAATACAGACGCAAAGCGTCTGATTTTGCGGGATGGTTTACACAATAAATATGAATAAATGAAACCCAAACTTTTAGCGACCGAAGGGAGCCGTTTGCGAAGCAAACTTACGGAAACGGACTCCCACCGCCCTTGAAAAATTCCTAGCGAAGCGACGGAATTTTTGCGTCAGATTTTGCGGGTTGGTTTGCTTGAATTTGAAAAAATCTACAACGTCATCTTCTTAACTCAAAATCAAAAACAATGGGCAATTTTCAAAGATTTGAAAAAGAATGTGTCGCCATAACGCGCACGCCTGCTGCCGCCAAAAAAACAAAACAAAAAAGGAAATTAAAAAAATGAAAACGAGAAATTATTCCAACAACTTCTTTTTAATTTCATCAATCGGCGCGTCTGTTTTAAAAGACGTTCCTGAAAAATGCGTTCGGGTTGCAATATATCCGGCGGTCCGCAACTTTTCCAAAAACGGTTCGATCGGCGGCGCCGAGATTTTCAATTCTTCGCAAAACATGTGCTGGTCATAGAAAAACGGAAGATCGGCTTCGTTTTTGCAAGATTCAACGAGCTTTTTGGCAGGCTCTTTTTTGTTGAGCGGCATTTGATCAAGCATGCTGATAACGTCGCTGCAGAACTGTTCTTCTCGAAGTGGTCCGAGCCAAAGTGGACCGGCGAGTTTTCGCTTGCTTCCGCATTCGCACGTTTCCGACATAAAAACGGCAAGACCATTTTTGGTTTCCCGATTATTACAATGCGGGCACCACGCTAAAAATCCGAGATTTTGAAGCGTTTGGTCGGCACGGCCGGCGCCATGCAAAATTTCGGCATAAACACGGACGTAGTGCCGCGTTGAATGCGACAACAAAGGACGAATTCCTTTGTCAAACTTGGCGGTTTCGCGGGCAATGCTGCCGAGCAGAATGCGAAGCCCCATTTCACTGTGAAATTCATTGTTGAGCGGAACAGCATCATATTTGCGCATGCCGGATTTGAGATGGGCACCGCAAAGCGGAGCGGTATCGGTAGCGGTCACGCCGAGAAGAAACGTTGCCGACATGGCGGCGGCGTCCAAAAACGGAGACGGTGTGCCGAACGGATCAATGTCGACGATGGCGAATTTTTCCCGACAGAGAAGAACGTTCGCGTCTTCGCAAACGGCAGAGGCGTTTTGGAGATTATTTTCAGTGATGTTTTTTTGAATCAAATTGACAGCTTCCGGTTTAATATCGTTGAGAACAACGGAAATGCCGACTTCGTTGGCGATCCGAAGACCGCGGATGCCGGAGGCGGAAAAGGCGTCCAGATACCGGATGTTGATTTTTTCAAAGCCTTTGCGTTCGGCCAACCGGCCGACAAAAACGGAGGTTGCCGCCACATTGATGTCGCGGTTCATTTCCATTTCCGGATTGTAAAAAACAGAAACCGAGGCGGTCGGGATTTTGACGTCGTTTTCAGCCGGCACCAAAACGTTTGTCGTGCCTTCTTCGATTTTCAAAAAACCCGCCGCCGGTTGATCTTTTTCATCCATTTATTTTAATCCTCAAAGATTTTGTTGACAAACCAAACCGGGTCGAACTTCATCAAATCGTCATAGTTCTGGCCGACGCCGAAAAAGAGAATCGGTTTTTGCGTGATGTAAGCAATCGAAATGGCGGCGCCGCCTTTGGAATCGGCGTCCAGTTTGGTGAGAATGGTGCCGCTGATCGCAACAGCGTCGCTGTACTGGGACGCGCGCTCGACAGCATCGTTTCCGGCGGTTGCTTCGTCAACGAAAATGACGAGATCCGGATTTCCGACGCGGCAAATCTTTTCCAGCTGCGCCATCAGGTTGACGTTGGTGTGCATGCGGCCGGCGGTATCGGACAGGAGAACGTCGATTTTGTGCGCTTTGGAATATTGAAGCGCGTCATAGATGACGGCAGCCGGATCCGAGCCTTCTTGGTGGCGGATCGTTTTGACGCCGAGGCGGTCGGCATGGATTTGAATTTGGTCAATGGCGCCGGCACGGAACGTGTCGCCGGCAGCGATGGTAACAGTTTTTCCTTGCTTTTGGAGACGGTTCGCGATTTTCGCGATGCTGGTGGTTTTGCCGGTGCCGTTGATGCCGACGAAAACGATGTGCGCCGTGGTTCCTTTTTTGGATTCGATGAACTCATCAAAATCGAATGTGTTGGCGGACATCACGTCAAGAATAGCGGTTTTCAGCGCGTCTTCAACGATGTTGCCGGTGTTTTTGCCGAACTTCTTTCTGGTGCCGGAAAGCTGGTCTTTGACGGAAGCGACAATGGCGTCGGTCACGGAAAGCGCGAGATCGCTTTCGAGGAGCGCGATTTGAAGGTCCATGAGTGGGCCTTCGAGATCGTCGTCGTCGAGAATCACTTCACGGTCGAAAACGAGCGCTTTGGCGCGTCCGAAAAAGCCGACTTTCTCTTTTTTACCGGTTTTAGTGTTGACGGTCTCGGCTGTGATTTCTTCTTCAACAGCCCATTCGTCGCCGGATTCTCCGGCGACGGTGGTTTCTTCCGTGATAATCATTTCTTCTTCAATCGGCGCTTCTTCAACAGTGGCGGATTCTTCGGCGGCTGTTTTTGATTCAGCATTCTCTTCAATTGTTTCTTCTGTCAAGAGAAGCTGCTCTTCTGTCACAACTTCCGGATTGTCGAGCTCAACCGCCTTTTCGTCAATGGTTTTGTTCAAGGATTTCGTAAATCCTTGAAGTTTTTCCTTTAATTTTCCGAACAAAAAAATGTCTCCTGAATTTTTTATTTTTGGATGATTTTATGAAATATAAAGTAATGCGAAATCGAATATAAAAAGCCTTCAATTTGGATAAAATCAAATCAATTATATATCTTGAACCGCGTTTTCGATTTATGACAAACGAAAATGAAAATAACAATTTACCGCACGCGGATGACTTTGAAATAGAGAATTTCAACGAAAACGGTGGCGAAGATGTCGGCGACGACACCGACTTCGAATTTTCTCCCGAACTCTACGAAGAAGACGAGCTCGCCGCTGTCGAAGAACACATTGAAACCTATTTCGGTCCGTTTGAAACTGTTTTCCATGAACTCGTCTCGCCCGACATTCACGTCGACATTTGCGTGATTCCGCCGGACAAAAACATTGGCCGGGACTTTTATACGCTCGTCACGACCGGCATGGGCGCTCACCTCATGAATGCGCCCCGAGAACTCGACGACATGAAACTCAAGCGTGCGGAAATGATGGTCACGCTGCCGGCCGACTGGGATATTCAAAACAGCGACGAAAAATATTATTGGCCGCTGCGCTGGCTGAAAATTTTGGCACGTTTGCCGATCAACAGCGATACTTGGCTCGGCTGGGGGCACACGATTGCCAACGGCGGTCCGTTTGCCGATGACACGGAGCTGGCCGGCGTTTTGCTGCTGAATCCGTACACCGACGACGGCCACGTTTGCGTGCTTCCGGGCGGCGACGACGTGAATTTCTACCAGATTATTCCGATTTATGAAGAAGAAATGAATTACAAGATGGAAAACAGTGCGGAAGCGCTTCTCGATCTTTTCGGCGACGCGGACGATGACGACGCCTTGGATCACGTGATTGACGTTCACCGGCGAAACGTCTGTCGGTTTGATGCGCCGCCGGTTCGCCGGCAGAAGAATTTCAAAATCGCGACAGAAGACATTCAACCGTTGTTTGATTGGAACGGACCGATCGGCTGCATCGCGACCGACCGGATTACGGTCGACGGTTTCCGCGTCGGCTTTATGTACCGCGAGGAATCGGATTATCCGGAAGACAGCGGCTGGCGCTTTTTTGCGGGAGACGAATCGGATGATTATATGGCGGACGCGGCGAACTCGGATGTTTATTCGTTGAATACGATTGCGAATTATGATCCGGAGATTATGGAATTTTTAGAGGCGGGGGTCGGGTCGGCTTTCTTCAGAGGAGAGGACGGGACGTTTTTGAAGGACGAAGGATGGCGAAAAGAAGAGGAATAAAAAGAGAGATCATGACATTTTGTGATGATTCGTTATAATTGGGGACAACAAAAACCATTCGTCATCATTCGTGACAACTGTTTATTGAATCTCCCGGATATGATTTGTTGAAAGGATTGTGCGGATCAAAAGGACCGATTTTATCACAATTGATCCTTTGAATTGAACAAAAGCTACAAATAGACCGACAAAAATAGTAAATGTCAATCGATCAAATCGCATGGCGGTAAAACCATGGGAATCGAAGTTGTCAAAGTATTAAAAGTGTTAAAAGTATTGATCGGTTACAATCGTTTGGAGGTAAAACATGGGTAGATTAGATGGTAAAGTTGCCATTTGTACGGGTTCAACATCCGGAATGGGACGCAGCACAGCTTATTTATTTGCGAAAGAGGGCGCGAAAGTCGTTGTGACCGGCCGAGACGAGAAAAGAGCGCAAGAAGTCGTTGAAAACATTAAAAAAGCCGGCGGCGAAGCGATGTATGTGCTCGTCGACATGACGGATCTCAATGACATCAAAAAAATCATTCCGAAAACGGTTGAAGCCTACGGAACGGTCGACATTCTCTTCAACAATGCCGGCATGCTGAGTCTCACGCCGATCACGGAGATGACGCTGGAAGAGTGGAACCGCGTGTTCAGCGTGAATCTGACCGCCGCCATGCTGCTCGCCCAGCAGGTTGCGCCGATCATGAAGAAAAAAGGCAAAGGATCAATCATCAACACGTCGTCTGTTGCCGGATATGCCGCCCACTTCGGCCCGGTCGCTTATTCCACATCGAAACACGCCATGGAAGGCCTCAACAAGGCGATGGCCAATGAGCTCGGTCCCGAAATCAGAGCCAACTGTATTGCGCCCGGCGCCATCGTCACGGCCATGCTGGACCAAGCCGGCGGCGAGGCCGCCGTCAGCTACATGATCGACGGCGCGCCGCTCAAAAGACCCGGAAAACCCGAAGAAATCGCCACCGTTGCTTTGTTCTTCGCCACGGACGATTCATCGTTCGTCACCGGACAGAGTCTGAGAGTGGACGGTGGATTTGAGTGTTGAAGATTTGGGATTAGAAGTTATAAATGTTGATTATTTTCTCAAATCAACAATGTTGTATGTCGAAGAAGATGTCCTTGGGATGTCTTCTTCTGAACTTTTTTTGAAAGAGAGAATTGGATGAGTTTCTTATTCTTTGAATTCAGATACTTATCATTGAATACGATTGTGAATTATTATTCGGAAATTGTGGAGTTTCTATCTGAAGGGATTAAGGTGGCGTTTTTAGAGAAGAGGATGAAACGTTTTTGTAAAGGATGAGGGTGGAAGAAAGAGGAAAATTAACCTTCCCAATCAATATTGCATCTTAAAGAAGGCAAATTATAAAATTTTAGAAATGAAGACTCTTCTGCGTTTATATAAGTGCCATACTGTTTACTGAATCGCTTATTACCTTGCATAATATAGCAAACTTCTTTTGAACGTGTTATTCCTACATAATGAAGATTTAAATCTTGAATATAATTATCTTTTGAGCATTTTTCACGAGGAAATATCCATTTATATAAATCTAAAAGAAACACAGCCTTGTATTCCAACCCTTTTGATTTATGGAGGGTTAAAATACATATCTGATTATCATCTGCGGGCTTAAAACTTGATCTCTGATTATAGTTTAGAAGGATTTGTTTTAATTTCACAACAACTTCTTCATTTTTATATTTAGGGTATACCATCTCTGCCAGAAGAATAATGAGACTTACATTATTAAACAAATCCGTGTCCCTTAAGGAAAAAAGTTTGTTAACTACATCTAAGGCCTTAAAATATGATTTGGATTGATATTCTCTGTCGAAATATGCATTTACAAAATCAATACCATAAATATTTTTGTCATAATAACATCTCAAAAAATCGCAAAAAAACCTTGCCCAATAAGAACTGAATCTGTCTAATTCTGTATCAATAAATAGTTTAGATGGTGTTTTGAACAAGAGATGTACTTTTTCAGCCGTTTCATTTTTTCTACACAAAACTGCTATATCATTTTTATGCTCAATGTTATACTTTTTCATTATATTTTCAATATTTTCATCAATATATCTTACTATTTCTGTTTCATTTCCATTAACATATACATTCTACATGCGATAATCGTAATCAATTGAATCTATGCTAATACCCATCAACGCTAAAGAATAATCTGAAATTGACTTATGACATCTGCGATTTTCTGTTAATTTAAAATGTTTAAAATTAGGATTTGACATTAAAGATGAGAGAAACTTTGAATAACGATTACTAAAGGCATAAATAGCTTGATCTAAATCCCCAACTGCTACCCCAATGATTCCGGCATTGACAAGTTTTTTAAAAATCGCATCCTGGGCCTCACCACAATCTTGATACTCATCTATGAAAATATGTGTGTATCTAGACTTAAGATATTCTAAACATGCTGGAACATTATTTAAAATAAAAAGAGCGGTTTCTCCACATATATCCAAAAATATATGTCCTTCTTTTAAAGATTGAGAAAGCAAATCCATATTCGATTGTGAAACTTCTTCATTAACATTTTCAAGAGATTTTAATTCTTTATATATTGGATAATCATTTAAAGTAGTTTTGACTTCAAATAGGTTTATTTGATTAGTAAAATGCTTTGAAAATGGTCGAATAATTTCATTAATACAAAATCCATCAATTGTTCCATAAAAAGATTTTTTCTTAGGAATTTCACGTCTTTTTGAACGAATTGAAAGTTCATAGCTTGACTTCTGAGTAAAAGATATTGCGATTACTCCTTGATAACTTAGCAATGAGTCGGAAATAATTTTGATTTTTTCTATAATTGTAA
Source organism: Methanolapillus africanus (assembly GCF_032714475.1). Taxonomy (NCBI): domain Archaea; kingdom Methanobacteriati; phylum Methanobacteriota; class Methanomicrobia; order Methanosarcinales; family Methanosarcinaceae; genus Methanolapillus; species Methanolapillus africanus. Next base: position 91,496 of record NZ_JAWDKD010000020.1, on the reverse strand, counting down.
AAGTTTTTCCACTTCCAGGTTTTGCCGTAACAACAATATTACCAGATTCATTGATAATTTTTTCTTGTTCAGGGGTTGGCTTTAACACCAAGTGGATGCACCTCCGGTGCAATTAAAGAAACTAACTTTTTTAATGGCAACAAAATATCATCATTTTTCAAAATATAGAGGGTATCATAATGTTTTTCAAGATATTCTAACATGTTTTCAGCTTTATTTTTTTGCATTCTTTTAACGATGGAATTATTATCCTTTTCATTATAATGTATTGATAAACTCAATTTTAATTTTGATTCAACAAGATCATATTCCAAATCTGTATTTGATAAAAAAATATTAAATGTTTTTAATTTTTCTCTCATCGTTTTATTTAATTCCAAAGATTCGGGTGGAATCTGTGACGTATTCCACTCATTTTCAGATTTATTTTCAATCCAATACTGGCTAATTGGATCCTGACGAGACGAAGAGATTAACTCATTGTATATCCCAACCGCCCTAGAAAGCCCAGAAAACTTAGATGTTCCGTCTTTAAAATAAATATCATTATCTGTCCTCATTACAAAAGGAATATCTAAAGCTTTACAAACTTTGATGTAAGGTTTAAAACTAATTCCTTCAACCGAAATTATAGATAAATTAAATCTGTCAATATCAATTCCTATTTTTTGAGAGAGAGCCGTATAAAACATTTTTTCAGAAGGACCTTCGACTAGAAAAACACCATTACAGAAAAATAATTCGGAAGTAATTGCATTTAATCGATATCCAAAATCTTCAAAGGTCATTCCTAAATTTTTACTACAACCACCTTGAGCAACGCAACTAATCTTGTTTTTTGCATATATTCTTACAATTTTATCTGGCCGAAAATTTGAAGCAATGTGCGGAGAATGAGTCGTAATTAATACCTGTTCTTCAAAAATGTCTAGCAAATATTTTGATAACTTACGTTGTTGATGCGGATGAAGATGAGCTTCAGGTTCTTCTATAGCGAATATAGTAACTTGAGCTGAAGATTTTTGCATCTTTTGCTTAGATGACCAAGTTGCTAAAAATATCTGATTATTCCGTCCATCACCGCCCAAAAGTAGAGGGCTTTTATCGGTAGATAAATATGCAAGATCTAAATTATCAAGCATTTTTTTTGCATCATTCTTTCCAGCAACAAAACTAATATTCTGATCTTCATTATGTACTGAAAGTTTGTTTAACTCATCGTTAACTATTGAAAGTGCATTTTTAATATAATTTAAATTGTCTACCTTTTCATTAATTTCATTCAAATCTTTCTGTATATCTTCAATGGAATTTTGGTCATTCAGAAAATCAGAATCATTTAAATTGTCTTTGGATGTTGCTAAAAGTTTTGCACGTTCACGTCGAATAAAAGAGTATAAATCTCGATTAGTGTCGACATATTCAATACAAATACATTTTAAATAATTACGTCCCTGTTTCAATTCCAATAAATTAATATCATATCCACCATAAATTTGGTAGTTTCCCTTTTTATTATTTTTATAGCGAATATATGTTTTACCATCTTTAATGTCTCCACCGAAATGACTTTTTAAACAATCTTCCACGATTCCAGAGAGACACACCGTAATTTCAATTTCATCAGCCTCTGTATAAGCATTATAATCAGTATCATATAACTCTAAATCATTTTCATTCAAACTTTTGTCAAAAATAATTCTTAAAGCATAAATAAAATTTGTTTTACCAATATCATTTGCTCCAATAATAAGAGTTTTATTTGTAAGATTTATTGTGGTATTTTCAAAATTTCTAAATCCCTTAATATTTACTTCAGAAATATACATTCAATCCCCCATAATTTAAGCTTGTTGTGACTCGATGTTGATTTGATCTATAAGAAGTGTCATAGAACTCAAACAATATTTTATTTGAGGGCGATAATTATTCCATTCTAAAAAAGGTTTATTTCCATGAAATATATTATTTCGATATCTAGAAATTACGTATAACAAAAGAGTCATTTTTTCTTTTTCATTTAAATCGCAATACTTTTTCTAAATAATTCTATCAACAGGAATGTAAGATTCATCTTTCTTAAGATGTGCATATAATGAAATATTTTGGTAACGTTCATGAAAATGTTCAACTATAGATTCAAAATTAGCTACATTAATTTGTTGAAGTCTACGATCTATGAATGTTTCAATGCTGCTTCTCTTAAAAGACCCATCAAAAAGTTTTTGCTCAAAAATTGTCCAAATCATAAGAAAAGAAAAAACAGTTTCATCCTTCAATATTTCCCTTATTACATATGGTTCTGTTCCATATTTTTTTGAAATCCATTTATATATATCTTCTGTCAAAATAAATCCCCCTTTAATAATTGATTCGATCATCATTTGGATTATTTGTCCCCAACTTTCCTCGAAAAGCTTTTGCCAGAATTGATTTTTTTATCAAATCTATTTTTTCAATGATGTCATAAAGTTCAAAAGCATGGTTTTCCTTTTCAAAAATTCCATCAAGAATATGGACAATTTCTTGTTGCTCAAAAATATCTGGAAGTGACAATGAATAGTTCTCTAAGAAGCTTCTTGGAACCCTCTGCTGACCAACTGCACCGGTCATATCAGCTTGTGCTTCATCTCTAAACTTTTGATTTCGAACCATATAATGCAAATATCTGCTATTTAATTTTGGAGAACATCTGAGGACATAAAATTCTGTAGAACCGAATCCAATATTGTTAACCAATGGACCTACAATGGCAGATTTACCATTCTCCATACACGGCGTAATCTTTGCAAATATGACATCGCCTTCACAAAAATTTGTATATCCTTTTTTAACGTCACCCAAGTGCTTAATTTGCGGAGTTTCAATTTTTCCAGAAATTTCAGATACAGCAGGCATTGGAATAAAAGAAACATCTAAATCGTCAACACATTTACTTACATCACTTTTGGGAGGATTAATAGTGCATACTTCTCCGAGGGTATGAACGCTCCAATTATCTATCGATATATCATTTTCTTCACGCCACTTCGCCGTCAACTCCCCCTTAAAAGCCTTATGAAGAATGGCAGCCTTACGCTTTTCAAAAGAGTCTAAAGCGTGTTGAACAAGTTCCTTTGCTTGATCAAGTTTTTCAAAAAGGGTTTCAATTCTCTCGACGATGCGTTGTTGTTCAGCCAATGGAGGAAGAGGGAAAGGTATAGAATTTATGGTTTTTGTAGATAAATGTTTAACAGTAACACTCGGAGTACTAGAGTGAATTTTTAATAAAGGCATTGGTAAATAATACAAGAAGTAACTATCAATTAGAGCAGAATTAGCCGATTTAATCTTACAAACCCGCTGATTAAGATAAGCTTTCTCACTTTTCCAAGTAGCAACGTTAAAATCTCCATCCATTCCAATTAAAATGTCACCAAAATTGATAATATAAACGTCATCACATTTTTGTGACGTATATGTTTCAGTAAATCCACGGACCACATCCCGGATTCGTATTAATGGAATACCCATTCTTGGATCCGGAGAAAATGAATCTGATTCAAATGGAAAACCACTCAATATCTCAACAAAATTACCCAATCTCACCCAAGTCCAATTTTCTGGAATATTATATGGTTGCTCATCTTCAGGAACTAATATTTGATTTACAGATAAGTTCTGCTTTGCCATCAACGCTCACCTTCAAGACTTTTCAGTTCCTTAACAACGCTTTTAATCAAATCAACAGCTTCTTCAAGATCAGCAATAATTTCTTCTCCACTTTCAATCGGGTCTTGTAAATCATCATAATCCAAAACGCTGTCATCGCGAATTAAACCGATATCAAGACTATTGTTTTTGGCTTTGACTTGTTCTCTTGTAAAACAGGAAAAGCGTTCATCTTCGATTTTGGAACGGTCTTTGGCAGTGTAAGCTTTAATAAAATCAACAAAATGCTCTTTGTTTAACGGGTTTGTTTTTCCAAAAGAAGGCATGTTTGTTCTCAGATCATAAATCCAAACAGTTTTGGTGCTATCCTTGTCGGATTTTCCACGCGTGAAAAACAAAACATTTGTCTTGACGCCTTGAGCATAAAATATACCGGTCGGAAGCCGGAGAATCGTATGAAGATTGCATTTATCCATTAAGTCAACGCGAATGCTTTCACCGTCACCGTCGGCAAAAAGAACGTTGTCCGGAAGAACAACGGCTGCGCGGGATTTTCCGTCATGTTTTAAACTGCGGTAAATGTGTTGAAGGAAATTGAGCTGCTTGTTGGATGTCGGATATGTGAAGTCGTCACGGGTTGCACGCTCTCCGCCTTTTTTGGTTCCAAATGGCGGATTTGTTAAAACCACATCAAAACCATTCATATCTTTTCCCATTGTGGAAAGCGTATCGCCAAGAAGAATTTCTCCTTCAATATCGTGAAGCATAGCGTTCATGAGAGCCAAACGGTGCGTGTCATGAACCAATTCACAGCCTGTAAATGCTTTCTCTTTTTGGAACTCTTGCTGAGTAATAGGAAGATCAAAAAGTTGATTGTTATTATCTTTGATATAACGGTCGGCTGCAATCATGAAACCGAAAGTCCCGCAAGCCGGGTCATTACAAAGTTCTCCCGGTTTTGGATCGGTTAATTCAACCATCACATCAATCAAAACACGAGGTGTAAAGTATTGACCGGCACCGGATTTCTTTTCGCCGGCATTTTTCTCCAAAAGACCTTCATAGAGGTTGCCGAGGCCTTCTTCTTTAGCAGAATACCAATCCAAAGAATCAATGGTTGTAATCAGTTTTTCAAGATTTTTCGGCTCGTCAATGTTGGAACGGGCGCCGGAATAAATTTCCTTAATGCGACCTTTTGTGTTTTCACCCAAATGGTTCAAAAGATCGTTGTAAAACCGTTTCAAGTCAACGCCTTGCTTATTCACCAAATTGTCCCAGCGGTATTCTTTAGGAATGGAATCTTCACGACCTGTTTCTTTGGTCATTTTCAAAAACAAAATGTAAGTCAATTCGGTGACGTATTGATGATAAGTAATACCGTCATCCCGAAGAACATTACATAAATTCCAAAGCTTGGCAACGATTTCCTGATTGTTCATAGTGAAAATTCCTTATTCATACAAATAATAATTCAAATCCTGCATGATTTTTTCCAATTGATTGTCAAAAATCCGGTTGATTTTGTTAAAGCCGCCACCTGTTTTAAAAGCACCCCTTTCAAAAATATCCGGGTCAGCAACAGATTCGTTCATGACAGCCATTTCAATCCGATTGAACCAATCCGATTGCATTTTGTTAAAGTGGTGTTTTTCCCGAACCTTGTTCGTTGCGAATTTGACGCGTTCTTCATGACTTGTCAACGGAACACCAAGCGCTTCATTTCGAATAAAAGTGATTAAATCTGCAGCAACATCTACATTTCTAATTTCTTTCACAGCCATATTAAGATATTGCTCTGTAAAACCCTGTCTGGCCATTTCATTTCGGAGACTTTTCAGAGATTCAAGAGTTAATTCTTTCGGGCGTGTACAGACGATGTTCAAACCTGCGATTTTGTCCATGTTTTCATTGATGAAACGATTGAATTCGCTCAAATAATCTTCCGGTTTGAGAACGCCGACGCCGTAACCGCGTTCGTGACTGATAATTTCATCCGGTTGGTTAGAAATAACAAGCATTCTCGGCGGTCTTTTCTCATTGAAAAGGTCAAAGAGTTGAGGATTTTGAAGAACATAATCTTTAGCTTTTGACGGCGCCATATGTCTGATTTCTTCAATGAATTGAGAAACGCTCAACCCCCCGGACAAATCTTCAAAACTTTCCTCCGCTTCATCACTCATCCGGCGTTTTTGACGCTGCATTTTGGCAACAATCATATCCAACTGATTTTGAATTTGAGCATCGGAATCAAAAGTTGAAAGTCCGTCAAGCAGGTCTTCAAATGTTGTGGAAACATTCGACACCACCGGCAACATTGTACTGACTTTATCTAAAGATTCATAAACACCGACAGGATCGTAAATGTCAAAGTGCGTTTTTTGAATTTCCGGACAGAGGCGCGTCGCTCGCCCCATCATTTGTTCAAACAAAATACGGGATTTGACGCGGCGCATAAAAACAAGAGATGTAATTTTAGGAACATCAATGCCGGTTGTCAGCAAATCCACGGTAACCGCAATATTCGGGTATTTTTCATTTTTGAAACGCTTGACCGCTCCAAGAATATTTTTCTTGTTGCCAATACTGCCCGTAATTTTCATAATGGCGTCGTTTGAAACGCCCATTGGTTCATAAATCTCCTTCAAAATCCGGACAATCAGATCTGCATGATTGTCGTCAACCGCATAAATGAGCGTTTTGCCGTCGCCTTCCGGATTTAAGTCCTTGGCAATTTCCTCCAAATTTGTACGATTGAAATTCTCAGTAATCACCTGGCGGTTGAAGTTGTCAATCTCAAAATTGAGTTCGTCTTCCAACTCGTCGCTGTTGAGAATTTCATTTGTGATCGGATTATAAATCGGAACTGTTTCACCGGGTTTGAAATTGATGCCTTCAAGCTTTAACTTGGATACGATACGATGCGGCGGGTTATGATCGGATAAATATCCTTCAATAACTGCTTCACGATATGAATAAGTAAAAACCGGCTTACCGAAAATTTGAGTCGTATGAATAGCCGGCGTTGCCGTCAGTGCAACTTTGACGGCATCGAAGTATTCAATCACCATACGATACTTGCTGATGTAATCGTTTTGATCGCGATAAAGAAACTCGTCGTCCCCCAATTCCCGATCTAAAATGTATCCGCGATGTGCTTCATCAACAACAATTAAATCATAATCTGTAACAGCCGGAACCGTTTCGCCGTCATTATACAAAATGCGTTTGACAAGACTTTGAACCGTCGCCACATGAATTTTCGTTTCTTTGTCAAACTCTTTGTCATCCAACTTTTTAATATCATAAATTTGATTCAGCGTCATCAGATCTTCAATTTTCGTATCGCTGAACATGTCAATAGCTTGTTCACCCAAAGCGTTTCTGTCCACCAAAAACAAAACTCTATTGAAACGACCCGATTTAAGGAAACGGTAAATCAATCCGGAAACCGTTCGTGTCTTTCCGGTACCGGTTGCCATTGAAATCAAAACACCTTGTTTCCCGTCAATGACGGCATTTTCCGCCGCCTCTATCGCACGAAGTTGATACGGACGAAGTCCGAGACCATTATGATCTGTCAGGAAATCAAAAGGCATTTCTTGAAGTGTTTTATTGGATTCGACGACATCCTTTTCAAACAATTCCATCATTCCATCCGGACTCATCCAATTATGCAATGCTTTCGGAATATTAGAGTCCAGGCGGACGTCTCTGAACCAAATACCGGATTTCGTTTCCAGTTGTTTCAAGTAAGGACGGCCGTTTGTCGCAAAAACGAAAGGAACACGATATTCTCCCCACATACCCATTTGAGAATCGTCGTTTTCAAAAGTCATTGACATCGCATAAGTCCGGCATTGATTATCAATAACGGAAGAGACATCCGTGAAAGTACGTTTGGCTTCGACAACGCCGATCATTTTCAGGCCAACAAATAGAGCATAATCGACATATCCTCGCGTTCCGTCTTTAGAAATTGTCGGCCATTCCGCAATGGCAATATTTTTTCCCTTTTGCGGACGTGTTCCATTTGCAAAACGAAGGTTGACCGTATCGGCTTCCCATCCAACTGCCCTCAATTTCTCGTCAATCAAATAACGAGTTTCCTCTTCCAACATTTTCATGTTGCTTGCAATTGTTGAAGAACGTTTTCTGCGTTCGTCTTTCGTAACGGAAGCAGCTGCCTGAACAACGGATTCCGGACTTTTAAGAGATTCAAGTTCTGTCGCCAATCTTTCATTTTCTTTCAAAAGGACGTCATAATCCTGAGATTCGCGGTTGTCCTGGGGTGTAAAAAAGTCAACCGGTTTGTAATCCAAACTGTCGTAAGTTTGGAAAAACCAAACACCCAACTTATAAGTCATTTGAAGTAAAGGGAAACAGTCATCCGGCGAATCATATCCTTCATGAATGGCCAGATTTCTTTTCTTTCTGAGAGTGTACAGAATATTGTCAATTTCTTTCGGAATCAAACCCTCTTGATTCAGTTTTTTAATTTTATTTGCTGCCGTGTTCTCAAGTTCTTCTTGGAGACTCAGCCCCTCAATTTCAAAAATATAATTCACAACAGATTCGGCAAACATTCCCATCTTGAGAAGACATGCATTCGGGTCAGAATAAAGATAGTTTTCCGCTAGGCTGCCGAGCTTTTCAAGTGCCGGAAAATCTTCCTTCAAGAAGCTGAAATTACTTTCCATCCCAAAACACCAAAACCAATTATAAAAACAACAATGAATACAAACAATAAAAAGTATTTAGAATAATATAATTTCAAAACAATTGTATCCGAAATTATAAAAATATTATTGAATGGAAAAGAAAAAATTTTAATATTTAAAAAACAAAAAAAGAAAGTATTGGAACATGTAATATTAAAAATGGTGATAAAAACATGAAAATAGAATATTTGATAATGTCAAAAAACGAAAAAATTAAATCACCATCAGAAGACTTTTTAAAAAATGTCTGTTCAAAGATATACAGAAAAAAATTAGAAATAATAAATGGAAATGAATTAATCAATATTTCTTATGATGAAGTTTTGGACCCTAAAAACAATTTATGTTACTTTTGGATTGAATCAAAAAAAGGTCCAATAAACAAGGATGCGAGAATTTTAAGCCAAGCTCATAAAGCTATTACATCTAATTCCCATAGAAAAAATTACTATATTGTAAAAACTAAAGATGAGTCTTCGGAATATTATTGTAAGCGTTTATTTCCTCTTTTTGGAACATTTGAAAATTCATTGCGAGAATTAGCCTATTTAGTTGTGATTAGAACGTATGGTTCAAACTGGCCAGAACAAACTCGATTTAAGGTAAAAACAAGCAATAAAATAGAATATGGATTGCAGGCATCTACAATTACAGAATTATATAAATTTTTGTTTGATAAGGAAGAAACAAATAAAGAATTATGGGATTATTTGTCTGATTCTAATATGCAAACTATGAGCAAGGAGGAAATCATAAGTAGTTTAAATAAATTCAGACCACATTCTTTATGGGACAGACTATTTATTAACGATTTTTCATCCTTTGATAGTATGATGTTGGAAGACGTAAGAGAAGGAAGGAATCAAGTTGCACATAATCATACAATTGATTATAATGAATTTAATAGATATAAAAAAGAGTTAAAAGAATTAATTGGTATAAATAAGAAAAATATAGAGGTAGTCAAAAATAAAAATTTCACAACTCTTGAAGGATTACTGATACGTGCACATTGGGCTTTAATGGAAGAAGGTTATGGAAATATTCCAATTATAGAACTAGATAATGCCTCTATATCATTTGAATTTTCAATACGTGAGATAAAACTTTTTTTAGTAAAAAATTACGAACTAATTAATGAATTATTATCAATTGTTTTTTCAGAAATTGAGCCCTTTATTCCAAAAGAATTTGAAGAATTAAGTAAAGAAAAACTCATTTCTTCAATATCTTCACTTTTAACTCATATTTACAAGAAGATTCCACAAGCTTTTGAAATATTTTCACCTTTGATTTTTACAGCACTGACCCCACTTCTTAAAAGTATACCCAGTTATTATAGGGAGAATGCCGAAAATGTTCAAAAAACTGAAAAATTCATAAAAACAATTTCATCTCTAAGTGTTTTATATTCCAAAGAAGAAATGGAAGCAATCATTTCTGAAAATATAAAACAAATATTAGAAGCAGATGAAGAATATTTAGTCAATACATCATTTTCAAGAACAGATTTTGCCATAATTAGCATTAGAACTCTTCTGGTTACATTCAATAAGCTAATTTTTATAAATTCTGAAACTGAATCTAAAAATTCTAATAATTTATTATTGAGTTAAGATTTGAAAAAATCAAAACTCAAACTGCCCCTTCTTATTATACAAAGTCCGATAACCCATCTCCAAGCACAAATAAACGCTCAAACAAACCGCTGTACAAATCGAAATCATGATGGCAATTTGATACAAAATAGCCACAAAAGGATCCGTCCCCGCAAGAATTTGTCCCGTCATCATGCCCGGCAGCGACACAATCCCCATCCCGAACATTGAGTTAATCGTCGGCAAAAGCGCCGTTTCAAGCGCGTTGTTCGCGAAAGGCCGGAGAATCTTTTTCGGCGCCGCGCCCAAATTAAGAAGCACGTCCATCTTTAAGCGCTGCGATTTTAAACTCTCGTCAAAGGTCTTGAGCGCAAGCCCGACGCCCGTCATCGTGTTTCCGAAAACCATGCCGCTGATCGGAATCACATACTGCGGGTTAAAAAGACTGATGCCGACAACGATGCCGACGAAATAAACGACCACGAAAAGGCCGGAAAAGGCGATGGAAACGGCAACGGCGATTTTAAAGCGTTTGTTGAGACCCTTATTCTTCGATAAAACGCGCCAAATCGAAAAAGCAATCATGGCGGCGACATAAACGGCAACGAAAACCGGATTCGGGTTTTTGAAAATGTAAGACAAAATGAGGCCGGCCAAAATCAACTGAACCGTCATCGTCATGCTCGCCAGAATGATCTGCTTCGATTGTCCCGCTTTTGAAAGTTTCATGATTGCCAGAACAATCAAAAGCAGCAGGTAAATGAGTGCGAATTGGAAAAAGTTGAGCACAACGACGTTGTCCATCAGAAGTCACCGCCTGAATACTCTTTTTTGTCGGAAACCGATTTGATTTCTGCACTGTTGTCCGCACCATTATCCACATCATTGTCCGCACCATTATCACTTGCATCCGAAACCGCGTCCGCGTCCACGCCGGAACCGGCGTGGGCGCCGGCACCATCACAGCTTTCATTCGACTTTTCAATGACAATCGTCCAGTCCGAAAACTGTTTGACAATCTCGGCGTCATGACTCACAATCACAAGCGTTATCCCTTTTTCTTTGGCAAAGGCAATCACGTTTCGGATCAGGCAAACGGCGTTTCGTTCGTCCAAATCCGATGTTGGTTCGTCCATGAGAAGAACTTTCGGCAAAAAAGAGAGGCAGACGGCGATGAAAACACGGTGGCGTTCGCCACCCGACAAGACAGAACAATTCTTGTCCAACGGAAAATCCAGGCAGCAAATTCGGAGAAAGCGGGAAATCTCATCATACGACGGCGGCTTTTTGTCCAAAAAAGAATAAAATTGAGCGAAATTGTTCCGGATGCTGCCGTCGAACAAAAAAACCGATTGGTTGGCCAGCAACACTTGCCGGCGCAGATCGATCGGATCCATAACCGCAACGTCATTTCCGAAGAACAAAACGGAACCGGAATTCGGCGTCATCGTGCCGTTTAAAAACCGGAGAAGCGTGCTTTTGCCGCTGCCGCTCTCGCCGGAAATAAAAGTAACTTGATTCGGAAAAATCGATATGTCCGGATAAAAAATTGTGTTTTGAAAAGAAACGTTCCGGATTTCAAACATCGGATCCATGCTTTAAAAATAAACGGCAAAGCCATAAAAAGATTTGCAAGAAGAAAGGAAAAAATGAAAGGAAAAAATGAGAAAAGAAGAGAAAGAGAAAATGAAAAGAAAATAAAAAATCAAAGAATGAAAAAGCTGTTTTTCCGGTTATTCAATCCAAGATAAAAACAGGTTCCGGCATTCTCCAAACAAACCGCATTCGTGCCACACCGTTTCGGCGCGAACGGGATTCTCAACGGTCGGATTTGAGAAGGAGGCGCTCTCAAATCCGCAATCCGTTGTGTAGTAACTGCCGGCGGCACTGTCGCCGGCATTTTTGTATAGATAAGAATAATTCTCGGCGGAAGCATTCTGTCCGCCGTTTTGGACAGAGAACTCGGTCAACTCAACATCGTTTTCACAATCGCAGCCGGCCAAGGCTAAAGCGGTCAGGACCAATAAGACCGACAAGAGAGCGAGGACAAACGACGCTTTACGAATGAGTTTCATGAAGATACCTTTCTGTTATGAGTCATTTTTGGATTTTTATAATAACAAATGATTAAAAGAGGATATCCTATTTATACTTTATTATATCAACTATAAAATATTATATGAAAAATGGAATGATATGTTATTGAATCAAATCATTCAAGAACAAATTCATTTTAGGAATGACGGTTTCTGAAACAGTTTTTGCACAAACATCTTTTATTTCGTCTCATAAATTACCGGCTTAACATGATTTTGATCATCGAAAGCGAACTGCTTATTGGATCGGGTCCCTTCAGATTTGTCTAAAGATTCGTTTTCAAATCCTTCTTGCAATCGAAATATGTAATCCGTGATGCTTTTCGTATGAATTTCAAAAAAAGCATTCCTCAGAGGTAAGTCTTTCTCCGAAACATCATGAATTGAAACGGATGCAACAATATCATTTTCAAGCGAATCCTTCTCTTCAATTTTAAAAGCGATTCCGTCCGGCGATTGCAAGAAGGCGTCATACATTGGAATTTCATTGTTGAGCATTTGAATTAAAATTTCAGGCGTCGTCAAAACAACGACGTATCCCGGTTCATAAGAATCCGTACAGACGCACAAATACGGCCGGTTTTGTTCATCCCGGCAAGTAAACAAGAGCGCAACGGCGTCTATTTGAACCAATACTTCATCTAAATAAAGAGATCCGGTCTCCGGAACTGAAAAATAAACTTCTTTCATGACATCACCTCAAAATCGGAAGAAGGATCACACCCCTCAAACAACCACCAATCCACATGACTGTTTTCATTTTTAACAGCACACGGCCCGTTTGAATCTTTAACATATCCGGCAATAATCTTTTGAGAATCTGAAATACCGGGGAGCTTGCAATTCATTTTTTCTTTCATCTCATTCAAATTTGTAAATAAAGAACATCCGTAAAAAGAAATGTTCTTCCGAACCCGGCCTTTAAAAACGCCATCGACGTGAAGTTCGGCATAAGATCTGAAGTCTTTTCGATTGATCGGTGTGCCATCATCTTTTTTCCGGTCGATTGCCCGATAAGCAAAAAACGGTTCATAATGACAAATCAAGAATGCATCAAAAACAACTTTACGATTCAACAATGCTTTTTTCAAAACGGAAGGAAATCTCAGATAATATGTTTCATCCATAATTACAACCTCTCATATTGGATTTATCTGAAATAACCGTAAAAAATCAATAAGATATAAGCATTTTTAAATTGATGTCGATTGAATACAATTTTCTTGTATATAATTTCCAAAAAAGAAATACCCCAATATATAAAACGACACCAGAAGAAGTTATTTTAAAATCATCAACAACTGAAAAAATAGAAATTGAAAGATGGATTCAAAATATTAAAAAAAATGCGACCTAATTTTCTTTGACACGCGGTCAAAATCATCGCCATAACGCGCGCGCCGCAGCCGCCCGAAAAAAACAATAAAAAAGAAAACACACACAAAATAGATTTTCTCAAAACTCAATCAAAAAAGAAAGAAGAAAACAGACAACTGCTGCTTTTCTCTTTCAATTTTGAGGTGAATGAAGAGTATGTTTTGGCGCTTTCGCGCCGGTTTTCATTAGTACGGAACGGGCAAGCCCATTTCGAGGCGGTGTTCGATTTCCTTGGCGTTTCTCGTCTTTTTGTCCACGGACAATTTTTCAAGAAGCGGGAATCCGATTTTTCCTTCCATGTCGATCGGCTGGGTTTCAAGTTTGCCGTCGGCAATCATCTGGTCGATGAAGTCCTTGCCGCGCTGGTTGCGGATGAGCACGGTGCTCCAGCCGTCCGGCGTTCCGACTGATCCGGTGGAGAAGTCGGCGTATTCGGAGGTGTAGTCCATACAGATGTGGCAGGCCTTTTGCTCGTACGGCATGGTTTCCTTGATCGGAATGGCTTTGGGCTCGCTGCCGTCTTTCGGATAAACGAAGAGTTTTCCTTTTCCGATATCGGTTTTGAGAACGTCGCCCATTTTCACGTCGGCGTATTCCTCAATCAACGTTTTCATGCCTTCGTACGGGAAGTTTTCCATACAGAAAATACCGATCACAAGGCCGATGTTTCCGGCGGTGAGGCGGAATCCGGCCGGGTACTGCATCATTTTGCGCATGGCAATGACTTGACACGGGGTACCGACGAAACCGACTTTCTCAAGCGCGTATTCTTTAACGGCGCTCTTGACCATGGAAACGTTCGGGCACAAGGAATATTTCGTGCCGGCGGCAGCCAAAACTTCGTCTTTGGTGCGGGCAATTTTCGGTTTCGGGGTGAATCCCTCTTCCGTTTTCGCCACAATCACGCCGTCCAAGAGGCCTTTTTCAAGACCGTAAATGTAGGCGGCCGACACAATACCGCCGTCTTGGGACCGCTTTAAAATTTCCGGGTCCGTCGACCGGGCGGCAATCACTGAAATATATTCTCCGACAGATGACATATTTATACCCCCAAAATTCCCTTAGCTTTCGGCATTCTGATTCTCGGGCATTGCATAATGCAGGAACCGCAGTTGATACAGAGTTCCATCCGGACGTCCGGTTTGCCTTCAAACATTTCAATCGCACGTGTTTGACAAGCGGCGGAACAAGAGCCGCAGCCCATACAAAGGCCCTGGCTGATGACGCGTTTCCACAAGTCGTCGCCGCTGGCGTCTTTGTTCTTCACGAATTCGGCGTACGGCTCCAAGTAGTCCGTGTCGCCTTCAAGCGCGGCCACCACGAACTTCACGATGGCGTCCGTCGACGGCGGGCAGCCCGGAATCGCAAAGTCGACCGGCACCACTTCGCAAACAGGAACGAATGCGACGTGGGTCGGCTGCGGGTTTTGACCGCCGCGGCTGAATCTTGTCACACAGCCGGTGGTGGCGCAAGCGCCGAGCGCAACGACAATTTTGGATTTGGCGCGGACGTCTTTGATGAGTTCGACCGCATGGTGGTCGTCCAAACAGACGCTGCCTTCCACAAGCGCAATATCCACATTTTCCGGATAGTTGCGCGCAATTGTGAGTTTGTCTTCCGTTTCCGTAATTTGGGTCAATTCGTCTGCCAACGTAATGGCGTAGACCAAATCGACCATGTTTAAAATATCCAGCAGTTTTTCGTAAGTGTCAGCAAATGAAATGAGACACCCCGTACATCCGCTTAAGTGGACGTGTGAGACTCTTACCAATTTATCACCCGATTTTATTCAATTATTTATTATTCCTATGAAATCAATCTAAATTATCTGAATACAATGCGTAACGTTTTCAATTCAACCGTTAAAATTCCAGCATCTGCAATTCATCCAAAACCATGTCGACCGCTTTGTCAATGGATCCTTCCGCTTCGGGAGACAAATCCATACAAATGTCCGGCGCCGGCATATTCTTGTATTGACAGCCGACGACAACGACGTCGATTCCGAAATCTTTATTCAAATCGACCAGCATGCCCGCAAGCGGCATATCATGCGCGTCAATTTGATATTTCGGAATGTTCGGCAAATCTTTCGGATACAGCTTGATCATTTCCCCGGGAACGAGCCCGTAATCAACGATGTCGACGATGATAATCTTTCGAATAATCGTGGATTCGTCAATCAGGGAAAGAATGAAGTGAGACGCACCGGTCCCGGCGTCAATGAACCCGATTTTGTCGTTTGACAAAACGGAAGCATCGCAGCTGCTTCCCGCGCCGCCCGTTTTGAGTTCATTCAAACGGTTGACGACATGGAATCCGAATCCGTCATCTCCGAACAAGATGTTTCCGCAGCCCAATACAAGGACTTCTTTTTCCAAATATTCCGGCAATTTTTACCCTCTCAGTTTGACATGTTTTCTTATGATTATTTTATGATCTGCATTTTAATCTGCATTGCGATGAACGAACGGTGAACGTGAACGTTCTTACTGGAACACCTTTTCGTCAATGACTTTGTCGTCCTGGTCCTTGACAATCATGTGCGTGGCGCATGAAACACAGGGGTCGTAGGCGCGGGCAACGTGTTCGGCAAACTTGTAGTGTTGGCCGATGGTGGCTTCGCCGATGATCGGAATGTTCCAGGTGGTGGCAACGATGGCGGTGTAGTCGACAATGCGGCCGCTCCGGTCGATGACCGCGGTGTGCACATTGTGGCCGCGGGCGGCTTCAAAGGGTCCGACGCCGACTTTCTCGCCGTCGCCGACGATCGGGCTTTCCGAACGCGGGGCGCCGTTGGTGTTGAGCGCGTCCAACAAGTCAAGCGCTCTGGGCGCGTAGTGGCACATTTCAAGCGCGCGGGCTTTGTGGATGCCAAGCGTTCCTTGTTCTTTGAAACCTTGGAATTTGGCCATGCGGGCGCGGGGACCGACTTCGACCAAGCTGCCTTTGTATTTCGGAACGTTGGTACAAGCGTGAAGAGCGACTTCTTTGGGGAAAACCTCAAACGGCGACACTTCGACGGTGTCGGCGTGGTTGTATAAAGAGCGGTCGCGGTAGGTCAAACTGGTGGCCAGGGTCGGGTATTTGTGAACGCCGAGCTTTTCCGGAATTTCGGTACCGTCAGCCAGTTTTCCTTTGTTGAAAATGTCCATCATGTATTCGGACTGGATTTCCGCCAAGATTTGGTATTCTTTGGCGCGTTCGATGAGTTTATTTTTAGCTTCGGGCGTGATGTTCTTGGCCATACCGCCGATTTTGACGTTCGGGGGGTGAATGGCTTCGCCGCCGATGGTGTCCACGAAATATTGACCGATGCGTCTCATTTCTTGGATTCTTTTGATGACTTCCACGCGGTCCTCGGCCGGAACATAGTCGGGGGAAACGAGGAACTGGTGAAGCGGGTGGGATTGCATTTTGTTGCCGATGCCGGTGAGTTCCCTCAAGATCAAACCGTCTTTGGTCGGCTCAATGTTGCAGGCGTCTTCGATACACTCGACGGCGGAGACGGAGTGAGAGGTCGGGCAAATGCCGCAGAACCGGGAAACCGCAATCGGTGCGAAATCGGCGACTTTTCCGGTCAGGAATTTCTCAAATCCACGGACGGGCGTCACGCTGTGATACGCGCCGTATTCGACGATACCTTCATCATCGACCGTTAAGACCAAATTGGTGTGTCCCTCATGTCTTGTTGTTGGTTTATATTCTACTGTTTTACTCATTCAATCACCTGAAATTAATCCGCTTATTTTCCAAAATTCATGACATTCATAGATCATAAAATTTAATGATTGAGAACATTCATGATAATTTGGCGAACAGTTTGGATTTCGGATTCGTTTTTGAGACATTCTGTCTTTCATAATGTATTTTCATTAAAATATTTAGCCGACCTTCCTTTTCGGGGGTCTTTGTCTATAAAAATCAAAGTATTATATGTATTTTATGGGAGAAATCGGCTTGTTGGTTTGACTATCAAAAAGATATTCAAAGAAGGATCGGACTACAAATAAAAAACAGAAAGAAGCAACCCTTTATTTGCCGATTTCCGTCTGAAAAAATCGAAACTCCAAATATCTTTCTAAATTTTAGGAATTGACGGATATATTTAAACCTTACGCATGAAAATAAAGAAAATGTGGAAAAGAAGACATATATGTAAACCTTTGAACTATTTTTCGTTAAATTTACAATACTTGACAAACATTAAATGAAATAAAATGAGACAGATCATATCAATTGATATTCAATAGATCAACATATTTAATAGGTCAACAAATCAAACAATATCTTTTTATTTTGCCGGATAAATAAATCATGAAATAGATATAATCTTTTGACTTAATCTTAAACTTGAGGTGGAGAAAATGACTGAAAACCAAGAAAAACGCACACAATTAAACGCCTACGGAAACGAGCTCAAAGACCTTTTAAAATTAAACGGATCTCCGGTTGCCGTCAAGCTCATTGAGCCCGGCCGCGAATCCGACATTCCCGCCGGCATGAACAAAATTGACAAACAGATGCGCCACTGCCAAATGACGGACTACGTCCGCCGGACCGGCGAAAGCTTTTCGACGACGTACGACGACCACCAATGCAAAGGCGGCGCCGCCGCGCTCGGCCTGGGCGTTCTTCCGGACAAGGTCCGCAGCGGACAGTTCTATTGCGACGGACTGCACCACTTCAAAACCGTGGAAAGCGCAAAAAAAACCGTCGACCTGATCACATTTTTGGGACCCAACACCCGGATTGCCGCACTTTACGCGCCGCTTGAAACCGTCAACTACGACCCCGATGTTGTGATTTTCATTTGCAATCCGAAGCAAGCCATGCTTCTCACGCAAGGCTACGAATACCGGGACGGCGGCCGGATTGAGGCGGCATTCTCTGGAAAACAAAGCGTTTGTTCCGACGCGGTGGCCCACGTCATGAAAAACAACAAACCGAACATGACAATCGGCTGCAGCGGCAGCCGTTCTTACACCAAAATCATGGACGACGAATTGTTGTTCTCGATTCCGGCCAAAGACGTCGAAAAAACCGTCGTCGGTCTTCGTGCAATTTTGAGCGACAATTAAAAAAGGAATATGAAACGAAAGATATTTCGTTTCATGTTCATTTTTTTGTGCCCGGCGCCGCGCGCGTTACGGCGGCACATTCTCTTGATTTAAAAAAAGAAAGGATTGGTTTTCAAAAATAAAAATAAAATAAAAAAAACGATCAGCTCATCACTTTTTCTTCGTCTTTTTCAAAATTCTCGTACGATTTGGCGAGCTTCATCATGTTTTTCATTTTATCGACCGTAAACGCAATCAATTCCGGCGTTTTCTGAACCAGCTCGGAATTTTCGGTCGGGTTTTTCGGAAGGCCTGCGGCGAACCGGTAAACTTCGTAGCTCGGCAAAAATTCGGCGCTGATGCGGGCGGCGTCAATCGCCGAGATCATCACGTATTTGAACTGAACGTAATTCATGGCGCCGATTTCCGCCAGTTCCGGCGCGTCGATCTCATCAATCAGAAAATCAAAAATGACGTTGACTGATTTAATGTCGCCGCTGTTGACAAAAATCCGGTATTTGGCGTCAATCAGGCTGTCAACCGAAAAGTCCGGATTGGTTTTCCGTTTCTGAAGCCCGACCACGACATTGTCCCGCGCCAGTTTGTAGTTGGCAACGGTCATATATTTCGTGATGAAAGACTCCAGTTCGTCCATCGTTTGCATGCTGCCCTTAGCCGACCGCTCCAGTTCTTTGACCCGTTCCATATGCGCGTCGATTCCTTTGCTTGTCCAGCGCTTCGACGCCGGAAATTCAGCCGCTTGAGATTTGAGTTTGTTTTCCGCGATTTTTTTGCGCGCGGAATTTCGAACGGCTGCAACGGTATTGGCGTTGTGCCTTCCAATGAGAGACGTTTCCATCCCGGATTCCATGTCGACGACTTCCTTGAAAAGGTCGTCCATGATTCCTTTCACGCTTTCGGAAAAGCGGACGAAATAAAGAAAAGATTGTTGTTGGTCGTCCTGACGTGATTTTTGATAAGATTCGAGTTCCGATTGAGCCGTTTGCAAGCGGCTGTAAAGAGAGGCAGTCATGGAAAAAGAAAGGAGTTGAATGTTTTTATATTTACCTGTATATTTTAAAAAGTTTGTTTTGAAAAATAAAATTTTTAAAAACAACATTAAATCGGAATCAGGCAAACCGATCCTCAAATTTTATTCCAAATCAAGCAAACCGACCTGCAAACATTTATGCCAAATCAAGCAAACCATCCCGCAAACGGTTATCCAAATCGAGCAAGCCGCCCCGCAAAATCAGACGCTTTGCGTCTGTATTTTGCGGAATCCGATCAGTAGATACATTCCAATTTACAGTACGGATTACACCTACTGCTTATATTTTACAGTTTAGATTGCACATACGGGTAACTGTTTTTAGATTTCGGATTGCATTTACAGTTTGCAAATACAGAATAAAACCAATTTGCACCTACAGTTTTCCATCTCAACTGTATCAGTTCGCGATATCCGTAAAATACAGATGCTTCGCATCTGATTTTACGGGATGGTTTGCTTGACATTTGTAAAAAGTGACCACACGATTTTTAAAAACGAAAACAAAAATGTATGCCATAACGCGCGCGCAGCGGCTCGCCAAAAAGAAAAAATTAAAATAAAAAAAGATTCGAAAAATCAAAAATCAAACAAACTTTTCTGATTTTTCGGCGGTTCACCTTTCTCTGCTTTTTCTTTTCTGGCTTTCTCATCCGCCTCTGCCTTTTGCTTTTCCGCATCCAACTGCTTTTTCTTCTCGGCAGCCGCTGCGATTTCTTCAAGCGTCATTTGGCTCTTATCTTCTTTTTCCTTGCGCGGCTTTTTCTCTTTAAAGAATTCCGGCTCGGCGCCGTGATGTTTGGCGGCAATCGCGCGCGATTTGTCGTAGACGCCTTGAACGGCTTTCGTGGCGGATTTGGCGCGCAGCAAATAAACAAGTTCGTCTAAATCAAAATCGGAAACGCCCGTCAAGTTGACGGCATAATCCTCGTTTTCCATGAGGCGCATGTAATACGGGATCAATTCGTTTCGGGAAACCCGCATCGAATCCATATGGCGGGCAGAAATCTTGACGGCGATGTTGTCCCGCATGGAACGCATCGACTTGGCTTGCCCCATCCGTTTCCAGCCGGACGGCGACGAATATTTGATAAATCCGGTATATTCCTTGGAACGGACCGACATCGGACCGACCGTCATCATAAAACCGGCGTACCGCCACATCCGGTAGTTTTGGCGCAGCCGCACGCGGCCCAAATAAAGATCGGCGCGCGACAAAACGGCGTAACCGTTGGCGATGTCCGGATTGACCATTTTTGGTCCCGGCGCTTTCGGATCGTCCGGAAACTGAAGCGGCAGATTTTCATCCACCCACATGATCAAGTCTTCCGGCGTTTCGTCGAGGGTTCCGACGGCGTCCAAAGCTTCTTTTCGGTTTTTACCCTTAAACACTTTGACAAGGGCTTTAAAAATCGTTTCTTTCACATCGCGTCCGGAAACCACAACGTCTTCCGCTTTAATTTCAGATTTCCCGGCCGCGCACGCCTGCAAATCGTTCATGGCGCTTCGAAGGTCGCCGCCGGCATTTTCCGCGATTTTCATCAGCGCGTCTTCGCCGCAAACCAACCCTTCCGCGTCGCACGCGCGTTTCAGTGCCGGAACGATGGAACGACTTTGAATGCTTGAAAACGGAATCTCAAGACATTGAGAACGAATGGTTTGCGTGATCCCGTAAACATCGTTCGCAATAAGAATAATCGGGTGCGTCGTTTTGGAAATGACGTCGGAAATCGCTTTGCTGCCGCCTTTATCATACGTGCCGTGCAGATTATCCGCTTCATCCAAAACAATCAAACGTTTGTCCGACCCTTTGTCGTCGCCCTCAGCCTTTTCGTGTGAAAAAAGCGTTCTCATCCGGGAGGCGGAGCCGGCCACTTTGTCAATGACGTCGGCCGTTCGCTGATCTCCGGCGTTGAGTTCGATCATTTCCCAGCCCATCTCACGCGCCAGCGCATGTGCCGACGTTGTTTTTCCGACGCCGGCCGGACCGTACAAAATGACGGCGCGGTTTTCCGGAACCTTCACGGTCCATTCGTCCGCCCACAAGCGAAGCTCATGAAGGGCTTTTTTGTTGCCGATAATTTCTTTAAACGTCTTCGGACGGAATTTTTCCGCCCAATCTGAAAATTGGTCCGGTTGATCCATGTGCATCAAATATGTGCGAAATATGTGTGAAATATGTATTGAAAATGTTCAGAAATACATTGAAAAGACTGAAACGGCCAGATTAAACAATCCGTTTGCCGGCAGCGCCGGCAAATCGAAAGATCCCAAACAACGGCAATAATTGAAATTATAAGCCGATGCCCATCGCTTTATTTGTCTTTTCGATGGATTTCAAATTGTCCTTTTCCAGTTTCATCATGGCGCGGATCGCGTCAACGTTTTCCGGAATCACGTCGGATTCCTGGTGAATCGCCTGGAAGAAATAAAGTTCGCCGTCGTCCATTGAAATTGAATCTTTAAAGATGCAGCTTTCCCACATATCATTGCGGCTGCGTCCCAAGTCGCGGCCGAATTCGATAATTTCGGCGGTCGAAGAAATGCCGTCCGAAATCAGTTTCATTCTGGAACGGGATTGGAACAACGCCCGTACATCGTCAGCCGTGCATTCTTTTTTAAGTTTGATGTTGAGAACGTGCAGGTGCATAAACGTCGTCGGCGCTTTGATGGCGGCCGACGTGATGTTGATGTGCGGCATAATCGTTTTCACATCCGGACCGTGGTGGGACGGCAATTTGACCGGATCGAGAACCAGCGCGTCAATCGGACCGGTTTTAATGTCTCCCGGGTCGCCCGCGCGGCGGACGATTGTCACGCGAACCTTCTCGACGCCGTATTTTTGGTCGAGCGGATAAATCGCGCGGCAAAGACCGGTCGTGTTGCAGGAAACGACGCGAACAAAGTCGGCGCCGTAGGCTTGATCATAATTCGCTTCCGCGTTAAAAGAGATCGGGCAAACGTCTTTGCTTTCGCCGCCCTGCCAAATAGCTTTCTTGCCGGCCTTTTCGTAAAGCGCTTTGTTGGTAACGCCGATTTTTCCGGGCGTGCAATCCACAATGATGTCCGCCTTTTCAATCATGTCTTCAATCACGCCGGCAACTTTCAGGCCGGCTTTCGCAAAGGAATCCTTGCTCGATTCCGGCACATAAATGTCATATCCTTTCAAAGCGGCCACTTGCGCTTCAAAATTCGGTTTTGTTTTGGAAATGCCGACGACTTCCATATCGTCTTGTAAAGCGACGGCGTCCGCGACGCGTTTTCCGATGGTTCCGTATCCGTTGATTGCGACTTTGACTTTTGCCATTTCATTTCCTCTTGAACTTAAGATATATGTCATAGATACAAAAATAAAAATTAAATAAAAAATAATTGAAAGATTAAATTATCCATAAGAAACCAAGAAAATTATTTGAAATTTCCCCTTTGTTTTTAAACCATAATTATTTTTAAAAGATATAATTGAATCATTCATTTGAATATCTGAAATCAATCCCTGAATCAGTCCGAATCAGTCTGAATCAGTCTGAGCCGGTTCCTGAAATCAATTCCGTGATCAATCCCCGTGAACCATTTTAGCCACCGACATGCCCATCGGCAGTCCCAAAGATTCCGCCACCACTTCACATTTTGTCCGAAGCAAAAACGCGATCGGACCCAAATTTTCATCCGACAGGCTTTCGTAATTCGCCATGCCCTTGCTGATGATCAGCGACGCGTCTTTCATGGCCGCCACCGTTTCCGCCGGCGCTTCCCGAACGGAAATACCGACCGTGTCGGTGCCGGTGGTCAAGATTTCGTCCACGAAATCTTTTAAATTCAACTCTTCCGCTTCCGCCATGGTGACGTCCGTCAAAATCGGTTTTCCGCGCACCACGAGAACGAGTTTCGTCTTTTGACCGCTGTTCTTCATATTGGTTTGAATTTTTTGAATGATCTTCAAAACTTCCCGATCAAAAATGATTTCGCCGCAATTGTCAATCAAATAAACCACATTGGACAGCCGGTTGAGCATGTCGTCCGTGTCGTCGATCGCCAATCCTTTTTGGAAGTGGTTTTCAAATTCCTTTTTAAAATCCTCGTCCGACGCGTCGTGTCCCATCACGCCGAAATCAAAATAGTTGCCGATGACCGCCGCCAAAACCGCGTTTTTGAAAAGCGTTTCCAAAGGAAGCGGACTGTTGTCAAGCGTGTAAGCCTTTCCGGAGGCGTCAGTGTCGGCATCGGTATCGGCGCCGTAAATCAATTTCAACACCGACGGCAAAATCTCAAGTGCGGTTTCGTTGTTGATTTTTTTGACGTGCCGGTACGGATCGTTGTCGTTGAGCACCGCGTAACATTTCCGGTGAACCGCGGTCGCCACGTCCGTCGACGTTCGTCCGCCGCGGTATTCCCGGCTCATGACGCCCAAGCACTCTTTCATGACGGTTTCCACCAAAACAGGATCGTTTGTGGACAGATTGCATTGGTAATGAACGCGGGACAAAAGACAATACGGACAACGCGGGCTGATCTTCATGAAACTTCCTCAAAACGAAAAACAAATTAAAAAACAAAAAATGAATGAAACAAAAAAGAGAAGGGATTATTAAATGGTTTCTGTTCACGTATTTTCGGATTAATATAATTTGAAAAATTATCGGATTCAAACAAATATAAAAAGTGATAAATAAGATTGAAATCACGCATCTTTTGCTTTATTTCAGAAAAATTGAAAAGACAATCATTTTTAAAAAAATTTGAAGAGGTTCCCCGATGAACAAAAACATACAATTTGACATTATGGATGTCGCCGATTGGTTTTTAAACAAATGTCCGGTGCAGCACAAACGGCTTCAAAAACTGTGTTACTACGCAGTGGCTTGGCATTATGCTTTATTGGACCGCCCGCTTTGCCGGAGGGATGAATTTCAAGCTTGGGTTCACGGACCGGTCAATTCCATCCTCTATTCAAAATATAAAAATTACGTCTGGACGCCGATTCCCCAACTTTTTGGGAAAAAAGATTTTGGAGAATCAGAGGATGTTTTCGAATTGGTGTGGGACACGTACAAGGACCTTTCAGGATATGATTTGGAATTTTTAACACATGATGAAGATCCATGGATTATCGCTCGCGAAGGTCTTGAAGAATATGAGCCGTCGGAAAACATCATTTCGATTGACGACATGAAAAAATTTTACCGGCGCGTGTATGAAGAGGCGCAAAATGACTAAAAATAAAAAAATCAAGGATTTCAAGCCGACGGTTCAATTAAAAACAATGACTTGTGTTTCACCGGATTCGGATTCATTGAAGTATTCACTGACAGATCCTTCTATTGATTTGTTTATGAATTTTAACTTTGAACATCTTGGGAGCGGAACAAATAGAAGAGCACACCGGTGTTTTTGCGAAATGGATATCCAATCCCTCAAAAAATTAAGTCAATTTTTACATCGCGCGCATCATTGCCGCCGGGATGAGTTTTTGACACGATTTGAAAATCAAAACAGCAATTTGAAATTCCGTAAAGATTTGTCTGTCCAAGTGAAACACATTTATGTGGATAAAAAGTTTCGACTTCACGGATTTAAAGAAAACAACATATTCAATATCATTGCAATCGATCCGACTCACGAAGACGGAAAAAATTAAACATTTTTTCGATTAAGTATAATTCAAAAAAGTAAAAGTATAATCCAAAAAAAAAACGGAAAACGGCATGATGCCGTTTCCCGTTTTTTTACATTGCCTGATTATTTTTTGTTTTTCTGTTTTTTATTTTTCTGTTTTTCGTATTCCATTATTTCAATTGCGTTTATTAAAGCATTTTATTCGGCTTTTTCCGCATCTTCTTTGGACAATTTCATCTTCAAAAGATTCAAGTTGCCCAGCAGAAGCAACGCCACTTCGATCACGAGCAACAAGACAATGTAAATCGTCCATTCGTTTGTCATGACCATGGTGCCGCCCAGTTCGTCGCCCCAGGCGAAAAGTCCGCCGGAAACAACCGCGACGACAACAGCCAGGACATTCACGACAAAGAACTTGTCGACTTTGATGTCTTTTCTCTTCAAGATCATACTTGCAACCACACCGGCGGCAATTAATATGCCGGCGCCGGCAGCGGCCAGGTTGGCAACGGCCCAGTTGCCGCCGGATGGCGACCCGACGGATTCATGTGTGAAACCGGCTGATTCGTTTGCTTGTGCGCCGTTGATGATGTTGGTTCCGTCGTTACGATTCGTAACGGTGGCTTTTCCTGTTCCATTGGATCCGCCGCCGCTCGTCGGATCGCTTTCATCTTCACCATCCGCACTGTCACCATCCGCACTGTCCGGAATACCGGCCCATGTTGCCTTTAATGTGACGTTTCTGGCCGGCAATTCAAACATGTCTCCGGGATGATACACGGTTTTGCCTTCAACATCTTCCCATGCAGAAAATATCATGCCGTCAGATTCCGGAACATCGGATGGAATCAAAATTTCATCCTTGTAATGCTTCTCGGACAGATTGACCGGCATGTTGCTGATCGGCTGACTCGTCCCATTTTCATACGTCACAGTATAGTCGTTCTGTGTCCATTCTGCATAAACGTCCCAATCACCCGTCACTTTTGACGCAGCTGTAAACTGGACAAACTCGCCCCCGTGGATATACCAACCGTCAAACGTATAACCGGTTTTGGTCGGGACTGGTGCGTTTTTACCATTCGTCGCCAGTGTGTTGCGTCCGGCCGTTAAGGTCACTTTCTCAACAAGGTCGTATCCGTTCGTTTCAAAGTTCCAATTATAATAGAAAACTGTGTATTCCTCTGAGTCCCAAAGGGCGTACAAGTCATAATTTTGTGTCATTTCAATATCTAATGGGAATTCAACCATGTAGGTCTGCGTTCCGACTTTCAGCAGATAGAACCAACCCAAAAATTCGCCTCTTCCGGGCATGTAGGGATCGACTGTCAGATTATTGTAGGGCTGATTGTTCGTCAGATTGTGTTCGGTGATGAATTTACCGTTCAGATACTGCTGCGTGTCGACGATGTCGCTGCCGTCATGATAGGTGACGGTGTAAGCGTCTCCTTCATATTTCGCATACACGGTAATTTGGTGCGCGGGCATTTTACTGCTGCCGTCGATCGTTCCGGTGAATTCGTCCTTCAATTCATCATCACTGTACCAGCCTTTGAAGTTATATCCCTCTTGAACCGTGATGTCGGCAGGCAACGTTCCGATCTCGTCTCCGTAAAGCACCGTTTTCCGAGCGGTGCTGCCCTCCACTGTGAAGCCGTTTTGTTCCAGTTTTTCGATCGATTCATCCGTCATTCCGTTGCCAATAATCAACGTGTAGTCGTAGGAGAGACGCGGCATATAATAATAGATATCATAATGATTTGAATTGCCGTCCCGGACAATGTCTTGATAGTCGCTGATATTTATCCTATTGCCGTTATATTCCGAACCGTTCATGATTGACAAGAACCCTTCGAATTCTTTTCCGGGCCATCCCCTCGCAGACGTACTTGGATTGGATGATTGGTTATTTGGCGTGCCGTCTGCATAATATTTATAATATTTAACGGTTTTATCGGCGCCTTTGCCGGTAAATGCCACAACGCCGCTATCGTCTTCTTCTCCGGGGAGTACCTCTTGGTAATAATGTCGAAGTTCCGTATAAGCGACATTCTTCCATCCCAATATGATTGTTTTATCACGCACATCTGTTCGGCTGTAGTTTTCATAACTGTTTTTAACCACAGCGGAGCCGCTGTTGTGCGGGTGTGTTATATTATTGATAAAACCTTTTGAGATGTTTGTTTGAACGACAGAAGCATAACCATTCCAGTTGGTGGCTTTAACAGCTGTGTTTGTAGAAGTCATCTCCTGCGGCCAAATATTGCTGGTATTTTGTCCCATTTTGACATTGATTGAGAACATTCCGGGTGTATCCGGATCATAAAATATGCCCTCCGGCAATGTACCTGTGGTCGTCCCGTTGCCGGAAATTGTTGCACTGTTGGGGAAGATTGCTGTGACGATCTCGCCGGCAGGAAGCTTCGGATTCGTACTCGTTGTATTATTTCTGGTTAAATCAAATGTTACATTGTAAATATTGCGCGTGTAATAAACATTGACGATCGTTTCGCCGGAACCTGAAATTGTCTTACTTTCCGAATGAGTCATCGTGGAAAAGTTCAAGGTTTGGTCGACCGGCGTATTATTATTGCCGGCCAAATACAATTTATCAGCTTCGCTCCATTGACTCGGATCGGTATTTATCGGGAACGTCACTGTTGAACCGGCTTTAGCGCCGTTTTCCACCACAACGGTGTAAACCAATTCATAGTCATTCGGCCCCGGTGTGCCGGAAATATTTTCTTTTTCATTCCAGAAATTGACCGTGTAGTTGACGTCTTTGGGACTCCATTGCGCATAAATTTTGGTACCGTTTTCCACATAGGTATCTTCAAAGTTGAAACTTCCGCTGTCGCTTTCCGGCCCCACGGTCCATCCGGCAAAGTTGTATCCGACTCTGACCGGATCATCCGGTTTGAGGACTTTAAATGGTTCAAAGTTGGTCTGCGGTTCAATGATCGTGCCGTTTGTCACGAAAACGGCGACGTTTCTATCGGAAATCATCGGATAGAGAACGACAACATTGTTCTCAAAGTCCAGATCATTGAAGTCGACTTTTGTGTTTTCCTTGTCATCCGAATCCAAAGACCAATATTCAATGCCTTTTTCAATCGGAAGGTCCGTTCTGACCGGAATGTTTTCCACGGGTAATGCATCGCCTTTGGCGACTTCAACCGCATCCAAGTAAACGCCTTGGCCGTCGTCAAAAAGCAGGATATAATGATCGTCTGAAAACTTTGCCGTTAAAGTCAAATCGTTTTTCAGGATTTTCTTAAAATTATAGGGCTCAAGAACGCTGCCGTTCATGACGTACCATCCCAAAAAGGGAATGCCGTCCTCTCCGGCAGCCGGATCGGCCGGCTGAGAAACGAGGGTTTCGTTCAGGACTTGTTGTGTAAAAGGGTCTTCGCCCCCGACATTAAATGTGACCGTGTGATACACGCCGGCCGGTGCCGCTAATGCAGCCTGCGGGATCAACGTTGCCACCAAAATCAGGCAAATAAGAATTGGTGTAAGGCTTTTGGAGGTCATATTACAACTCTTTAAGTTACAATGGAATAAGAATCTATAATTCGTACGTTTTAGTTATTCGTTTTAGTTATTCGTTTTGTGTATTATTATTTGATTAAACTACTTTATGTTTCATTTATTATTACCGTATCTATTATATAAGTATTTCTTTTTTCAAAATTTTATTTTATTTCAATCAAGTAATCCCTGTGAATTATATATTATTAAATAAATATATAATATTTTTCAAATAATACGTGAGATATTCCGATATATCACACACTTCCGTGTTTCATCCTCAAACACGGCAATGATATCATTGGCGTTGATTGTTCAGGGACCATGCGTTTGATTCGCTCGCGGGCGGCAAAAGCTTTAAAATCAAAGACATCTTTGTTGAGTCCGCCTTTTGGGCCTATAGGGTAGCGGATATCCTGACGGACTTCGAAACAAAATCCTTGTGAAGACATCCGTCGACTTGCGTTCGAATCGCAATAGGCCCGCTTTTTTAATTCATATGCCGCCGGCATTCCGAATTGCCGGAACGGACGCAATCTCTGAACAGTTCGTATTTTAAAATCGGTTTTTTGCATCGGCATCTCCGGCATTCGTTTTTAAACTGTCGAACATATTTCTATTTAATTCATATTTATAATTTAGATATATATGTTGTGATTTATATATAATAGTTTCGACTAACTACTTTACAATCAAAATATTATCGTCTTCGTTTTGTAATTAATGTTTATTATTCAATAATTCATCGATATTATTTTCATATTTTTTCCCTCTATCTTTCTTCTTTTTTTATACCTGTGCATCCGGCATATTTTGTATCAAAACTCTGCGCTTTCCCGGATTTGTTAACGGCGGGGGAATCTAAATTCGCAACGTTTTTTTTGGCGGCGGCATACGCAAGCGTTATGGCGGCACTTTTTTGATCCGCATTTTTCAAAAACCGACATTTGTTTTTTAAAAACTCAAGCAAAAAGCGCCTCAAAATCAGATGGCGGAATCTGACACATTTATATTTACAAAAGAATTATTACCATTCAATTCAAAATAAAAGCAAATCTCAAATTATAGATATTGATTTCAAATTTAATTATATTTCAAAAACAAGGGTCATCTTATGAGTGAAAAAAAAGCCGCCTTTTCTTGTTCCGTGCCGAGTTCCGAACTTCTTGACCTCTGCCGCTCCATTTACCGGGACGTCGTCTTTGCGATTTCGTCGCTGCGGGGAACCATTGACGCCGGCGACTTTATGTTTGTCGGCGACGACGGAACAGACACCAAGCGCATCGATTTGGTGGCGGAAGACGCCGTCGTCGAACGCTTGAAATCGTACGGCAAATCCATGATCATCGTCAGCGAAGAATGCGGCCGCATCGTGATCGGCAACGACCCCGAGTTCGCCGTCATCGTCGACCCGCTTGACGGCACCACCAACGCGATTCAAAATATTCCGTTTTACAGCCTTTCCATTGCGTTTTCAAGCCCGAATCTCAAAAACATCTTTTTCGGATACGTCGCCAATTTGGCCAACGGCGACGAGTTTTATGCCGAAGCCGGCAAGGGCGCGTTTATGAATCACCAAAAAATTGTGTCGTCGACGGCGTCATCCATTCGGGAGCTGACCATCAGCGCTTACGGTTACCGCCAAAACACCGACCGCGCCTCCAAAATCTGTTCCCGTGTTCAAAAACTGCGCGTTCTCGGCAGCGTCGCGCTTGAACTCTGTTACGTCGCCGCCGGCAAAATCGACGCGTTCATCGACGTCCGAATGGCGCTGCGCCTGGTGGACATTGCCGCCGGACAACTGATTGTCCGGGAAGCGGGCGGCATCGTGACCGACGGCATCGGAAATCCGTTGTCCATTCCGGACAACCACATCAAGCCGCTCAATCTGGTGGCGTCCAACGGCATCATTCACCAGGAAATTCTCAATCTGCTCACCTATCCGGAAATTTCGTGCCGCGGCGACCGTTACTATTACAAAGGCGACGTGGAAAAGATCGCGATCGTTTCCCGCTGCGACAGCCCCGCGGCGCTCGAGATGGTTCATCACATTATTGACACGTTTTCAGACCAGGTCGACGTTTATTTGTCGTCGTCGCCCGCCCGCCTGCTCGGCATGGAAGAGCGTGGCGTTACGGTCGCTCAAATGGAAGAACTCGGCGTCGATTTTGTCATTTCGCTTGGCGGCGACGGCACAATCCTGCGCAACATGTCCAAAATGAAGGACCCGATTCCGATGCTCGGCATTAACATGGGCAATCTCGGGTTTTTGGCGGACATCGAACCGGAAGACGCGATTGCCGCCATTGAGCGCGCCATTTCCGGATTTATGTACGACGAACGCCCCCGTCTTGAAATTTCTCTCAACGGGAAATTTTTAGGCACCGCCATCAATGAAGTGGTGGCGACGTCCGCTTATCCCGCCAAAATGATGACGTACGAAGTGTTGGTCAACGGCAAATTCCTCAACGAAATCCGTGCCGACGGCATCGTCTTTTCAACGCCGACCGGATCGACCGCATATGCGATGAGCGCCGGCGGACCGATCGTGTCTCCCGATGTGGACGCGATTTTGATCGTCCCCATCGCGCCGTTTAAATTGTCGTCCCGCCCGTGGATTATTCCGTTTGACAGCGAAATCACGCTTCGCCTCAAAGTTCCCAAAGAAATCGTCATCGTGACCGACGGAAAAGTCATCGAGAAGTCCGACGAGATTTATGAAAAGATTGAAAAAGCCGCCGAAGCCGGCGAGCGCAGCGGCGTTCACGAAGACGAACATCATCTGAAAGTGACGGAACACGACACGATCACCATCAAACGCGCCCGGTATCCCGGACGCTTCGTGAAATTTTCGGAAGCCAGTTTCTACGACACGGTCCGGCAAAAGCTGGGATAATTCAAAATAAAGTGAAATAAATCAGATATCAGAGATGCCGGAACCGGCAAATCAGATTGTCCGTTGGGAATGACAGACAGATATCATTTATTTCTTTTTTATTTTTTTTCGTTCTTTTTTCTCTGCTTCTCTGCCTTATTTCTCCGTCTATTTTCTCTTTCTTCTTGATGATTTTTTCCAATTATTTTTTCTTTTTTCATCTCTTTTTTGACATTTTTAATATTATACTCATGTTTATTGATTTTTAAATAGTTGTTCCGAATTATATTTTTGGATATTCAGCACCTGTCGAACCTATTTAATATTAATATTATTCCATTAAGTTTTTATACTAAAAATGAAGAATTATTCTTTAAAAATTAGATTATATTTTCAATATATTTGTATACTTTTGAAATTAAAAGACATATTTGTGGTTTAAAATTATTTCAAGTTGGGTTGACATGACGCAGAAAAATTCAAAAACAATTCTTTGGATCGCGGCAGCCGTTTTAGCGGTTCTCATTCTTTCCGTTTCCGTTTATGTGGTCGGCAACGATTATTTCAGCAATCCGGCCGTCCCCGGTCCGTCCGGAAACGGTTCGGTTCAGCCGCCGGCCGGCTCTTCCGGCGAAGGATTTGAACCGGAAAACAATTCCGGCTCAGACGGTACATCGGGCAGCGGAACCGGAAGTGGTTCGGATCCGATTCACGTCAACCCGGGCGGTTCCGGACAAATTGCCGCGGCAATTTCAGTTTCCGGCAGCTATTCTCCTGAAGATTGGTCTCAAGAAAAAACAGTAACGATTGTTTCCAAGACGACGAAAGTTCCGATTAAATACACGCGCTGGGTCGTCGGCGAATATGACAACGACACATTCCCAACAGATCCCCTGGACTATTCTGATTATACGATTCCGTTCAATGTCACCGACGATGGAAAATTGACTTTTTATGTGGAAGATGACAACGGAAGAAAGAATACTTCTGTTTTGACGATTGAAAAAATAGACAACACAACGCCTGCCATTGATTCGATTGAATTGAATCCGGACGACGGAACTTGGGGACAATCGGTTGATATTTCACTGACCGTTACGGATTTGCAAAGCGGCGTCGCCGCCGTCAAATACGCGCAAGGCGTCTTTACGATTGATGATTTTCCGGACGACGGAACCGAAACGACTGTCGACCTTGATGCTGAGGGAAACGGCAGTTTTACCGTCACCGAAAATGATAATTATACGATTTATGCGGTCGACAATGTCGGCAATGCGTTTGTTTTTGTTCAAGAAGTCGCCAATATAGATACAACTGCGCCTGAATTCGGAACGGCTTCACTGGATCCGGCATCTTCTTGGAACCCGACCATCAACGTTTCTATTCTTGTGACAGATTCTCAAAGCGACGTTTCCGAAGTGAGATACGCGAAAGGAAGATTCACGGCGGATAATTTCACATCCGACAGCACGTCAAATGCGATTAGTTTGGACAGCTCAGACAATGCCAACTTCACAGTTTCCGCAAACGGACGGTACACAGTTTATGCAATAGACGCCGCCGGCAACGCTGCGGTTTATGTCGTCCAAGTGACCAATGTGGATAAAAAGGCGCCGACATTTGAATCCGTGACACTGGATCCAATCGAAGGCATTTGGAATCAAACGGTTGATGTTTCCGTTACTGTTTCTGACGAACAAAGCCTTGTGGCTTCCGTCATGTATATCAAAGGAAAATACACGGCCGCCGATTTCCCGACCGGCGAGGCAACCGACATCACCTCTTCCCCCGAATTTACAGTTTCCGCAAACGGCAGATATACAGTTTGCGCAACGGACAATGCCGGAAACAAAAGAGTGACGGTGGTTCAAGTGACCAACGTTGACAAAAAAGCGCCGAAAATTGATCAGATTTCTCTGAGTCCGGATGAAGACACTTGGAACCAAACGGTTGACGTTTCTTTCCATGTTGAGGATACGCAAAGCGATGTTGCCTTTGTCAAATACGAGAAAGGCAGATTTGATGTGACAACTTTCCCGAACAGCACAGCCGCTGATATTACCGGCGACAATAAGTTCATCGCTTCCGCAAACGGAAAATACACGATTTACACGGAAGACAATGTCGGCAACAAAGCCGTTAAAGTCGTGACGGTTTCCAACGTCGACAAAAAAGCGCCGGTGATTTCCAGAATTATGATCGATATGGACAGCACGCCGAAAGTGATGTTTAACGTGACGGATCTCCAAAGCGGCGTCAATGTTGTCAAATATCTGCCCGAAAAGATGAATTTGGAAGACTTTGACAGCATCGGAACTGTTTTGACAGGTTCCAGCGCAACCTATTCATTTGACATCGGTTCCGAAAATGTGTACACCGTTTATGTCAGGGACAATATCGGCAATGAAAAAATCCAAAGAATCCGAGTCTCTGCGATTGACGTGGTCCCTCCGGAAATCACTAACGTTCAAATTTCGGATGAAAATGAATGGGCAACGGAAAAGACTGTGACGTTTAATGCGACCGACGACGACGAACTTTACACAGTTCTGTCTGTGAAAGGTGAATTTGACAAAAACACCTTTGATTTCGATAATGCATCGGAAGCAGTTCCAACCAGCAGCGCCGACGAATATTCGTTTGACGTGACTGAATCCGGAAAATATACGATTTATGCGGAAGACAGCACCGGAAACAGAGTTGTTTATGTTGTTGAAGTAACCCTTATTGATACCACGAATCCGACAATTGCGTTTTCAAATTCAACCGTTGCCGAATATTCTGAAACTTTAACGGTAACGCCTTCTGACTCCGAAAGCGGCATCAACACGTCTGCTTCCCTTTGGGTCAAAGGAAGTTATACGCAAGACGACTTTGAGGACAGCGGCAGTGAAGCTGAATCTTTGCCGGCAACCTTGCCGGTCTTTTACAGAAACGGCGTTTACAGCTTCTATGTTGTGAACAATGCCGGACTTGTGACTGTTGAAACTTATCAGGTTCAATCCATAAATCTTGGAACTGAGAGTTCTCCGTTATTGATTTATTCACATTTGGACATATCCAGAATCAGCGAAGATCTGGAAGAAGGCAACAATGCGCTTTATTACCAAATGCAGGAAAATATTACCAATTTTTCAGAAGTTGCAAATTCTTGGGTTCCGGTTGGTGCTGCTGATAAAATGTTTGCCGGCGTCTTTGACGGAAACGGTAAAAACATTACCGGACTTGTTTCTTTAACTGATTCAGCCGACAGTATTGTCAAATGTCAGAGTTTGTTCGGTCCGACCGAGGGCGGAACTTTCAAAGATTTGACTTTGATATATTCACCTCTGAACAACAATTACTATGGAAATGCCTTTACGACAACGCCGCAAACAGCATCTTTGGATTACTGTAAAGTGAACAGCGTTTGGGTGTTTTCACCGGATAAGATGGCGAATGTGATTGCTGAGATTGAAGCCGAGGCGAACAAATTTGATGGAAATAAGAATAATAAAACCACAATTGCCATGCATACACTTGGATATATCCGACACATAAAATATAATGATGCGACTTGGACGTTACTGCTTGAAACACCAAACACAAGTTTCACTTCTTGGATGGACAATAACGCATCAACACTTCGATCAGTATCAGTATTTAGCGGTTCTGAAGTTGTTGTTACGGATACTTACACAAAAGATGGTGTGATCGATTTCATTCACCTTGCTGCACCATTAAATGCAATTGTATCGACAAAAGCACCGGAGAAGACGGAATATTATTCGAGTATATCATTAACAGCAACAGCATATACAACATATGAGCAAGATGATATCGCAGGATGGGTCGGCGATTTGCATCAACAGTATCCGATTGCAGATTCAAAAACTATCGGGAAAAGAAGTCAAGGAAATTTCTCACAAGAAGACATGTTTGCAGATTTGGATGCTGTAAATATCGGTGATTCTGTTGTGTTTATCAATACTTCCAATAGTTCTAAAAATTATGTAAAAATGAATGTTTCGGAAGCGTATGGTAACTATTACAGTTCTTCATCCCGTTCGGAACAAGAAAGGTTTAATCTTTTCATTACAAACATGGATAATCGTTCTTATGCAAATCCAACATCAACTAAAACATACTATGTTTTAGGATTTTATCCTGTTTCTGTCCAAATTCGTTACAATAATGTGCAATATGCCGGCAACATAAAAAAATTAGATTCAGCCATTAGTGATTACACTAAGAATGTTCGAATTTACGTTCATGTAAAAGTTCTCACAATTGATATGGAACGTGATGAACGCAAATGGCAGGTTTGTCCGGCAAGTGTCAACGATGTAACACTCGAGAAACTCCGCAAAGAATTCGGAATGTACATCTATACAAACGCAGGTTATGCAGACGAAGACATTCCAGCCATGTATAAATAAAAATCCAAAAGAGAAAGAACCCAATTCTTTCTCCTTATTTTTTTAAAAAACACACATTACCCAATAATTAACCCCAAAACAATCATTCAGGTTTACATTTTCGTCTGAAATCTTAAATAAAATAACGGGTTTTAAAGGGTATATCATTTTAATTGACTGTTTTAATTTTCATACGTCCTTATTTCCTTTTTCATTTCAAAAACGAAGCAGGTGTTTCCTTTGGCAAGCGACAAAGAAAAAGATCAATTGCGGGCAAATCTGGCAGCTGTCACGCCGGTTTTGGAGCAGGAGGGCGCCGTCCTTTCTCTCAACGCCAAAAAAACGCTGATTGTCACCGATATTCACGGAAACGCCGATATTTTGGATTTTATTCTCAAATTCGGGAAGGAAAAGGGCGTCGACTCATATGTCTTTTTGGGCGATTACATCGACAAAGGTCCCGATTCCGTCGGCGTTTTAAACCGGTTGTTTGAACTGAAACTCTCCAACCCCAACGTCGCGCTGCTGCGCGGAAATCATGAAACGACGGACGTCAGCACGTACGGGGAATTCCGGTCGTCGGTTTCTAATGAACCGGATTTGTTTCTTTCGGCGAATGCTGCTTTTGAAAACATGCCGATTGCAGCCGTTCTTTTTGGAAAAATATTCTGCGTGCATGGCGGTTTGACTGAAAACGATTCGATCAGCGGCATTTCAAAATCAGATTCGTTCGGCTATTTGTGGAACGACCCGTTCGACGCCAAAGGATGGACGCCGTCGCCGCGCGGAAGCCGGGTCAAACGTTTTGGCCCCGACGTCGCGAAAACCTTTTTGAAGAAAAACGGTCTCCAACTCATTATCCGGGGTCATATTACTTTGGAAACCGGCGTTAAGTTTTGGTTTGACAAAACGCTGGTCTCGCTTTATTCGGCGCTGCCGTACAGCGGTCCGGACATTAAGGCTGCGGTCTGCATTGCCGATTCCGATGCCGCAGAGTTCTTCTTTTACAGAAAAGATAAGAAGAAAAATGATTTCGTCTGGGAAAGCAAGACGTCCAAAGTTCTGCTTCGGCCGGCGCCTGTTTTAAATGAATCTGACGCCGGGAATATTTGTGTTTGCGGCGACGTTGGATTCAAAAAAGAAGAAACATCTCCTGAAGTCGAAACTGTTGAACCCGAAAACGGAGCTGAAGAAGGTAACGGAAACGGAGCCGGAAATAATGGGGACGGTAACGGCAAAAACAGTGGCAAGACAAACGGCAACGGTGACAAAGCGAATGGCAACGGAAACAACAAAAAAGAGAACGGAAAAAAGGATGTCCGCGTTCCTCCGGCGTCAAAAATGAAGTCCAAATGCAAAAAAGTCATGAAAGGAAAACAAAAATCGGACAAAGGCAAATGGAAAAACAAGAAATAACCCGATTTTGAAAACTTTTCAAAAACCAGTCCTCATTTATCAATACCAAGCGAACCAACCCGCAAACTATTTTTTCAGATTCAAGCAAACCAACCCGATTAAATCAGATGCGATTCACATCTGATTTAATCGGATTCCGATCCGTAAGATACATTGATTTGAAAATTCAGATTGTACCTGCAGTTCACTATTTTTAAATTTCAGTTTGCACCTGCAGTTCACTATTTTTAAATTTCAGTTCGCACCTACAGATTACTATTTTTAAATTCCAATTTGCACCTACAGATTACTATTTTTAAATTCCAATTACACCTACTGTTCCCAACAATACAGGTTTTTCCTAATCCGATCTGTTCTACTGTTGACAACTAAAACTGTACTTGTCAGCGGTATCCGCAAAATACAGATGTTTCGCATCTGATTTTACGGGATGGTTTGCACGGGAAGTTGGAACAAGCAAAATCATATTTTTAGCGACCGGAGGGAGCCGTTCGCGTAGCGAATTTTAGAAGCAGACTCCCACCGCCCTGAAAAATTCCTAGCGAAGCGACGGAATTTTTGCGTCAGAATTTACGGGAGGATTTGTGTGGCATCTTCAAAAAATCGTCCGCTCAGTTTTTAAAAATCCAAACGAAAAACCATCGCCATAACGCGCGCGCCCGCTGCCCGCTTCAAAATCCAAAAAACAATCTTCTGTTTCGATTTTCACTGTATTTCCATCTTTAGATAGCTTCAACTGCGTTTGAAGTCAAATAAACGTATATATAAGACGGTGACCTTCTTCCTATCATATCCTCCGGCGGACGCTGTATATTATAACAGCCGAATTCCGTTGTGGAGAACAAAATGGAAATTAAAAAAAGAGAGGTTCTTTTTATGAAGCACATGAAAATATCAACATTGGCCGTCTTAGGCCTTGTTTTGATCTGCTCGCTCGGCATCAGCGGATGCCTGTCAAGCGACAGTCAAAAAGGCATGGTCGGGGAGGTCGGCATGGTTCCGTTCACCTCCGAAAAACAAATGCAAGAGTTCTTTTCCGGAAAATATTCCGGCGACTCTTATTACGGCGGCCGGTACACGTCAATGAACACCGCGGCCGTGATGGACGCCGGCGGCGCGACCCCGGTAGGCGGCGCCCAAAACACAACGCCGGCACCGATGCCTGCACCGGAAGCTGCCGTTTCGATGGATTCCAAATCCAGCGGCATGTATTATGACTCGGACGTCAGTTCCGTCGACCGCGTTTCCGGAACCAACGTTCAAGTGATGGGCGTCGATGAAGCCGATCTCGTCAAAACCGACGGCAACTTCATTTATTACACCCCGCAGCTTCACTACCCGACCAACTTGACCTTGGTCAACAGCACCTACGGAAGCTACTACAACTACGAAACGTTCCAAACCACATTCACCATTGACGCGCTTCCGCCGGAAACGGCCGCCATTATCTCAAACATTGCAGGCAGCGGTGAAAACCTCTATTTGATCAATGACACGCTCATCGTCATTACTTACAACACCACCACCGCCTACAACATTTCCGACCCGGCAAACCCGGTCAAGCTGTGGAGCGAAAATCTGGACGGATTCTACAAAGACTCCAGAATGATTGACGGAAAACTCTACATGGTCGTTCAAAAATACGACGTCGGCAGCGAAGGCCCGATCGTTTACATGGACGCCAAACTCGACTACGCCAGCTGCTACTATCCGGTCGGCCCGGGAATCATCCGCCCGTCCATGGACTCCACCTATTTCGTCTCCGAAGTTGACATCGGCAACGGAAACTTTGACAAAACGATTGCCATGGTTGGATCCTACAACTCGATCCTTTACGCCTCCGGCGACAACTTGTATTTGACCAATTACTTCTACCCGGACACCACCGCCATTGAACTTCAGTTCATCCAAGAACACGGCTCCGAATACTACCCGCCGGAAACGATGAACCAAATCAACCGCGTGATGGGAACCGAATACCTGAGTGAATCCATTAAATACAACGCTGTAATGGAAGCAGTCTACAACTACACCAAGACGCTGACGTCCGAAGAACAAGAAAACTATTACAACGACTACCGCAAGGCTTACTCCGCGTACCTGATGGAAATCGTCAAAGACAAGGAAACCACCACCATCACCAGAATCAATTTGGACACATTCGACGTGACGACCGGCACCGTTCCGGGCAACATCAACGACCAGTTCTCTATTGACGAATACGACGGCTACCTCCGTGTGGCCACAACCGTCGGCGGCAACTGGATGACCCGCGACGAACAAACCAACGGCGTTTATGTTTTGGACAAAGACATGAAAACCGTCGGGCAAGTCACCGGTCTCGCCGAAGGCGAACAAGTTTACAGCGCCCGGTATGTCGGCGACCGCCTCTACCTGGTGACCTACAAACAAATTGATCCGTTCTTCGTCATCGACTTGAGCGACCCTGAAAACCCGGCCGTTCTCGGCGAGCTCAAACTCCCGGGATATTCCACCTATCTGCACCCGGTCGGTGAAAATCTCGTGGTCGGTCTCGGTTACTCCGACGACTGGAAGATGAAACTGACGCTCTTTGACGTCACCAACGTGAGCAGCCCGACAGAACTCGACAGTTACGTTTTCAGCAACTACAGCAGTTCCTCCGCCTTGTACGACCACCACGCCTTCATGTGGGACGCCGACAGAAACCTGCTCGTGCTGCCGACTTATGAACACGCCTACGTCATGCAAATCAAGGAAGGCGACATCACCATGGTCAAAGACGACGTTCACAAAAACGCAACGGTTGTCCGCTCCATTTACATCAACAACTACCTGTACACCTTCTCGGACCAGGAAGTCCACATCTTGAACCAGGATACCTGGGAATTGGTGAAAAAGATCTCCATCCCGCAGCCGCAATACCCGGAAGATATGTACAGACCGTACCCGATGCCGTATTATTAATTTAAAAAATTAATTTAAAAAATTAAAAATACAAATCGGTGAAACATCCCCTTTGAACCGGCCGATTCCGTCGGCCGGCTCTTCTCCGCTGAAAAGCATAAAAACAGCCCAACCGAAAAACAAAAAATACAAAACAATATAAGAAAACCCCAAACAAAACCCAAATAGGCGGCTGTGAACAATTTTGTTTACAGCCGCATTTTTTATTTTTCTTTTTTATGATTTCATTTATTTTTTCTTTTTTGAGCGGGTGCCTCGCGCGCGTTATCGCGACACGTTTCGGTCGAGTCATAAAAAACGGATGCCGATTTTTTCGGAATGATTTTTAACGTTTTACCTTTGATTTTAATTGTCAGTTTTTCAAAATATTTACATTTTATATTTATTGATTTATTGATCGGTCGAAATACAATTTCTTCTTATATTATCAGGATTGTATTTTCTTATACATAATTAATTATAATAGATGGGGAATGATTATGAAACCGATCCGGGATTTTATTCCAAAAAATATTGACCTTGAGTCATTGGGATTGTTTTTGATTATTATCTGTTCCATTTTAATTTGCCTCTATGTGTCCCAGCCGGCTGAAATTGACAACCGGATGGTTGAAAAAGTCGGCATGACGACGTTTGAATCCGAATCTCAAATGAACGACTACTTTAAAAATAGTTACATTTTTAATAATGTGCGTCCTGTTTCTTCTTCGTCTTTGGTTCGAACACCGGTTTGGTATGACCGCACACCTTATTCATACAATACATCGATGATATCCCTCATTTTAGACAGCAGCGATGGATCCGTCAATGAAAAACCGCTGCCGAATCCGGCTGCCACGGAACCGTTAAATGCCACCCGTTTCTCCGAAACAAACGTTCAGGTTGAAAATGTGGATGAAGCCGATTTGATTAAAACGGACGGAAATATCATTTACTATACACCGCTCTCGCTTTATCAGAAGAACATCACTTTTGTGGAAGAGCCGACCTTCCGGTATTACCAATATGAACAATACCTCAAAACGTTTACAATTGACGCCATGCCGCCTGAATCCATGACAGTCCTTTCCGAAATTGACAGAGGCGGCGACTTGTATTTGGTCAACGATACACTGATTGCAATAACGGATAAAAATCTGGGCGCTTACAATGTTTCCGACCCGAAAAATCCGGTTCTGATTTGGAGCCGGAATTTGGACGGGATGTTTTCAGAATCCCGAATGGTTAACGGGAAATTGTATTTGGTCGTTACGAAACAAAATATGAACGGGTCGAATGATGATTATGTCAACGAAACCGTTAATCCGGGCGGACCGATGATTCCGGTCGGTGAGTCAAACAGCTCTGAGAATTCAAATGGTTCCAATGCAGCTGTTTCCAATGCAGCTGTTTCCAATGCAACTGTATCCGACACAGCTGTTTCCCCGGTCGGCGCCGGCAACACTGATTATCCAACAAAACCATGGACACCGCCGACTTATATGGGACAAAAAATAGATTACCGCCAATGCTATTATCCCGTTGAGCCTTCTGTTATGACGGCATCGGCGCGTGTGGTTTACTTTGTATCCGCGGTTGATATTTCGAATGGGAATTTTGATGACACCATTGCTTTTGTTGGTTCAAATTCAACACTTTTGTATGCATCGGCCGATAACTTATACTTGACCAATTATTTCATCCCGAATTATTGGACAGCTCGTGACCGTTTCTTTTTGGAAAATGGATCGAAATATTATCCCAAAGAAGTGATGAATGATTACAAAAATGCATTAGGCGACGGATCGACTGAAGAGAGCCGTGAAAAAGCGAACCAGATTTTCGATACTTATCTTGAATCGATCAGCGAATCTGACGCAGAACAAATATTTAGAAATTATGAGGCAGGCTTTTCAGCTCATATCGTGAATCTGATTAAGACGACGGAATCCACATCCATCTCCAGAATTAATTTAAAAGATTTCAGCGTCACGACCGGAGTCGTTCCGGGCGCCGCCGGCAATCAATTCTTTATGGATGAACATGACGGCAATTTCCGTGTGGCGACGACCCTGGGAACTTATTTGCGGCTGGCTAATAAGGTCAACGTGGTTTATGTTTTGAATAAAAGAATGAATGTTATCGGATATACACCCGATTTGGCGTGGGGCGAATCGATCAAGAGCACCAACTATGACGGCGACCGCCTGTATATGGTAACTTATGCGGAAAAAGATCCATTCTTTGTCATCGATTTAAAAAACCCGAGAAAGCCCTCTGTTCTTGGCGTATTAGAACTGCCGGGATTTTCCACTTATCTTTATCCGGTCAATGAAACGTCAGTGATCGGTCTTGGATATACGAATGACGGTAAGATGAAACTCACGCTTTTTGACGTGACATATGTTCTAAACCCGCAAGAATCCGGAAGCGTTGTCTTCAATGTAGGAAAATCCGCCGCATTATCCGACCACCACGCCTTTATGTGGGATCCGGACCGCAGCTTGCTGGTTCTTCCGACCGGCGAACACGCTTATGTGATGGAAATCAAAGACGGCAACATCGCGCTTGTCAAAGATGATGTTCATGAAAACGCAACGGTGATTCGGTCGATTTACATCAACAATTACCTGTACACGTTTTCGGAAAAGGAAATTCACGTGTTGAATCAGGATGATTGGGCATTAATCAAAAAGATTGAGATTCCGCAGCCGGCTACATTTACCGATCCGAAAACATCTTGAACGGGAATAAAAGAGATTTCAAAAAGAAAAAAAGAGTTTGCTGATTCGAAAGTTTTCGATCAGCATTTTATTTTTATTTACTTTATTTTTATTCGCGGATTTACTCTTCCGGTGCGTAGTAGCATCTTTTCGGAGAGCAGACCAATCCTTGTTTTTTCAGCGAGTCGATGATTTTGCTGACTTCTTTGCTGTCTTTGCCGCTGATTTCCGCCAATTCTCCCGGTTTAACAGGCTTTCCGATGTGTTTCATGTGGTTGAGAATAATTTCTTCGTCCGGTGTCATTTTGAATCCTCAGTTTATTCGATTATGATTTTGTTTTAAAAAATGATTTTTAATTCTCAATGATTTGACTTGAGCAAAATAAAAAGTCATTCAACATTTATATATATTTTCGTAAATGAATTTATTTTTTATCGGCGGGCGGCGGCGCGCGCGTTATAGCGACACGTTTTCATGTTGCCGTCAAAAGCGGGGTGCTTTTTTATTTTTCAGCTTACTCTTCCGCGGGAAGATTTTGCATTTCGTTTCTGTCCATTTGGTTCAAAATAATCGTAATGCATTGGCTGGATAAAAGCGAAATCGGTCCGACCGAAACGCTGACGGCGCCCGCATCTCTGATCAGAGCTTCGTCTTCTTCAAAAACGCCTTGATTGTCGCCCAAAATGAAAACCGGATCTTCAATCGCTTTAAAATCAGCGTCCAAAATGTCTTTGCCGTCCTCTTTCAAATAAACCAGCTTTCTGCATTTGTTTTTGAATTCTTCAAGCAAACCGGACAGGTTTCCCGTCCGGACAAAAACGCCGGGCGTGGATTGCGTTTCTGTTTCTTTGGCGTCAACTAGGAGCGCTTTTTGGATCATGGATCCGGAACTGCGTTCGTCCGGATTGAGAGATTTCATGGTGGCGCCGCAGAAACGGACAATTTTTTCGGGACCGGGTTCGCCTTTGAGAATGAGATATACGTTGACGTCGCGCCGCATTCCGAATGAAATGAAAAGGGACGCTGTGACGCAGCGGCACAAAACATCCATACGGCCGGCCGAGCCGGGTAAATCGTTGAGCGAGATTTTTCCGCCGGTGACGGCTTTGTTTCCGATAATGACAAAATCTTTCATGGCAGGTAAATGGCAATCAACCATATAAATTTGAACCAAAAAGACGTCTGTTCCTAAATATTATATGTAAAATATAAATGAAATATTAACGCAAAAGTTTTAAACTTGCGGGAAATTGATAAGGTATTGATTTCATTTTATTATTTATTTTTTAATTTTTAGTTTTTGATTTTTAGTTTTATAATCATTGTTTTCAAAAATGTGAGGCTGAGAATGTTATTTGCGACAATTGATATCGGTTCCAACGCGGTTCGCCTGCTTCTGACCAATGTTGAAGTGGTGGAAGACAATGTTCTTTTTGAGCGGCTGACGCTTCTTCGCGTTCCGATCCGTTTGGGCGACGACGCCTTTGTCCGCGGCAAGA
Source organism: Methanolapillus africanus (assembly GCF_032714475.1). Lineage (NCBI taxonomy): Archaea > Methanobacteriati > Methanobacteriota > Methanomicrobia > Methanosarcinales > Methanosarcinaceae > Methanolapillus > Methanolapillus africanus. The sequence goes on along the minus strand of NZ_JAWDKD010000020.1, from coordinate 46,962 downwards.
TTTCGGATGAAAAAGTGAAAACGCTTGTCAAAACCATGTGCGGCTTTAAGGAAATCATCAGCGGTTTTAACGTGATGGACACGATGGCTTGCGCAACGTCGGCGCTTCGAGAGGCGAAAAACGGCGACGACATTGTCCGGAAAATCAAAAAGGAATCCGGCATTGATTTAAAAGTGATCGACGGCAAACGGGAAGCGAAATTGATTTACGCCAACCATATCGAAAAGAACTTCGATCCGGCCAAAAATTATCTTTATATCGACGTCGGCGGCGGCAGCACCGAAATTACGTTCGTCGGCGGCGGCGTCCGCAAATCCAAATCGTTCGATGTCGGCGCCATCCGGCTCAAAGAGGGTTTGGTTCTCAAAGAAACATGGGAAGAAATGGACAAATGGCTCAGCAAAAACATTCCGATGGAAAATGTGACCGGAATCGGCAGTGGCGGCAACATCAGCAGTCTTTACCTGCTGGCCAAAAAAATCAATAACGATCCGCTTCGTTATGACGAACTCAAAGAACTTTGCCAAACCATTGGGCAGCACACGTATGAAGAGCGGATTACTGAATTAGGTCTGAAACCGGACCGTGCCGACGTGATTCTCCCGGCTTGCCGGATTTATTTGAGCATTATGAAAACGTGCAACATTCAAACGATGCACGCGCCGATTATCGGTTTATCCGACGGTATGGTTCACGAGCTGTATCAAAAACACAAGAAGAAGTTCATGGAATAACTTCTTCCATTCATTTTTTCATTTCTTCATCTCTTTTCATCTCTTTTTTTATTCATCTTCATTCCGTTTTTGTTTTATTTTTCGGGTTTCCTGAATCTTTTATATATGTGTTTATCCATTTCATAATAATTTCATGATATTTTTATATGTCATTCATTCTATTCATCAAGTCGACGCACACTTTAATTTTATTATTTTATAAATATGATCTTTTGATGATGATTTTTAAATTTGGAGAATAATTATGGTCGAGAAAAAAACAGTCCGCGCTTTTTTAAAAGATTCTCTTTCTTCATTCGGCGGTAAAGAAAAACAAGCCGCCAAACCGGCGGCTAAACCGGAAACGAAAACTGAAAAAAAAGTTCCATCAAAACCGGTTTCAAAAACCGCAACAAAACCGGCAACAAAACCGGCAACAAAACCGGCAGCAAAAACAGTAACAAAAACGGTACCAAAAACCACCGTGAAGTCTTCGGCAAAACCCGCTTCAAAAACCGTTGCCAAACCGTCAACCAAAACCGCCGTCAAACCGGCTGCAAAATCTCCGGCCGGGTCTTCTCCGTCTTCATCCAAAACGGCAACGAAGACTGTTTCTAAATCCGTTTCAAAGCCGGCTGTGAATACGGTTGTCAAAAGCGCATCCAAACCGGCCGTTTCTTCAAAACCCGCGTCACCCAAACCGGCGGCAACGGCCTTGTCCAAGCCGGCCGCAGCGCCCGCAAAACCGGCCGCTGTGAACAAAACAGCTGCAACAAAACCGGCGGCATCCGCTTCCTCAACGGCTGCCAAAAAACCGGTTCAGTTATCGGGAAACATGTCCAAAGCCGATAACGTTCGTTTTTACATTTATCAAAACTATTTCAAGCCGTCCAAAATGAAGGGGCAGAACAAAATTTCCATTCGGGCCGGCGACATTCATTCGGAAATGGGGCTCAAATCCGGCGTGCCGACGGTTTGCTCGGCCATGAAAACCCGGATTGACCAGCTTTACGACGTTGAAATTCTGGACGTCAAACCAGAATCCGGCAACTCGGTCGATTTGGTTGTCAAGTACGATTTGAAAAATTTGTATATGGGCGAAACAAAATCCAAAAAGGAAAAAAGCAGCAGCCCGGCGTCTTCCGGACAATCGGAAAGCAGCTACTTGATTTTAAAAGACCTGGAAGAAAAACTGAGGCTTTTTGTTTCCGACCGCGTCGAAGCCCGCTTTGGAAAAGAGTGGTGGAAAGGCACCGACATGAGCTTTTTGGCGGATCGCTGGAACGAGCGCCGGATTATGACCGACCGGACGACTGCCGTTCAAAAAAGAAACATCAACGAGCCGCTTATCAATTACGCCAGTTTCAGCGATTACCGGCGGATCATCAACAACCCGTTTGCCTGGGAAGCTTTTGAGGATTATTTCCCCGACCGCGGCTGGATTATCCAGCGCCTGAAGGAACTCGACCCGATCCGCAACGCGATTATGCACCACACGGACCTTGAGGAAGATGATTATGTCCGTCTCGGACTTTATTCCCGCGATATCTTGAAAATCATCAACAAGTGGGATGCTGACAAAACGAACAAAAGGAAAGCCAAAACAAAATAAACGGTAACGGCCCATGAAAAATAAATGAAAAATGAACATAAAACGAACACAAAACGGATGAAATGGTTGAATGGATGAAGTCAATGAAAATTGTCATCCTTCTTTCATCTTTTAATAATTATAATTCGAATGATGAGCTTTAATTCTATCAAAAAGCTCAAATTGAATGAACTCGAAATGTATTGATCATTGAGGTTTTATTTTGAGTCAAATCACGGAAATCGATAAAGAAAACATTGGTCTTTTTCTCATCGCGTCCAAGGAAGCCGGTGCTTCCGACGCTTTGTTCATTGACGCTGAAGATATCGTTGTTGACGACCGCGTCCGCCTCAAATGTTTTGTTCCGCTCTGCCGCCACTACGGCGATTTGGTTTGTCCGCCAAACGTGCCGACGCCGGACGAATTCAGGAAATATTTGAAATCTTACCGCTTTGCGATTTTATTGTCCACGCAATACAACAACCCGCCAAGGCCGCCGTCCTTAATTGAATCGGAAGACGTGTCCCGCGAAATCCGGAAGAAGTCGACGGATTTGTCGGAAATTCTCCTCAAATTAGAAAGCTTAAGCCTTCAAAAAGGCTACCGCTTCGCCGCCGGATTTACGGGCGGCAGCTGTCATTATTGCGACAAATGCGTGAAAACCGGGCAAGAATGCAAAACACCGTACAAAGCACGGCCGTCTATGGAAGCCGTCGGCGTCGACGTTGTCGGCACGCTTCAAAACGTCGGTGTGAATTTGGAATTTCCGGTCAGCGATCAAATCAAATGGTGGGGACTTCTTTTAGTCGATTAACCGGCACATAATTCAATTTTTACAAAATTCTATTTTTAATGTTTGATTTTTTCAGAATATCAAACAAAATATCCCGCAAACTATTCTTTCAGATTCAAGCAAACCAACCCGCAATCTATTTTTTCAAATTCAAGCAAACCAACCCGCAAACTATTCATTCAGATTCAAGCAAACCAGCCCGCAAACTATTCATTCAGATTCAAGCAAACCAGCCCGCAAAATCAGACGCTTTGCGTCTGTATTTTGCGGATTCCCATTAGTAAGATACATTCCAATTTGCAAAACTGAGTTGCACCTACAGTTGACTGTTTTTAGATTGCAGTTTGCACCTGCCGTTTCCAACAATACACTTGTTACTTGGTACCGTTTTGCACCTGCCGTTTCTAACAATACAGTTGTTACTTGTACCGTTATGCATCTACTGTTTCTAACAATACAGTTGTTACTTGGTACCGTTATGCACCTGTCATTTCTAACAATACACCTGTTACTTGGTACCGTTATGCACCTGTCATTTCTAACAATACACCTGTTACTTGGTACCGTTATGCACCTGCCATTTCTAACAATACACCTGTTACTTGGTACCGTTATGCATTTGCTGTTTTTCTAACAATACAGTTGTTCACTTGTTCCAATCTGCACCTGCAATTATCTATCCCAATTCCAATTGTACGCGGTATCCGCTTAAACAGACGCCTTTGGCGTCTGTTTAAGCGGGATGGTTTGCTTGGGATTATGAAAAAAGAAGATTTCAAATTAAAAAATAAACAAAAAACAGATCCGTACCCAAAAACAATACAAAAACCACCCACGGTCTTTGAAATCCAAAAGAGAATGTGTCGCCATAACGCACGCGGCGCCGCCCGCCATAAAAAAAGAAAAGAGAATATGAAAAGAAAAAGAAAGCGGAAATTAATCCGCCATCTCAATGAAAATAACCGACAAACCTTCTCTATTGAGTTCTTCCAAGGTTGTTTTCTTGACTTTTTCAAAGAACTCGGGATCTTTGCCGTCGTTCCAGAAGAAAGTGTTAATCGATGACGTTTCCACTTTACCCATCAACAAATGAACGCAGCCGGCGGCGTCCGGAGAACACTGACCGCCCGTCATGGCAGCAACGTTGTTTTTCATGATGAAAATCAGAAGCGACATCTGGCGGTTCAAAGATTCGGACAGGCTCAAAATGCCGGAGTGAGCGAGCGCAAAATCGCCGGTGACAACGATCGATTTTTGATGAACGGCTGCAGTAATGCCGGAGCCGATGCCGATGGATGATCCCAGCGAGACGGCGGCGTCAATGACGGCATACGGCGGAACGGCGCCGTACATCGAACAGCCGATATCTCCGGTGACCGGGATGTTGGTTTTGTCCCGGATGTCAGACAGCATCTCAAAGAAGCCGGGATAAATGCTTTCCTTGCAGAACTCCTTTTTACCGATTTCGCCTTCAAGCGGACGGCGCGGTAAAACGATTTCTTTGGTGACCGTGTCGTGTTGGATGTTGCCGACCGCAAAAAGCATGTCTTCCTGTTCGATTTTTCCGAACGGCAGGTGACCGGTCCGTTTGCCGTAAACATTTCCGAAAATGCGGATTTGATCTTCGATCACCGGCTCCGGCTCCTCAATGACCAGAACGCGTGAAAATTCCGACAGGAAATTCTTGATCTTTTGAACCGGAAGCGGAGAAACCATTTCAACTTTCATTAACACAATGTTTTTGTGAAGCTCAAAAGCCATAAACGCCGATGAGAAACACCACCCGGATGCAATAACACCGATTTGTTCCGACGCCGGCGCCTTTGATTGACGTATCGAGACGGAACGGACCGCTAAAAATTTGTTTTCATATCCCGGTTTGAACGCTTTGCTGCGCTTGCCGGCATTGTAAAGTTCAGAATCGCTTATACAAGAACGGCTGGTCTCTTCTTGAAGAATCGGGTCGTTGAGCAGATGGAACCGCTGGTGCTTTCCCTTCATCTTCAATTCCCAGACGGATTTGTCGTAAAGCGGCGACAACATGGAATTTGAAACAGATCCGGACGAATCGATGTGGCAGGCACAATCACCTTTGTGCTTGTAAGCCAATGTTTCCATCATGGTTTGGTTGAGCGCGTCGGCCGTCACCCGGACAATCACAGGCGCACGGATTTGTTCCGACAGCACGAAACCGCGGCAAATTTGATCGTAAATGTCTTTCGGGTTGCCGCAGTCATAAACCGCCGTTCCCGTCAGATTGCCGAAATACCGAGAATCCTGACAATTTTGAGACGCAATCACGCCCGGGTCGTCGCCGACGACAATCACAAGGCCGGCGCCAATCGTGTGCGTCATTGCCGTCATGAGCGGATCCAGCAAGATATTCAAACCGACGTGTTTCACAATCACAAGAGAGCGGTGACCGGTAAAAGAGGCGCCGAGCGCCCATTCAAAGGCGATTTTTTCGTTGGCGAACCAACCTGATTTGTCCGAAAAATCAGGATCGTCAAAAATCGCGTTCATTAAATTCGTGATCGGGTATCCCGGGACGCCAAAGACGTAGCGAACGCCGCTGTCTTTCGCCGCCGTCATAAATGAAACGATACCCGTAATGGCTTTTGGCGAAGAAGCCGGTGCCGGCACGTTTTCCGGCGAACGGGGAGAATTGAAAGAAGAATTTTGACTCATAAGGGTATAAATAAGGTAAAAGGGTCTATATTTAGTTGATTCAGAAAATATTTATAACAGATAAATATAAAAATAAAAAATGAGTTGGAAGACATTCATCCAAAAGATCTGAAATCAGATGAAAATGAGAAAAATAAAAGAAAATGATGAAAAAAACAAAAAATAATAGAAAACGAAAGATCCAAGAATAGAACAGAAATTTAAAAAGAAAGTGCCTCAGCACTCGCTTTTCTTAATTTGAAGGATATTGGCGTCGATTTCGTTCGGCACGTCCGCCAGGAAAACCAATGTCCGAATGCCGGCTGCTTGCGCCTTTAAAATGATGTCGATGCGTTCGGGGGCGAGTTCTTTGGTGGCGCTTAAAATGCAAAATGCTTTGATTTCACCGGTGTCGACAAAGAAATCAAACCAAACGGCGCCGATTTTCAAAAAGTCGCTCACGGTTTTGAGTTCGTCCCAGCTGTCGCAGAGGTGGATGCCTTTGGCGCCGCCGTTTTGAACATACCAGTCGCGGGTGATGCTCGGATAAGCGGCATGCTGGCGGTTGATGTCGTCGCAAATTTTTTGAATTTTTTCAACATTGTCCGCCACTTTGTAGTATTTCCAACCGTTTTCGTTGAAATACTTCTCCGCTAAAACGGCAAAGATTTGAATTTTGTCTTCTTGATTGAGTTTCATGAAAATCACCGATGAACGATTATAAGAGTAAACGAATGGATTTAAATTAAAACATCCGACAAAATATTAATAGACTTTCCCCAAGATGACCACTGAAATTTATATTAAAGCTGGCGTCATCCATTCTTATACTTAAATAATGCCATATTCCTTTAACATTTTTTGTTCGTCCCCGGCAATCCAGCCAAATATCTGTGGCTTGCCGTCAAGTTCTTGCATGAGATAATGTACTTCAAAGTCAATCGCTATGTTTGGATTGTCGGCCGTGGAATATGTGGCCGTCCAAGCGACATGCGCCACACAATGCAATTTGTCTATAGGTGAAACACTTACCCCACGAACAGTCATTCCTTTTGTTCCGATTTTGCGATATTGTTCATAACCTTGCGCCAAGGTTTGTTCAAATTGAATGTCATTTTTACCGGCCATGACGCCAAGAGGGGAAGCGGCGATAAACTCCTGTGCATACAGGGAAGATATTTCGTTTGTATCTATTTTTCCATCAAGCGATTGTTCAAAAAAATGCGCATATCTATCGAAAAAAGCTTTAATTTTTTCATTTGTCATTTAGAAAATCCCCTCTGACTTTGAATTTCACAATGTTCAAATGCAGGCCTGAACATTTTAGTCACCAAACGTCGTCCTGCGCGTAACTCCGGCCGAGGTTCATCGCAATTTCCGCTTTTTGAAGTTCGCGCCCCAAATATGCGGCATGGCTGAGCTCGGTAATTAATTTTTCTGCAATGATTTTCTCCATCATAAACGCCGAATCGTTGCCGACAATGATTTTTTGCGGGTGAACGGCGACAATAACTTTATCGGTCGGTCTGACGCTGCTGAGTTTTTCAATTTGAACATTAGATTCCGGATCTGCTCCCGCATATTGATGCATAAAGGCCGACAATTCGGAAACATCCACCAGACCGATCAAAAAATTGCCCGCCGGGTCGTTCTTCCAACCCCATTTCGTTCCGGAAACAAATTCCGGATGCAGGTTACCGGTCAAAACAAAACTCGACGCGTTCAATTTTGATCTCGCAAATCCGGACCCCGTTAAATCGGGATGCTCGGTAACGAATTCCAAATTCATATCCGGCCGTCGTCTTTTTTCCTTCAGGTAAAGCAAATCGACGCCTAAATCTTTGGGGGCGGACCGGCGGATTTCGGAAACGCAAACCATCTCGGCGGCGGATTTTAGTTCCGAAACGGAGCCTTTGGTTTTGGCGCTGGCTTCCGGCGTAAACAAGATGGCGGCGCCGCACTCAAAAGCCATCAACGATAACAGCGCGTTCACGCCGGGCGAGTCGGCGTCAATTAATTCGGTGACGTTGCCGGCACCGAAAAGAATTGGGACATCCGGATTTCGGCGGTGAAATTCCGAATAACAAAAAACCGAATCCAAGAAATCATGCCCCGGCGGAGACAGAATCGGATCGGCAATGAGCTTTTCAAGTCCGATGGCTTTGGATTCCAGAATGTTTTGCTCAAGACTTTGAATTTTCAAAGCATTCATTTTCGAAACGTACCCCTTTGTTTCCCCTGGAAATTCGGATTTAAAATCGAACGCTGTTTTTTCAAAAACAGAATCCGGAATCACCACATAGGCGGTTTTTCGAATCAATTCGGAAAGGGATTCAAATGAAGAAGGCATATTTTGGCCGGATTCGGATATTTCAAAATCTGCCTTTCCTTCCGGAACTGATTTCAATTGGCGGATCATTTCCGAATTTAAACTGAGAACCATGTCAGCACCGGCGGAAATTCCGGCCACGACCTGGGAAAAAACGCCTGAATCAATGCTGACCGGAACTGTGGAAACAGATTTGGCAAAAGCAACGGTTTTTTGAACAACGTCGCTGCTTGCATTCAGCGAAAAGCCGAGATCGACGATGTCAGCGCCGTTTGAGATGTAGATTTGAATTGTTTTTTCGAGTTCGTTCAAAGAAAGGTCTTCAACATTCGCGATTTCGCCGAGAACTTTCATTTGAGAGGTGCCGCCGATCTTCAAATTTCCGATTTGAAACGCCGGCGCCGATTTTTGTTCATAAACCGCCAAGATTTCTCGGGCTTCCGCTTTCTTTTGCGCGTCGATAAATTCGCAAGCCGGAATTTCTTTTGAAAATAAAAAACCCGGCGCATCAGCATTTTTTAAGACAGATTTAAAGTCGGCCGCATGTTTGGGACCCAAAAAAACCGGGCATTTCAATTCCGCTTCAGCCCGCTTAAAATCGAATTTTGAGAAGCCGGAAATGAGAACAGCGTCATATTTTTGACCGGCAAAAGGAGAGGAAAAAAAGCCGTCAATGAGTTTTTGAGGCGTGATTAAAGACGCGACCGGCGTCTCTATTTTTAAAATATCCGCGTCAAATCCGGACGCCGCTTTTTGAACATTTTCAAAAGCCAATTGACCGGTGACGATGAGTATTTTCATAAAATTGCCTCTTTTTATTTTGTATTGAGTTAAATGAAAAAACGAATATAAAAACTGATTCAAAGAAAAAATGTGGGAGCTGTTTTTGACGAGTCATAAAAAATGAATGCGATAACGCGCGCGCATGGCCGCAAAAACAAACAAAACAAAAAGCAAAGACAGATACCAAAAATTGAAAATGTGAAATGATTTCAAAAAAAAGAGAAGCTTTGACAGCTTCTCTTGATTTGGAAGTAAACCGTATGACAACACGACAGATTAAATGAAGTCGATGATGTTGTTTCTGGATGTTGAAGCGGAAGCGTTGGCTTCTCTTCTGGCGCTGTAAGATGTGTTGGCGGTGACGCTTTCTGCGGATTTGCCGCCGACTTTTTGCTGAACGCCGGTCATGATGGCCATCACACGGACGCGTCCTTCATATTCGTCTTTAATGCGGGCGCCGATGGTGACTTTTGCTTCGCCGGAAATTTCGTACGTCAATTGTTCGCCGATGTCCATGGCTTCTTGTAAACTGAGGTCCGGGCCGCCGGTGATGTGGATTAAACATCCGGTTGCGCCGCGGTAGTCCACGTCGAGAAGCGGGTGGTTGAGGGCGGCTTTGACGACTTCTTGGCTCTTGCTCTGGCTCTTGGATTCGCCGACGAGCATCACGGCAATACCGCCGCAGCCCATGGTGGCGCGGATGTCGGCATAGTCGAGGTTAATCAAGGAGTATTCGGTGATGGTTTCGGTGATTCCTTTCACGGTTTCAGCGATGAGTTGGTCCATCACGGACAAGGCTTGGTCGATCGGCAAGTTCGGAACGTGCGCGAGGAGTCTTTGGTTGTCCAAGATAACGACGGTGTCGGCGGCTTTTCTCAAAGCTTCGATACCTTCTTGGGCTTTTTGGGAGCGGGATCCTTCCACTTTAAAGGGACTGGAAACCATTCCGATGACGATGGCGCCTTGTTCTTTCGCGACTTCGGCGACGACCGGTGCGACACCGGTACCTGTTCCGCCGCCCATACCGGCTGTGACGAAAACGAGGTCAGCGTCTTTTAAAACAGATTCAAGAGTTCCGCGGGCAAGTTCGGCGGCTTTGCGGCCGATTTCCGGATATCCGCCGGCACCAAGGCCGCGGGTGAGGGTCTTTCCGATCAAGATTTTCTTGTCGGCGCGGGTTCTGTCAAGGTCTTGTTTGTCAGTGTTGATACAAATGGTTTCGGCGTTCTCGACGCCCATGTTGTAAAGACGCTTGATAGTGTTGTTGCCGGCGCCGCCGCAGCCAACGATGACAATCCGGGGTTGGCCGAATTCTTCAAAGTCGTCGCCGTCGGAGCTGACCATGGATTCTTTTTCTTGCTCTGCGTATTTTAAAGCTTGTTGAACGATAGACTGCATGTTTAACCTCTTTGAATCTGGTTGAAATGTCTGTGTGAAAAGTAATGAATTTCAAAGATCGTTTTTAAATGCTAAATCGACACGTGTGCCATGACAGCAGTCAATGATAACATTTGATAGTGTGGCGTAAATGTTAAGGTGTGGCGTTTTTTGTATGACCGGATTTTCGGGAATTTCAACATTTTTCCGAAAAAGTGTCACGCGTTGAGTCAAGCAAATTCAAGCGTCCTATTTTATCAATTTTTAGATGAAATAAGATTTGCTAATCATTTACCATATGTAGGATGTATATAAACAAATGATAGTATATATATATTTTGGACAAATGAGTGACAATCAGGCGGGTCTAAATATCATTTTTGGAATAAATAAATAGAATAATATAATTATATTTTGTTCTAAGAATCATTCAATTTTCTCCAATAGAAATAGTCCGACAGATTCTGAAAAGGAGGAACTATCACCCTCCTATTCGGAGCAAATTTTGTCAGTAAAATACTTGAAAAAATAAGAATATACGACTCATCTATGAAATATTGAATCGTTCAAAAAAAGAGAGAGAATTTACCGGTTCTGCCCTGACTCGGAAAATTCATGAAAAATGCGGAAAATCAGATAAAAATAAAGAAAAAAGAGAAAAATAAATAGAAATTATATTTCGTTAGAATATACACAATTTATAAAACAATAACAAATTAAGAGAATATATCCGTATTTTTAAAATATTCTATATATTTTTTGAAATTAAATGGAATATACATAATAATATCATATGTATATACATGATCAGAAAAACAAACTAAAAAACTAAAAAACTAAAAACAACTAAAAAAAATTAAAATCTAAAAAATAAACAAAAAGAAATAATAAATTGTAAGATTATTTTTTCAAAAAAATCCATTCTTTTTCCGTCAAAACGGAATCCATCCGAATATCCGTATCTTCCGTCGGGATTTTATCTACCAGCTGATCTTCAAAACAGATTCCGACCGCATGCATGTATCCGTTTTTGGACAAATATTTGTCGAAATAACCGACGCCGTACCCCAGCCTGTTGCCGAGGCGGTCAAAACCGATTCCCGGAACGACGAACAAAGTTTTTTTGTCCGGCAAAACCGGAACAAGTTCGGGATCCGACGTATCGGGTTCTAAAATGCCGAAATTGCCTTTTTTAAGGCTGTCCAAATCGGAAATTTTGTAAAAAATCAGTTCATTGCCGACTGTTTTTGGAAGCGCCACCGGCTTGTTTCGCTCAAAGCAATCCTGAAGAAACGGCATCGTATGAACTTCATTTTTGACGTCCGCGTAAGCAAAGACAATCTCCGCTTTTTGAAATAAATCGGAATTCAGCAGAGCGACCGTGATGGGCTTGCTTTTCGCCAAAACATCTGGTCGGCTCATTTTTTCTCTTTTGAGACGCAGTTCGTTCCTGACTTTTTGTTTCATCAAAAACCGCCGTTTAATAAATGAAATTAAAAATAATGGATTAAAGCAATAAATATCAAAAAGAAAAACAATGCGGAGGATGGGATTTGAACCCACGAACGTCTACACGAATAGGCCCTGAACCTATCGCCTTTGGCCACTCGGCTACCTCCGCAGAATGAACAAAACAAAGTGAATCAAACCTAAGTGTCGGATTATTCTTAAAGTTTGCGTAAGACAATGAATTTTTTTCCGATTCAAGCAAACTGAATTGTAACTCTTATACTGATTCGAGCAAACCGGCCCGCAAAATCAGACGCTTTGCGTCTGTATTTTGCGGATTTCCATTGGCAAGATACGTTCTGATTTGTAAATACTGAGTTGCATCTACAGTTTTCTATTTTTTAATTCAGATTGCACCTACGGGTGACTGTTCTGGTTGCACCTTCCGTTTTCTATTTTTAGTTCAGATTGCACCTGCCTGTTCCAACAATACAGATGAATCTTGTTCCAATTATACCCACTGCCACTGTATCCAATCTTAATCATCGGATTCCGATTAAATCAGACGCAATTGCGTCTGATTTAATCGGGATGGTTTGCTTGACATCTATAAAAATAGTGGTCGTGTTTTAAAAAAGCAAAAAGAAAATGTGTCGCGATAACGCGCGCGCAGCTGCCCGCCAAAAAACAAAAAAAGAAAATAGCGACCGAAGGGAGCCGTTCGCGAAGCGAACTTAATAGATTCAGACTCCCACCGCCCTTGAAAAATTCCGAGCAAAGCGAGGAATTTTTTTTAAGACCCATTCACTTGAGAATCATATTTTTCATTCAAAACATCTTCCGTCACGTGCGTATTTTTCGGAATCACCACTTCCGGCCACAATTTGACGCCGGAGTGGATGGTGGTGCCGCCTTCGACTTTAGCGTCCGGGCCGATAATGGTTCCGTTTTCGATGCTGCAATCGGCACCGATTTTGGCGTCAATATCGACAATCGCACCTGAAAGTGTTGTTCTGTCGCCGATTCTCGTGCCGTCAAAAACGTAGGAGGCGAGGATTTTCACGTCGTTTCCGATGGTGCAGTTGGAACCGATCACGGAATACGGACCGACAAGGACGCGTTCGCCGATTTTGGTGTTTTCGCCGATGATGACGGGGCCGACGACGGATGAGTTTTTGCCGATGGAAACGTCCGTTCCGACGCGAATCGGACCGAGAATTTTGCCGCTGGACTCAAATTCGCCTTCAAGAATTGTTTCCGACATGTCGTCAAGCATCCATTTTTGAGCGGCGCGGTAGGCGACGGCGCTGCCGACGTCCGTCCATTTGCCGCGAACCAAAACGCCATTGATCCGATCGTCATTGGCCAGCATTTTGGGGAACAAATCCTTGGCAAAATCGTATTTCTGATCTTTAGGAATTTCATTGAAAATTTCCGGGCTGCACACATAAATACCGGTGCTGGCGAGGTTGCTGAAAATTTCTCCCGGCTTGGGTTTTTCAAAGAAACGCAGAATCCGGTTGTCAATCGCCATGTCCGCAATACCGAATTCGCGCGGGTCGTCAATCGACAGGAGGCCGATCGTGACGAGGGCGTCGTTTTGCTGGTGGAAGCGGTACATTTCCCGCAGGTTGAGCGTCATCACGTGGTCGCCGCCCAGAACGATAAAAGGCTCGTCGCCGATCAATTCCTGCGCGTTCTTGACGCTGCCGGCGGTGCCGAGCTTTGTTTTTTCATAAACGTAATCAATGTGAACGCCGTAAACGCTGCCGTCGCCCAACTCTTTTTCGATTTCGTCGCCCATGTAGCCGAGCGTCAAAATGATGTCGTTAAAGCCTTCGTTGGCCAAATGCTCAATCAAATGAAGAACGGACGGTTTGTTCAAAATCGGAATAGACGGCTTCGGACGCCGGAAAGTTAACGGGCGAAGACGCGTTCCGGTCCCGCCGCACATAATACATGCTTTCATGCCAAAGACAACAGTGTCAATGTTTATAAATTCTTTTTATTTTTCAACCTTTTTTATTATTCAATTAATATTCAATTAATATTCAAATAAGATTCAAATTAAAAAGATTCAATCCGAGCATATAAAATTCAATAAGATTTTACGGAAATTGATCCGAAATTAAATCAAAATCAAGCAAATTAAATAAAAATTAAATAAAAATTAGATAAAATTAAATAAAAATTAAATAAAATTGGTATTGATCGGCATTTCAGAATTCGATTAGAATTCAGCCGCCCGAAAAAAACAAAGACTATTATTATTTTTTAATCGGTTTACTTTATTAGTATTCCATGCATTAAAAGAACAACTTATCGTGAAGATTCATTTCGTTTTTTAAAATAATCAGAATCAACAAACCTTATTTTCTTTTTTTATTGGGGGACTCAAATTGGAAACAAGTTTAAGTTTAGGAATCGATGCCGGCGGCACATACACGGACGCCGCCATCGTCGATTTGGACAGCCGGAGCATTCTCGAATCTGACAAAGCGCTGACAACCTACCCGGATCCGCTCGGCGGCATTTCGGCCGTTCTTGACAAACTCAATCCGGCAAATCTGAAACAAGTCAAACTGCTGTCGGTGTCGACGACGTTTGCCACCAACACCATTCTTGAGAAAAACGGGGCGCCTGTCGCACTCATTCTCGTCGGCACGCAAAAAGTGCCGGAACATTTGAAGGATAACTGCGTGGTCGTGACCGGCGGACACAATTACCTCGGCAAGGAAAACGAAGAATTGGACATGGTCGCCATTGAGGAGTACGTCCTCAAGATGAAAGACTGCGTATCAGCCTTTGCCGTTTCCGCTTTTTACAGCATTTTAAATCCGGACCATGAACTGCGCGTGAAAAAGAGAATCACTGAGCTGACCGGCTACCCGGTCGTCTGCGGACACGAACTCGCCCAGGCACTCGGGGCGTATGAGCGCGGCATCACCGCGTACCTGAATGCGTCATTGCTTCCGATTGCAAAGAAGTTTTTGGATGCAATTCTTTTGGAGACAAAAAACCGCGGCATGGACGTTAAAACCACGATGCTGAAATGTAACGGCGCCGTCGCCATGTTTTCCGAAGTCATGGAAAAACCGGTGGAAACCATCTTCTCAGGACCGGCGGCCAGCGTTCTTGGTGCTGCGTTCTTGTCCGGCAAAGATACGTGTATTGCAATCGACGTCGGCGGAACCAGTACAGATGTGTCGATGATTATTGATCAGATTCCGAAAATTTCGGATTTGGGCGCAACCGTCGGCGGCTGGCGGACAAAAGTCCGGGCCATTCAAATGGAAACGACCGCCATGGGCGGCGACAGCCACATTTGGTTCGGCGCCGAATCCGTTCAAGACGCCCGATTCCGGAACATTAAAATCGGACCAAGGCGCGTCATTCCGCTCTGCCGGGCCGCTGAAATGTTTCCGGAAATTCTGGACACCATTAAAACCCACTGGGTTTCCCACAATCAGTTGCTCAACGAATTTGTCCAGCCGACGACGATGATTATGAAAAGCGGATATTCGCCGTCGAATTTGTCCGCCGAAGAAATGAAAACATATGACAAAATCGGAGACCACCCCCGCTTTTTGGGCGACTTGGCATGGGAGTCGGACTACATACCGTTTGACATGATTGAAAATCTTGTCAACAAGCGGCTGGTTCAAGTGATCGGGCTCACGCCGACCGACATTCTTCACGTGACGGGCGACTACATTGAGTGGAATACGGAAGCTGCCGCAACCGGCGCCAAAATCATGGCGGACCTGCTCAACACCACCAAAGAGGATTTGTGTCAAAATCTCAAAAAGAAATTCGCACGAACCATGGCGCGGGAACTTGTTTACTTTATGGATGACACGTTTTCCAGAGACGAATTGGACGCCTTTTTGGACAAAGAAGCGCAGAAAAATCAATATGAAAAGACGGACACCAACGATGCCGGCAAAAAATTCCTGCGGTTTAAAATCGACATTCCGGTCGTGCTCATCGGCGCGCCCGTGCGCTGTTTCATAAAGGAACTGTCCGAATGTATTGACGCCGAAATCATCGCGCCGGACCATTTTGCCGTCGGAAACGCTGTTGGGTGTTTGGCCGGAAAGCTGGCGAAACGGATGGAAATTCAAATTGAAGTTCAGGCGAAGGAAGACGAATCCGGATACAAAGAAAAAAGTTTCATATTTAATACGACCGAAGGCGAAAAAACATTTTCCGTCAAGCAGGACGCGATTTATTACGCTGAAACCTATTCCAAAAATGATATTCTCAAATACATGAAAGAGAATAAGATTGCAGAGGCGGATGTTGCGTTCAAAACCAAAATCAAAGAACTGATTTCGGACCCAAAACGGCCGCCGGTTCAAATTAACGTGATTGTGGAAGGGTTTGCCGAAAACAAAATTTGAGATCATGGATATGAGGTCGGATATAAAGTCTAAAAAGTCCGAAATTGCGGACGATGTTTGATAAAAACATTTATATTCTTTTGAAGACACTTCAAGACTTCATAAATCCGTCATTTCATGCATAAAAGTTAAATGTAGGTTTGCTGTAAGCAGACTACATTTCATTTTGTCCTATCCTACGGATATTAATCAAACAATTGATGTTTGTTTTTACTTTTATCATAAAATAAAGATTGAGGAATACCTATGAAAAAAACCGATAACTGTAACACCTGTCAAATCAGTCTTGTCGAAGAAGGAAGCGTCCGGTTCCCCTGCCCGAAATGCGGCGAAGCAATCGGAAGATGCCAAGCCTGCCGTGTTCTCGGCAACTTGTACGAATGCCAATGCGGATTCGTCGGCCCGTAACCGATCCATCCGAAAATTAAAATTATAAAACCAAAGAAGGTGAAATATATGAGCGGTGTCGCAGCAACCATTAAAGTTATGCCGGAAAATGTCGAAACAGACCTGAACGCATTGAAACAAAAATTAAGAGAAGTCACCCCGGCCGGAGCCAAGGTCAACGGAGAAATCGTTGAACAACCGATTGCTTTCGGTTTGAAGGCATTGATCGTGACCGTTATCGTCGAAGACGGCGAGGGCGGAACGGAAGGCGTCGAGGCCGCTTATGAAAGCACCCCGGGCGTCGCCGGCATCCAAATTATGGAAATGGACAGACTTTAATTTGAGTTTGATCGTTTCGAAAAAAAGGCAATGTCAAATTGCCTTTTTTTATCTCATTTTTGACATTTGAATTATTTTTAATATGAATGTATTATTCATTTTCATCTCATTCATTTTCATCTCATTCATTTTATTTTCATTCATTTTATTTTCATTCATTTTATTTTCATTCATTTTATTTTCATTTATTTTTTATTTTTCATTCATTTTATTTTTTATTCATTTTTATCGTTCGAAATATTATTAAAATATAGGATTCATAACAAGCATCTATATTTTAGAGATCTATATTTCGATTATTTGTCAGGAGATGGCTTTATGTCTCGTATTCTCATCAAAAATGCACATATTTTAACGATGGACGACAACCGTACGGAAATTCAAAACGGATATGTTGTCATTGAAAACGATTTGATCACAAAGGTCAGCGACGGAAATCCGTCCGGCTTTTTTGACAAAACGATTGACGCTGAGGGAAACATTGTGATGCCCGGCTTGTCCAACACGCACACGCACCTCGGTATGACGCTTCTGCGCGGCTACGCGGACGATATGGTGCTGTCGGATTGGCTTCAAAAAGAGATTTGGCCGGCGGAAGCGGAACTGACCGCCGAGGACGTTTATTGGGGATCCATGCTCGGCTGCCTTGAAATGATCCGTTCCGGAACGACGGCGTTTTGCGACATGTATTTTTTTATGGACGAAACGGCGAAAGCGGTTGAAAAAGCCGGCATCCGGGGCTGTCTTTCGTACGGCATGATCGAACTTTTCGATGAAGAACGCGGCAACAGCGAACTCATCAAAGGCGAGCGGTTGGTCAAAGAATGGCAAGGAAAAGCCAATGGGCGGATTACAACGATGTACGGTCCGCACGCACCGAACACATGCTCCAAAGAATTTATCGCCAGAGCCAAAAAAGCCGCCGAACGCGACGGCGTCGGTGTTCATATTCACGTTCTGGAAACGGAAGACGAACTCAATACGATGAAAAAGAATTACGGCGTCTGTTCGGTTCACCATTTGGATTCCGTCAATTTCTGGAACACAAAAGGCGACGACTTGACGGCCGGCGTCGACGTTTTGGCCGCCCACTGTGTTTGGATGTCGGACGGCGACATCAAGCTTTTCGCTGAAAAAGGCGTCACGGTTTCCCACAACCCGATCAGCAACATGAAATTATCATCCGGCGCCGCGCCGATTCAGAAAATGCTGGACGCGGGCGTCAACGTGGCGCTTGGGACGGATGGCTGCGCCTCGAACAACAATCTCAACATGTTTGAGGAAATGAAAACGGCAGCTCTGCTTCAAAAATTGGTGACAACGGACCCGGAAGCGCTCCCGGCCAAGGCGGTTGTGGAAATGGCGACCCGAAACGGCGCGAAAGTCATTGACAAAAAAACAGGCGCCCTTAAAGCCGGCAACAAAGCCGACCTCATTGTCGTCGACACCAAAAAAGCCAACGCGACGCCGATTTTTGACGCGTATTCCCACCTTGTGTATTCGGCGGCCGGCAGCGACGTCAAAACGATGATCGTGGACGGAAAAATTTTGATGGAAGATTATTTGGTGCTTTCCATGAATGAAAACGAAGTGATCGAAAAATCAAAAGCGTGTGCGATTGGACTCGCGAAGCGCGCAAAAGACAAAAAGGAAGCGAACGGCTAACCGCCGCTTCGATTTTATTTTCGTCTTTTTTCTTTTTGCGCTGCCGGCGCGCGCGTTATTGCGACACATTCTCTTTTGGATTTCAAAAACCATGGGTGGATTTTATATTGTTTTTTTGGGTACGGATCTGTTTTTCGTTTTATTTTTTAATTTGAAATCTTCTTTTTTCATAATCCCAAGCAAACCATCCCGCTTAAACAGGCGCGTATCGCGCCTGTTTAAGCGGATACCGCACGCAATTGGGATTGGAATAGATACTGCAGGTACAGATTGGAACAAGTGAACAACTGTATTGTTAGAAACGGTTGATACGTAACGGTACCAAGTAATAGGTGTATTGTTAGAAATGGCAGGTGCAAAACGGTACCAAGCAATAGGTGTATTGTTAGAAACAGTAGATGCAAAACGGTATCAAGCAACAAGTATATTGTTGGAAACAGTAGGTGCATAACGGTACCAAGTAACAACTGTATTGTTAGAAACAGCGGGTGCATAGCGGTATCAAGTAACAACTGTATTGTTGGAAACGGCAGGTGCAAACTGAAATCTAAAAACAGTCACCTGCAGGTGCAAACTGAAATCTAAAAACAGTCACCTGCAGGTGCAAACTGAAATTTTAAAATAGCAATCTGCAGGTGCAATCCGTACTATAAATTGGAATGTATCTTACTGATGGGAATCCGCAAAATACAGACGCAAAGCGTCTGATTTTGCGGGATGGTTTGCTTGAAATGTTAATAAAATGAAACAAACCTTAGCGACCAAAGGGAGCCATTCGCGCAGCGAACTCAATAGAAACAAACTCCAACCGCCATTGAAAAATTCCGAAGCAAAGCGTAGGAATTTTTGCGCGCATGCTGATCGCTAAGAAAAAATGAAAACAAAATAGAACAACGGAACAAAAATAAAAAAAGAAGAGAACGGATAATAAATTATCCGGTTATTTAAGCGGCCAGGTGCCGTAGAAGTAAGAAATTGCCAAAATAACGAGCGCAATGACAATACCTGCAATTAAAACATATTGCGGTTTGATGGTGATTGATTTTTTGTCCGCGTCGTAGTATCTCATGAGTCCTGCGGAGGACTGAAGACCGTTTCCTTTACCTTTTGCCATAATGACCTTTCCTGATATAATTTAAAATGAAAATTGCAATAGAGTTACTCCATACAGTCTGTTCTTATATAAACGTTTAGACAATTGGGATCAAATTTCCTGCAAATTCAATATAAACCTTGTTCAACGAATCCATTTTTCGAACCAAATATTCAAATTCCACCGATTTAAATCCTACCGATTTTATTTTCCCTGATTTTTGATTATTTCCGGTCCAGTAAATATTTGAGGACGGTTTCCCAATCCGGAAACTTTTCCGACCCATACTGAATCCATTCGCCTTCAAATTCGGCGGCGCCGTTTTTGCTCCGGTCGTCCACCAAGAAATCGCCTTTGTTCAGGTTTTTGTGATGCGACAGAATCAATCGTTTATAGGCGCCGTCACCGAGCCACTTTTTAACCCAAAGAAGTTTGTCCGACCAGGCGGTTTCGTTTTCCCAAGGCGCTGTGGACAGAATGTAGACGTCGAAATGATCGCAAAGGACGTTAAAACTGTCAACGGCACCGGACATTGGCCTTGGGAGCATGAAAATTCCAGGAATTTCATCATAGGTCGACGAAATTCCGGCAGCCGGATTCCCTTTTCTTTTTTGCCGGGTTTCCTCATCCAGCTGCTCAATCGCTGATTCGAGATCGACAAGAACGTTGTCCATGTCGATGTAAAGGATTTTCTTCATTTCAGACATTTTCAACGCACTCCGTCACTTTTGTTTTTTATTAATTTTACATTTTATTAATTTCGTTTTTTTATTAAATCTATTATTTTATTAAATCTGTTTTTTGTCAATTTGAGTGTTTTAATCAATAATGATTTCTTCAATCAAAATCGGCGGGCAGAATACGCCTTTTTCGGTAATCAACGCCGATACGTTTTCCATCGGCGTCATGTCAAACGCCGGATTTTTAATGGAAACACCAAGCGGCGCATTTAATTCTTTGGCTTTACCGATGTAGCGGATTTCGTCTTCGGAGCGCATTTCAATCGGAACGGCTTCGTCAAAACCGGCGGCGTCAAACGTGGAAACCGGTGCTGCCACATAAAACGGAATGTTGTGTTCTTTGGCGAGGACGGACAGGGAATAGGTTCCGATTTTGTTAAAAACAGCGCCCTGGGTAATCCGGTCGGCGCCGACAATCACTTTCGTAATCGAGCCGTTGGCCATGAAAAAGCCGGCGGCGGAATCGGTAATCAAGTGAACCGGAATTTTGTCTTCCATCAGCTCCCAACAGGTGATGCGGCTGCCTTGGTTGAGCGGCCGGGTTTCGCAGGAAACGACTGAAATCTTTTTGCCGTCGGCAACGGCGGACCGGATAACGCCAAGCGCCGTTCCCCAGTCGACGCATGCCATTTTGCCGGCGTTGCAGTGCGTCAAAACAACGTCACCGTCTTTGAGAAGCTTGGCGCCGTGCTTTCCGATCTTTTTGTTCAGTTCAACATCCTCGTCCGCCATCTTTTTGGCTTCGTGAAGGGCGATATCGCGCACCAATTTCGGGTCATAGCCTTCTTCTTCCGCAATAGCCAAAACACGGTCGACACCCCATGATAAATTAATCGCCGTCGGCCGGGTTTTTTTAATCGTTTCTCCGGCAACGTTCATGTCTTTGAGAAGACCTTCCACCGTACCGGCGCTGCTGAGCGTCGCCGAAAGCGCAACCGCATACGCCCCGCACACGCCGAGCGCCGGCGCGCCCCGGATTCTTAAGTTTAAAATCGCTTCGCAAACGTCCGCGATTGTTTTGCATTTGATGATTTTGTATTCGGCCGGAAGAAGCGTTTGGTCGACCATTAAAATGGAAGAATCAGAATCGTCCCAGTCGATTGTCCGGCTCATTTTCGAGCCGGCGGATGCATTTTTATCTTGTTTCATAGAATCACTTTTTTACCTTAATCCTTCAGATGTAATCGTAAATTCGCATTTTTCGCCTTCGGGCCGGCACCGGTGTTTGACAATTTTCGCCGTCCGGAGTCCGGCGCCCGCGCGTTCCAATTGAATAATCGTTTTGGAAATGTGTTCAAGCGCCTTGCCGCCGATCGGGCGGACCGGCGCGTTGCCGTTTCCGTTGCCGCCGGAACGGTAATCTGAAGCCGCGTTGACGTCGCTGAACACTTGATTCGTAATCAGTACGGCGACGCCGGATTTTCGCGCCATCCCCTGCAAAAACCCGATTTGATTGGACAGTTCGCGCCGGCTTTGAATGCTTGAACTGTCGTCGTCGAGTTCAAACCGGTAAAACGACGTCGCCGAATCGACGACAATCAGCCCGACGTTTTCCCCGAGAATCTTTTCAACTTCACAAATGGCGGTGTACTGTTCGTCAAAGCTCATGGGTTCGTAAATGAGAATGTTTTGCGCGACTTCTTTGGAGCGCTCGCCGGCGATTTGAGAAAAACGGTCCAAAGAAAGCCCTTCCGTATCGATATAAATCACTTTTTTGCCGGATTTGGAACACTCAATCGCGGCTTGAAGGCACAGATTGGTTTTGCCTGAGCCGGGCTCCCCGTACACTTGCGTGACAATACCGCATTCGATGCCGCCGCCGAGTAACTGATCAATCGGCAGGCAGCCGGTCGGAATAAAAGAGCCTATGTTGACACCTCAAAATGATAATTGTTGTTGAAATTTAAATTGGAGTTGAATTGTAAATGAATTGTAATTGAAATTATAATTTGAGAACTGATATCCGGTAATTGATAAATGGTTTTAGTCCAATATTATGTTGTTGAATTTAAATTTGATCTGACGAATTATATCTGTTCTCGATAGAAATAATTTCTTAATATATAATTAAATTTTAATAATTTTAGGATACGGCAAAGCCTATATAGTTCAAACGATTTGTTTTCGTCATGGCAAATCCAATTTTAGCAGCAATATTTTCATTTTTCATTCCCGGCCTCGGGCAATTCTATGACGGACAGTTCCTTCGTGGCGCAATGATTTTTATCGGAATTATTATTTACGGAATATTGGCCGGGACCGTTGGCGCCATTCTGGTTTGGACCGTCATTGTTCCGATTCTGTTGAGCATTTTCGGCCTTTTAATCTGGATCTGGAATATTTACGACGCCTACCAATTGGCAAAATAAATTCCATTTCTTTTTTTATTTCTTTTTCGTTTCTATTTTTTATTTTTGACTTCTTTCCGCTTTGTTTTTTTATTTATTTCAGATTTTGATCTGTTTTCGGCGCGATGTATCTCAGCCGTTGCTTCTTCCGCTCAGTTGGTTTCCGATATAAATATCCAGCCGCGCGATGAATTCGTCGACTTTTTCGGGCGGAATCGTTCCGCCGGCTGCAATATCGTGACCGCCGCCGGTGCCGCCGACCATTTCCGTGACTTCCGACATCGCCTTTGACAAATTCATGCCCCGGCGAATCAGGTCCTGCGTTCCCCGGGAGGAAATCTTGATGCCGTCTTCGGAATCGGCCAAACCGATCATCGGTTTATTCCGGCTGACGCCTTCGATGGACGACGACATGCCGGCAATGATGCCGACGATTGTTTCTTTGATTTCGGATCCGGAATAGAAATATTGAATATTTTCAAGTTGACAGATGCCGTTTTCACGGACAAAGTTGAGACCGTTCACGAGATTTTTGCGGTGCTCAATCAATAAGTTTCCGGCGTCGGCGAGAGCGTCTCCCCGGTCACCCATACAAACGGCGACGCCGGTTTCCGCCCGGTCGTAACGGCCGGTTGCGTTGAGAAGCGTTGAAAATTCGGAGGCGTCGCGCATTTCCGTTCCTTCTTTTTCGGACAGAAGCGTGTAACATTCCCGGACAATTTCGCCGGCGCGCTGAGATGAAAGTCCCCGGTCGCTGCAATATTTGATCAGAGCGGTGATGATTTTTTTGCGCTCGTCGAAATCAAGTTCAATCCACAACTTGGCGCCGTCGAGCTGATTGTAGCCGACGCCTGCGTTTTGAAGAAAACGGATGCAAGCTTCTTCGTCGCCGGTGAGTCCCGGTAAATACGGTTCGGACGAGTATTGTAAAATCCGGTAAATCGGCCGCGTTTGTTTTCCGAAAAGCCCCAAATCGGGACCGTAACTGACAACGCCGGCAGCGACGCCGCGGTCCAAAATTTCCTTGTTGAGCCCGACCAGTTTACCATGTTTTCGGTTTTGCATGTCGCCAATCGCGCCCACAATCGCCAGGTCCGCCAAATCGGCATTGTCGCCCAGAGCGCAGGCCAGAATGTAGGACACACCTGATCCGCTGATTTCAAAGCCGCCGTTGGCGCCAAACAAGTGCGGGTTGATGTGGTACGGAAACGTGGCGGAATCCCGAGAAACGTTTTCTTCCCGGCCGTTTGGGTGGTGGTGGTCGGCAACGATGGCGTTCATGTTGTTGTCCACCATAAAATCAATCAGCGAACTGCCGAGGTCGGTAAAAACCAAAAGCGGATGGTTTTCTGAAAGCAGCCGGACCATCACGCGTTCGTCCAGTTTTTTGACAAATTCGTGCGTGTACGCAATTCCGGCGCGTTCAAAACATTTTCCCATAATTCCGGCGGATGTGATACCGTCGGCGTCGATGTGCGACACCAGATGCACTTGCCCTTGTTTTTGAATTTCCGCCGCGCAAAGTTTGGCGCGCGCCTCCATTTGTTGATAAGTTTCCGACATTTTTGATCCTTTTTGATGTCATTTCCAATAATTTGTTTCCTGAAATGTGTTTCTGATTTAAAAAGATAATTAAAAACTTCGATAAACAATAGAATGAGATTGAATAATATTGAATTTGAATAAAAATGAATTTTATTATAACATTAAAAGAATCGAGTGACTTTAAATTTTTGATTTTCATTGATTTTGTATTTATATTTTCTCTTTTTGAAAATTTCATTAAGGTTATATACGACAGCGTATTTTTTCGTTTTACACAAATTGATGGAGGAAATGAAATGGCAAAAATGAAATCAGTGGATTCCGTGAAGAAAGAAAAGAGAACAAAAAATTCAAAGACAAATACGGTAACAAAGGCAGTAAAAACCGGAAACAAGCATCAAATTCAAAAAGAAACGATTTCAAAGAAATCTAGAACCATTGCCGCCAAAAAAAGAATGGAATCCGTCACCATCAAAGCCAAGGATTTCATTTCAATATGTTTTGGCGGAGAGGACGCCGATATTTTAAAAGCGGAACTTGATCAGGCTTTGGAAAAATATGACAAGGTCACTGTTGATTTTTCCGAACTCGGTCATTTCACAACATGTTTTTTTGACCTGGTGTTTACGGGCCGTTTGGAGCAAATGCCGGTTGAGGAATATGACGCGCGGATTTTTGTGACAAATCTGTCAGAGATCGGAAAGGGTGCTTACAGGATGGCTTACGAAGGTGCGGTTGAATACATTAGCCTGACGCCGAAACAGCAGGAAGAACGGGATCAAATTTGGGAAAAAGTTTTTGAAGAAATGGGGTGGATTTAATGATCATTCCGATTTCAGAATCGTTAACCGTTGATCCGAATGAAGTATACTTCATTGATGCCAACGTTCTTTTGTTTATTCATTTGAACGATAAAAAAAGAAATCAAAAAACAAACAAGAAGATTGTTTATTCACGGTTTGTGGAATATCTTCAAGAAAATGGAAATTCCATATTTGTTTCAACACTGAATTTACAAGAGGTTTTGCATGTTGTTGAAAAAATTGAATTTGATCAATATCATCAAATAAATCCGAAAACAAAATTCAAACAATACCGCCAAAACAAATACGAAAGGCATAAGTTAAAACAAAAACTAGATGAAATCCTTAATCAAATCACTCAATCCTATTCCATTGAAGATGATTCTATCACCAAAGAAGATGTTGAATCTTTCGTTTCCGATTTTGAGAGGCACCTTTACGACCCGATGGATTTCTTTACCGTTCATTTAAGATGTCAGCCGAATAGCAAGTTCAATTATATCACAGACGATTCCGATTTTAAAAACAATAACTTGTTTCAAACAAGTTCTTTGATCAATTTATACACATGCACAGCTGTCTAAAAAGAAATGAAATCAGAAAACGAATCAAAAACAGACAAAAAAGAGAATCGGATTCAATATGAATCCGATTTTTTAAATTTAAAGATTATTTTTTCTTCAACAGATTCATTCCAATCACAGCCAGCGTTCCGATGATCAGAACAAAGAAAACAGCAGCGACGATGATCGTGAATAAACTGTGTGCGCCTTGATCTATGTATGACAAAATAAAAACAAGGATGAAGAGTACTAATAATGACAAAACCAGTAATTTATAAAAGTTTGAATTTAAACGTGCCATTTTGCTTTTTCCATTTGTTTGTGAATGAGGGTAAATTGTATCAATAAATTATTTTAAGAATTCTCTCTGAACTTTTATATAATTCATCTGTTTTAAAAGGTATCGGGAGAATTTTCCATGACTTCAAATCCAAAAATCACGTCCTTCCTCACCTTTGCAGGTAATGCCGAAGACGCCATGAACTTTTACGTTTCCGCTTTTTCCGGAAAAATCATTTCCATCACGCATGTTCCCAAAGACGGCCACGGAGACGAAGGAAAAGTTCTCCACGGCGCTTTTGAAATCTTCGGCCAACAATTCATGGCGATGGATATGCAGCAAGAATACGCTGTGCCGTTTTCCTGGGCGACGTCGTTTTACATCGACTGCGCCACGGAAGCCGAATTCGATCTTATATTTGAAACATTCTCCGACGGCGGCAGTGTTATGATGGGGCCGGAGCCGGTTTTGGAGATGCGCAAAGTCGCTTGGGTGACCGACAAATACGGCGTTACATGGCAGCCGGTCTGGAAATGATTGGAAATTTCATTTCCAATCATTTCCGACGGCTCCCATACTTTTAAAAACTTAAACGCCTAACCGGAATCATGGTTTCAAAGAATTCTTCAAATTTTTCAGATCCGGTTTTGCGTGATTTTTTCATCACCAAAAGCGGACTCATTTTTTCCGTTCCCGATTATTTTCATCCCCAAGAGGGAATCCGTTCCATTTTGCGTTACGTTCCGGATCCGGCGGGCGACCGCGTTCTGCGCGGGACAAATGTGCGCTACCGAAAAGCCGGATTTGAGGAATCTTTCGACATCATCAAAAAGCAAAATCCGGCTTGGGTGAAAGATGTTATTGTCGTTCCGAGGGAAGAAATCGAACACGTATTAAAGCCGAACGACGTTGTTTGCGACATTTTGTCCGGAAAAATTCAAAATCCGGCGGCTCTTGAAATTATTCGCCGAATGGAAAACTTTGTTCCGGTATCGGCGATGGGCATTTCCGGATCCGTTTTGGCCGGACTGGATAATGAAAATTCAGACATCGACTTTTTGGTTTACGGAACCGAGTGGGAAAAAGCAAGAACAGCATTGAATCAAATGAAAAAATCAGGATTCAACTCAAACGACTTGGCCATCACGGAACTCGACGACGCCATGTGGCAGACCGTTTATGAGAAACGAAAGTCGCCGCTGTCGTTTGAGGAATTTTTCGCCCATGAAATCCGAAAAGGCAACCGCGGCATGATTCACATGCCGGACAAAAATGTTTACTTCGATTTACTTTTTGCCCGGTCGCCGGAACAAATTACAGTGGCGCCAAAACGCGGCATCGATACCGAAAAGATTGAAATCGAAGCAGTGGTCACAAATGCGGATTTTGCTTTTGACAGTCCGGCGATCTACGAAATTGATCATCCGGAAATTTTAGAAATTTTCAGTTACACGCACACTTATGCCGGACAAGCACATGTTGGAGAAAAGATCCGGGCACGCGGTTTGGTCGAAGTCATCGGAAAAAAAAAGCGTTTGGTCATTGGAACAAAACGGGAAATTCAAGACGAATGGATGGTTTCTTTGACGCTGATTGAAAAATAAATGATTATTTTCAATTTCAAGAAACTTGACCCGCAAATATTATCCGATTTAAGAAAACTACCCGCAAATATTTCTTCAAATCCGAGCAAGCCGCCCCGCAAAATCAGACGCCTTTGGCGTCTGTATTTTGCGGAATCCGATCTGCAGATACATTCCAATTCACAGCACGGATTGCACCTACTGTTGACTGTTTTTAAATTCCAATTGTACCAACAGTTAACTATTTTTAAATTTCAGATTGCACCTACAGTTGACTATTTTCAAATTTCAGATTGCACCTACAGTTTACTGTTTTTAGATTGCAGTTTACACCGACCGTTTCCAACAATACAGTTACTTCTTGTTCCAATCTGCACCTGCTGTTTACGATTCTGATTGCACCTACCGTTGCTGTTTTCCAATTCCATTTCATCGGATTCCGAGAAAATCAAACGCAAAGCGTTTGATTTTTCGGGAGGGCTTGCTTGACATCATTTAATTTGTGGACTTATTTTTCCGCGACTGAGGGGAGCCGTTCGCGAAGCGAACTTACAGGAACGCCTCCAACCGCCCTTGAAAAATTCCGAGCGAAGCGACGGAATTTTTGCGTTAGATTTTTCGGGAGGGCTTGCTTGACATCATTTAATTTGTGGACTTATTTTTCCGCGACCGAAGGGAGCTGTTCGCGCAGCGAACTTACAAAAACAGTCTCTCACCGCCCTTGAAAAATTCCGAGCGAAGCGACGGAATTTTTCGGTTGATTTTTCGGGAGGGCTTGCATGACATCTTCAAAAAAGTGCCCATCGGCTTTCCAAAAACGCAAAAAGAAAAAGTGTCGCCATAACGCGCGCGCATGCCGCTCGCCAAAAAATCAAAAAAGAGAAAAAATAAAAGAAAAGAATAAAAAAGAAAGGAAAAAGGATCAGACGGAATGAATAAAATTCATAACCGCTTTGCCTTCCGGCGTCAAATCGTATTTGTCATCCGTTTTCGCAATGAGTCCGTTTTCTTCCATTTCTGAAATGACTTTGTCCATCGTCGCCGGAATGCACCGGAGCGTCTTGGCGATTCTTTTGGAATCCATCGCGCCTTTCGAGTTTAAAATTTCAAGAACGTTTTTTCTCATTTTATTTCCGTTTACAAAACCGGCAATTTCTTCCATCATATCCCTCAGTGTGTTTTTATTTCTTTCAATTTTATTTCAATATTTCAATTTGAAGATTTATATTTTAAAACAGGCATTGAATTGTTTAAAAACTATTTCTAGGTTTCTTCCCTCCCTCTCAAAACGTTTAAATATGATTGTAATATAGAGAGATTCGCTTCCTTGAGGCAATTTCAAATGCCGCCTTAACTCAGATGGTAGAGTGTCTGGCTGTTAACCAGAATGTCACAGGTTCGAGCCCTGTAGGCGGCGCTTGGTTTTAAAATCCGTTTCTTTTTTACAATTTTTCATTTTTCTCATTGTTGTTTTGTATCAAAAATTATTTCCGATTCCAATTCTTTTTAGTTTTGTTGTTATTGTTTGATTCATTACATTCATCATTTCATCTGGGCCTGTAACTTAGCGGTTAGAGTGCTCGGCTCATAACCGAGTTGTCACTGGTTCAAATCCTGTCAGGCCCATTCAAAAAGTATATATAGGATATACAGTATCCTTGAATATAACCACAAGTAATTATTTCCTGAAAAATCGCAAAACACGATATTCAAGATAATTCAGCATATGCCGCCTTAACTCAGATGGTAGAGTGTCTGGCTGTTAACCAGAATGTCACAGGTTCGAGCCCTGTAGGCGGCGCTTGGTTTTAAAAACAATCTCCAAAAATCAAGTCGAATGATTTGATTTTTGAACTTGTGTTAAATTATAACTGTTAGTAATTTTCATATAAATTCATGTTAAATGAATAACGAACAAAAATGAAACCGGACGAGAAATGTCCGTTTCAAAATAGATTCATAATGTGCCGCCTTAACTCAGATGGTAGAGTGTCTGGCTGTTAACCAGAATGTCACAGGTTCGAGCCCTGTAGGCGGCGCTGTATTTTCCTCTTTTTTCTTTTTATTTATTTGATTAGCGGACAGTTTTAATATAACCATGCCCTTTACATTTTCAATCCTTATTTTCATTTTAATCCATGAGAGGTTGTTTTTATGAAGATCACTGAAAAAGATGTTCTTGTTCCTTTAGACGTCCCCCGCGACGCTCGTGACGACTATATTCAAAATTATCTGAAAATCACGCAAAACAGCGGCAATTTGATGCTTTTTGCGGGCGACCAAAAAATCGAGCACTTAAACGACGATTTTTGCGGCAAAGGCATTCCGGCCGACGACAACGACCCGGAACACTTGTTTAAAATCGCCGCCGGATCCCGGATCGGCGTTTTCGCGACCCAGCTCGGACTCATCGCCCGCTACGGCATGGACTATCCGAAATTGCCCTATTTGGTGAAAATGAATTCCAAAACCCATTTGGTTAAAACCGAGCAGGACGACCCGTACAGCGGCCAGCTCTACGACATGGAACAAATCGCCGAGTTCAAAGAAAACAGCGGGCTCGACATTCTCGGCATCGGCTACACCATCTATTTGGGCAGCGAATATGAAGCCGATATGCTCACCGAAGCGGCGCAGCTCATCTATGAAGCCCACCAGTACGGACTCATCACGGTTCTTTGGATTTACCCGCGCGGCAAAGCCGTCGCCGATGAAAAAGACAGCCACCTCATCGCCGGCGCGACCGGCGTCGGCGCTTGCCTGAATTCCGACTTCGTCAAAGTGAATTCTCCGAAATCCAAAGACGGAACAGACGCTGCGGTTCTTTTACAAGAAGCTGTGAAAGCGGCCGGACGGACGAAAGTCGTTTGCGCCGGCGGTTCCAGCGCGGCCTCGGACGCCTTTATCAAAGAGCTTTACAAACAAATCCATACGGGCGGCGTTTGCGGCAACGCGACCGGACGCAACATCCACCAAAAATCTTTGGACGAAGCCATCCGAATGTGCAATGCGGTTTATGCGATCACCGTCGAAGGCGCCGGCATTGACGAAGCGCTGAAAATTTTGGAAGGAAAATAATCGTTTTTCATTTTCCTTCTCTTTTCCTTTCTTTTTTTTATTTTTTCTTTCCTTTTTTCATTCCTTTCTTGTTATTATTTCATTTGTCGTTTCATTATCGCTTTTCTGTTGTTTCCTTATCGCTTTTGGGTTGTTTTATTTGCTTTTTTGTTATCATTTTGCGGATGATTTTGTTTGTCATTATTTTTCGTTTTTGTGAATTTATTTATAGGAGGAAAGTGCTTTTCTGTTCCATTAATTCAAATTGAATCCGATTGAAATATTTCGGTCAATTCAGGTGTAAACATGGCTGATGAAGGTAAAAGCAAAATAATGAAGTTTGGAGCGGTTTTATTTATCGTTTTAATGATCGGCTCCCTTTTCGTAGCGTCCGTTGCTCTGTTGGTGAACAATAATCCCGACAATCCGAATGCAACCAATGAAACCAACAATTCTCTTTATACGGTCCCCATGTCGGAAATGCCCGGAAAAGACATCAATTTCACTTACACCAACTTGAAAGACGGCGTGAAGCACTTGCCGTCCGGAACTGTCAGCGCGCAAATCGTGAACATCTATCCGACCGACAACATTTCAACTCAGGTGTTCCCGGGAACCACGATTTCCAAAGTTTTGATCGGTTCTTATCCGACCGGAATTCTGGAATACTACACCGTCAGCGACAACAACGGAAACGTGACTGTCTACGGCAACAAATCCATCGGACCGCAATATGACAAATACAACAATTACAGCATGCTGATCGTCAACCCGACGCCGCAGTATCTTGTCGACGGAAATCCGGTGTTGTTGTCCTACCCGACAACTGATTTGACCAAACGCGCTTTGGACGTCAACGACGGCGGAACCAACGTGTCCACCAACTTTGATTACATTTTGTCCAAAACAGACGACGTCTCCAATTTTGAAGACATGATTGTTTTCCGCGCCAACGACGGCAGCAACTACAGTCAATATTACCAGCGCACCAGCATTCTTTCCAACGAAACTTACCAACTGGAAAGCGTTTTCATTAACGCGTCCGCTGGCGTTAAACAAAGCATTACAGACCGTTCCGTCAACGGCAGCTCAAACGGCGTGACGTACAAGATTTCTGAAGATGGCGACACATTCAAGTTCTACATCGAAAGCACAAACGGCGTCTCCTTCGTTTCCGAAGTGAACGCGTTGAAAGAAATCATTAACAACAACACAAAATCGTCATCTCAATGATGTCATAAATTTCAATAAAATGAGAAAACTCATTTTATTGTTATTTATTTTTTAAAATTAATTTTTTTAATTTAAATGGTTACTTTAATAGCTTCGTTTTACGATTTAATTCTCTGATTTAATTTTAATTTGATCTTAATTTGGTTTTTTTCAAGTTCCGTTTCATTAGACTTCATTTTATCAGTTCCTTTTTTGAGAGTGATACCCGTTGATCATCATGGATAACCAAATTGTTGTGGACGCGCTCATTGCGTGCGACGCCGTCAAATTCGGCGAATTTACGCTGTCGTCCGGACAAAAAAGCAACTTTTACATTGACATTAAAAAAGCCAGCACCGACCCGAAAACATTGAAAGTGATTGCAGCCTGCATCGGAGAAATGGTTGACGCCATTTCCGCGACCACGCAAAATGATCAAATCATCATTGGCGGCGTAGAGCTAGGCGGCGTTCCGATCGCAACAGCAGTTTCTTTGGAAACGGAATATCCGCTTCTGATTATCCGCAAAGAAGTGAAAGGTTACGGCACCAAAAGCCGTTATGTCGGCGATTTGGACTTGTCCAAAGAAATCATTTTAATGGAAGACGTCACAACCAGCGGCGGTTCCGTTAAAAAAGCGATTGAAGCGCTCAAAGAAGACGGCGCCAACGTCCAACGCGTGATCACCATCGTTGACCGTGAATCCGGAGCGACCGAATCCTTAAAAGAAATCGGCGTTGAATTGATTCCGTTGGTCCGGTCCAGCGAACTGGTTCAAAAATGAAAGAGCAAAAACAGAAGAATTTAAAATAAAAAATTGAAGATTAAAAAATGTTATTCTGGTCGTACTGTTACATAAGTTACAACAGTATTACCTTTTTCATCTGTAGTCGTTACCTTTACTGTTCTTTCAAGAGAATCAAGATATCTTTGTCTTTCCATCTCTTTTTTATCTCGTTCTTCTGCTTCTCTCATAATTTTGTTGACAGATATTTCATGTTTAACTTTACGTTCGTCATATTCTCCAGAAGTAAAGTCTTCTAATGTCACATAATAATTAACATCTTTAACGTTTCCGTCATCGTCATAATGCAAATATCCAGTGTCTTTATAGTTAATATATCCGATACGCCATCTACCGTCTTCACTATTCCATAATATATAATCAATTATTCTATCTTTTTCAGAATCCCATAAAAATGTTATAGGTTCGTTTAAAACATATCTTTCTTTTGTTTTATAATCATATTTAATCTGTTGATCTAATGTAATTTCTTTAATATGATCTGGATAATGATCTGGTTCTGGGTATTCATAATTATTAATGTACCACATACAACTACCACATATTCCAACAAATAAAAGAAACGCAATAATTATACAAATTACTTGTTTTTGTGTCATTTTATACCTCATTTATAATATAGTTGTTTTACATTTGGTTTGAAAAACGGAATATCTTCTCTTTTATGAGATGTTTCACAGAATTTCTTATCAACAAATCTGCAACAACCAGTATCTTTTTTAGAACCATGTCTGATAATATTATCAATCTCTGGATACGGAAATCCGAAAACTTCTTCATCCATTTTACCAGTTAAACTGTCTGCAGTCGTTTACTCAGAATAATTCACCAATAGCAATAACTTCACCGCAAGTAAATTCTCAGATCGGATTAAAATAGCAAGCAGAATCTTCCCATTTAGTAAAATATTCCAATTCTCTTTCTGTTTTAATATAATATAAACGAATTATATTCTATTAAATTGCTAAATTTATAGAATAATTATTGAATGATTAAAAATAAAAAAGAATGAATCACATTCATTCTTTTGCTTCTTTTTTATTTGACTCTTTCTTGCCGCTTTCCGTCGTTTCGTTTTCTTTTTTGACGGTCACGCTGTCGCCCGATGGTTTGTAATAGTATTCAATCAATTTGAAAAGCAGCATAAACGCATACCAGTCATCGGTTTGCTCGAATCCTTTGCAGTCTTTGATTTGAATCAGGCGGTCTTCGTATGTGATTTCCGCATAGACGTGGCAGTCGGTTTCTTCGGTGTCGCAGATCAAGCCGGAATTGTTTTCCTTGAGGAAAATACCGTCGCCTTCCAAAATATAAATGTGCGGCGCGGGATTTTCAGCGGGTTCGTCGTGGTGCAGAAGCGTTCTTTTTTTGTGCGCGTCTTCCGGTTTTTTCCGAAGGGTCAGCGTGCTGAACGTATAGTCGCGCTTTTTGTACCACTCGTTTTCCTTGCCGACATAATCCACCCGGAAGAAAACATTGGTTGAAAAAAAGAAATGACCGGATTCCATCTCTTGAATCATGCTGGTCATGATTTTGTCGGACGGAATCACGTATTCGGAACTGGCAATGTAATCTTTTTGCCGGCGGCTTTCGTCTTCTAAAGACCAATCAAGCCGTTGAGGCTTTTTCTTTTTTTTCCCGAGAATTTTATCCATAACGCCCATATCAATCACGGGTTTAATAGAGTCATAACATTATTAACCTTTTCTTAAAATTGACCGATGGTGTCGTCATCGTTGTCGTTGGAACGGTTATTGTTATCATTTGTGCTGCTGTTGGTATTGCTGTTGTCACCGGCGTTGCTGTCGCTGACGTTGCGGTTTTCATTGTTTATACTGTTGTTATCGTTATTGTTAACGCTGTTGCCGTTTCCAAGGGCGGCTTTTTCAGCATTTACATCTGCTGCATTGTTGGTTGCGTTGGCTGCGCCGGTTGTGCTGTTGACATTGTTATTTTCATACGTTATCGGATTTCGGCCTTTCGGATCTTCTCCGAATTTGTTCGGACCAACTGTTCCATCAATGGCCATCAAGCAGATTGGGGCAATTATGCCAATGATCGGGATAAGAGAAACGATCACAACACCAATGTACCACCAGCCGGACAAATTCATATCATGAAGGCGGCGAATGGCGGCAAGAAGACAAACAATCCCGAAAACAAGAATGCTGATTAAGAATATGAGTGAGAGTAATCCGGCGAGGATGCCTGAAAATATGGAAATAATGTTGATCAATATCGACATGAAAAAAATGAATGCGATATAAGCCAAAATAAGAATAATATACGGCTGCCGGTTCAATCTGCCTTCATAAGTCAGATAGGTTTTCACAAAATCATCTGTATTCGTTTCCATAAAGAAAAAAAGATTAAACCAGAATATATAATTTGTGACTTGCTAAACTATTTTTAAAATAATATAAATTTAAAAAAATGAAAATTAAAAATATTGAAATTAAAAAGATGAAAATTCAAATATTGAAATTTTAAAATATTTAAAATTTCAATATTTCTTCAGCGTTTTGACCAGTTCCGCCGAATTCAAAAATGCAGTTTCAGCTTGTTTTTCGGAAAGTCCGGCGCCTTTCAGAATATTCATGGCTGTTTCTTTCGTGATCATGTCTCCCGGATTGTGGGCGTCGGTGTTGCAAACGATTTTTGCTTTCGCTTCCGTTGCGATTTTGGAGACGTGGCCGTTTGTCCGGTTGTGTCCGCTGCGGGCCGTAATTTCGATGCAAACATCATTGTCGCGGGCGAGTTCCGCTTCTTCGATTGTCAGAAATCCAGGATGCGCCAGAATATCCACATATTTCGATTTCACAGAGGCAAGATTTGTACCGGTCGCAACCGGTTCGACAATCGTTTCGCCGTGAACAACAACGATGTCGGCGCCGGCGTCTTTCGCCTTTTTGGCGAGCGCGTCGATTTTGGCGGGCGGAACGTGTGTAATTTCAATACCGGACAAAACGGTGATGTCCCATTCCTTTTCCAAATATTTGGCTTTTTCAAGGGACGAGATGATCCAATCGAAATTGGTAAAATCGGCGTGATCCGTCATGGCGATGGCGGAATAGCCGTGAACAATAGCGCGGCGAACGTGCTCGCTTGGAATCAGAACGCCGTCGCTGAAAAGTGTGTGTGTGTGAAGGTCAATCATTTTTATTTCTCCGATTTTGATTTTATTTTTTATTTTTGATTTCTATTTTTATAATTCTCCTTCTCTTTCTTATTTAATCGTTTCTGAAACTGACGGCAAGTTTTGGGGTTTGGTTTTCGGTTTCCGTTTTTTTGGCGGGCAGCGGGCGCGCGCGTTATGGCGACACGTTTTCATTTTGAGTTTTTTAAAACGGGGCAACTCATTTTATTTTTGATGTCATACAAACCAACCCGATTAAACAGACGCGTTTCGCGTCTGTTTAATCGGAATCCGATGAGTGGGATTGGATACAGTGGTAACGTGCGTAAAACTGAGAAAAGTGTCATGTGTATTGTTGGAACCTGCTGCTGAAAATCGGAACAAGAAAAAGGTGTATTGTTGGAAACAGTAGATGCAAACTGAAACTAAAAAATAGTCACCCGTAGGTGCAAACTGAAACTAAAAAACAGTCACCCGTAGGTGCAAACTGAAATTATAAAATAGTCAACTGAGGGTGCAATCTGTATTTCCAAATAATTGCATCTTGCTGATCGGAATCCGCAAAATACAGACGCAAAGCGTCTGATTTTGCGGGATGGTTTGCTTGATTTTAATAGGAATGTTTGCGGGTTGGTTTGCTCGACATTCAGAAAAAACAAAACCAAACAAACAAAACAGTAATTAATGCGAACACCTATTTTCTCCCATCAGAATAACAGAATAATAAAAAGGTAAATTTATGACAGAAATCCCCAAAAATCATCCTCGTTACGAATCCTTGATTGCCCGCGAAAAAATCGTCTCCGGCGTCAATCGTGGTTTGACAAGCCAGCAAGGTTTGACCGCTCAAGGCCGCGGCGAAGCTTTCGATTATCTCATCGGCGAAAAAACAATTGCCAGTGCGGAACACGCGGAAACGGCTGCCGCCTGTCTTCTTCTTTTGGCAGAAAATCCGGTGATTTCCGTGAACGGAAACGCCGCCGCTCTTGTTCCGAAAGAACTGGTCGAACTGGCGGAACTCACCGGTTCAAAATTGGAAGTCAATCTTTTCCACCGGACGCCCGAACGCGTCAAAAAAATCGTCGACGAACTCAAAAAATACGACGCAAGCTGCGTTTTGGGCGAAAACGCTGAACCGCTGCTGAATTTGGACCACGAACGCGCCAAAGTGGAACGCGACGGTATTTTTGCGGCAGACGTTGTTTTTGTTCCTTTGGAAGACGGCGACCGCTGCAAAGCTTTGACGGAAATGGAGAAACTTGTGATTACAGTTGATTTAAATCCGCTCTCGCGAACCGCACAAACGGCGCACGTGAGCATCGTCGACAATTTGACGCGCGCGATTTCGAACATGATTCAAATGATTCCGGAACTGGTGCTGTTGAGCAAAAATGAACTTTGGGAAGTTATCGAGCAGTATGACAACAAAATGGTTTTGGCGGACGCGCTTGAAGAAATGAAAGAGCATTTGACCGAAAAGCAGAACGAGCTATTAGGCATCGACCCGACGCCCAAAGGACCGACGCCGGAAGAAGTCGAAGAAATGGAAAAGCGGGCTGAAATACGCAAAAGAGTGTTGATGCGCGGCGCCGACTTGATGATGGAATAATTTCCATCCACCTCGATTTTTCAGAACAGACTTTACAAAATTGAGTTGAGCCACCATCTGAATATTTCAAATTTTAAATTTCAAATTTCAAAATCCGGTGAAAACATGACAAATCTATCGGCGGCGCAGCTTCAAATCATTGAAAACGCCCGCCAATATATGATTCAAATTTTAGACAATGAAACGACGTCTCACGACATCGGTCATGTTTTTCGCGTGGAAAAAAACGCCGTTTTTCTTCAACAGACCGAAGGCGGCAACCTTTTTTTAATCCGGCTCGCCACGCTTTTGCACGACGTCGGAACGCCCAAAGAAAACGAGATTGGCGGCGACCACGCCGTTTACGGGTCGGAAATGGCTTTTGATTTTCTAAAGAGTGAGCAGCAAAAATATCCGGAAACAATTTCAGATGCCGATATTTCAGCTGTCAGCAGCATAATTCTGTCCCACCGATTCAGTTCCGGACAAAAACCGGAGGCGATTGAAGCTCAAATTTTACAAGACGCAGACCGGTTAGATGCACTCGGCGCCGTCGGTGTTTTTCGATCCGTTTATTCGATGGGGTCGCTTCGAATGCTGAAATGTTTGACCGGAATTGATAAAGGCAGTTCTAAAAAGACGGTTTACACAAAAGATCCGGTCGAAGGGTTTTACGCGTATATGAGCTACAAACCGCAGGAAATTCCGAATAGGCTGAATACGGAAACTGCAAAACGGATTGCAAAAGAACGGTTAGAATTTATGGAATTGTTTGAAAAACAGCTGCGGGAAGAAAACGACTGATTTTTCAATAAATTTAAATTTAATATATTTTTAACTTCCTACTTCTCTGGTTTCATGTTCTTTTTTTATTACTTTTTACTTTTGTACAAGACATCTATCATTTATTTTTTACAATATAATTATATATTCAATTTTAAAAAAATATATATACTATTAAATTAAAAACATTTTGAAATTATTTTAGGGTCACGATAAGAACAACCAAATAAATTGGCAAAACAAAGAGTGAGTAATATGGAAAAAAGAAAATTAATTCAAATAACAGTGTTTCTTCTCATGATTTTTCTATTCCTTTTGCTCATCTCTTTTCCTAATTTCCACGAAAAATATGAACACGAAAAGCAGATTAGAATTGAAGAAAAAGATAATCAATTATTGGAGCAACAAAAAATTAATTCATTTCCGAAAACCCAATCTTTTGGTGATATTCAATTTGATTGTAATAGTAAGTGGTATGGCGAAGTCCCTCAATTAGAAGGAAAAGAAGCTTATGAATGGAATTTATTGATTCAAGAGATCATCAAAAACGTGACTAAAAATAATCTAATGGCTCCATTTCCTCATTATGATTCATCCATGAACACTATTGGTGGTTTCGTTTATGTGACGGTTTATAACGAAGGACAAAGCGTTCCTGATGAAGAAAAAGATCAAATTGCTGCAGTTTATATGGCCGTCGGTCAAGAATATGGTGTTGAAAACCTGCCGATTATTATTGTGACCGTATATGAAATTTCGGAAGGGTTTTTTGCTCAGTCTGTCAGTTGAACGTTTCCAATATTTCCATTTTCACTTTTCAGTTTCTGTAGCAATAATAATTTCCAATCTGTGCGGAAATCCAATCAATCAGACGCGAAACGCGTCTGATTGATCGGGATGGTTTGCTTGGATATGAAAAGTTTCAGATGAAAAATTGCTCGAAAATGAAAATTGTACCCGAATTTATCGCTCTTATGAAAGCCGACTCCAATTCTCGCCGGCGCCGCCCCTTTTACTCATTTTTCCGCCCCGCGGTTTCCGCTGTCCAATTATATAAAAATCAGTTCTATATCTCTCATTTATAGAATAATATTAAATATATTCATGTAACTATTCAATATCATGCAGCTTCAAAAATTGCTTCCGCTTCTTTTTATTTTTCTTCTCCTGACGACGATGTTTTCGGGATGCATCGACATAACAAATAATGGTACCGACGTTAACAATTCGTCCAACGTCACAAACGACACAAACACACCTGTTGACGACAATTCATCCAATGCGTCCGCAGGTCTTGAAAATGAAACAAAGATCTGCGGCATTTGCGGCGAAGACTTACGGCCGACAACACGTGTCAACGTCGCCGCTTTTAACATTCAGATTTTCGGCGCGTCCAAAGCGTCCAATCCCGAAGTGATGGACGTTCTCGCGAAAACGATTCGCAACTACGACATCGTCGGCGTCCAGGAAATCCGCGACGCTTCCGGCGACTCGCTCCCGAAATTGGTCGATTTGATCAACGAAGGAACGGATGAAAACGGCACGCCTTACAATTACGGTTACGTCGTCAGCGACCGTCTCGGCCGCTCGACCAGCAAAGAGCAATACGCTTACATTTACAACAAAGAAAAGGTATACGTCGCCAGTGAACCGATCACTTACCCGGAACCCGACGGCACCGACCCGTTTGAACGCGAACCGTATATGGTGACGTTCCGGTCCAACATCGGCAACTTCGACGCGCTTTTCATTTTGATTCACACCAAACCCGACGACGCCAAAAGCGAAATCAACGAGCTTGACAGCGTTGTCGAATACGCCAAAACCATTTACGTCGGTCAGGAAAATTACGTCATCATGGGTGACTTTAACGCCGACGGCTCCTATTTCAATGAAAGCGGCGCTTCGGATCTGAAATCCGACAAATATGTGTGGCTTATCACCAACGAAATGGTCACAACCACCAAAACCAACAACACGTACGACAGAATCGTGATTACGAAATCCTTGGAACCGTACGTCACCGGCAACACCGGCGTTTACAACTACAGCGCCGCCTACGGTCTCAATCAATCGCAAACAGCAGCGGTTTCAGACCATTACCCGGTTTATGTGGAATTTTTGGCCTGGGTCGGCGAATGGGGACGCATGCTTTTCGTCAGAATGAGTTTCATAAGTTCAAGTTCAGGCATTTTTGCCTGAACCTGGTTTTTCTTTTTTAATTTTACGTTTTTAATTTTTTGTTTTTAGTTTGCAGTTGACAGTTGTGTTTTACAGTCCCGTTTGTATCTGCAATTATTTCCAATCCCACTATCGGACTCCGAGAAATTCGAACGCGGTACGCGTTCGAATTTTCGGGGCGGTTCGCTTGGCATTTTCAAGAAACTACCCGTTGATTTTGAAAAATCTAAACGAAAAATAGAATTTGGGCTTTGGCGCGCGCCGCCGCCCAAAAAAAGAAAAAGAGAAGATTTGTTTTTGTTGAAATTTTAATTTAAGCTTCCGCGGGTTTATTTTTTTGTGCGTCAATCAATTCCTTGTACCGCGGATCCATCGCAATCGCCTGTTCGAAAGCCTCGTCCGCTTTTTCTTGGTCGCCGGCCGCCATATGGCAGACGCCCACACCGAACCAGGCTTCAGCGGTTGGATTGAGCTCCAAAACTTTGTTGTAAAGGTCCAGCGCTTTAAAAACGGCGCCCGATTGCACATACGCAAAAGCCGCCTCAAGGTAGGCGTTTTCAAAGTCCGGCGCAATGTCGATGGCGCGCGCGAAAGCCTCGCCGGCGCTGTCAAAGTCGCCGAGCATGGTGTGCGTGTAGCCTTTGTTGAACCAAACGTCAGCTTGACTGTCATCGATTTCAATCGCTTTGTCAAAAGCGTAAAGCGCTTCCTCGAATTGTCCCATCGCGTTGTGCAAAATGCCTTTGTTGTTCCATGCGTCATCGAAATCCGGATGCATTTCCAGAACTTTTTCGTAGCCGATAATCGCGTTGGCGCCGTCGCCGAGCGCGTCGTAGGCGAGCGCCAGATAATACCAAACGTCCGGGTCTTCCGGATCCATTTCCAAAACGCTGTTGTAGATCGCAATCGCTTGGTCGTAGTCGCCCAGAGCGGAAACCGCCACAGCTTTGCCGAAGAGCGCTTCTTTAAAGTCCGGCGAAATTTCAAGCGCGGCGTCATAACATTTCAGCGCTTCTTCGAAGTCCAAAACGCTGCTGTACACCAAAGCTTTTCCGAGCCACGGCATTTCAAATTCTGAGTTTTCGAGAATGCTCCGGTCAAAATAAGACGCGCCTTTTTCAAATTGACCGTTTTCAAGCGCTGCAAAGCCTGTGAAGCTGAGCATTTTGGCGTCTTCCGGATAAAGCGTGGAAGCGTATTCGTAAACCGCCAAGGATTCGGCCTTTTGTCCGATATTGCTGAGCGCGTCGGCTTTGTTTTTCAATAAATCGTAGTTTTCAGGTTCAAGCGCCAGGCCGTCTTCCAAAGCGACCAAGGCGTCTTCAAAAGCGCCGGCCATTAAAAGATCTTTTCCGATCCGGTTCCAATCCCGTGATGTCATTTCCTTGTTTTCGTTCGGACAGGAAAACATAGCGTCGTCATCATCGGAAGCGGTGTTTAAATTGGTTTTGTCTTGAGTCATATTTAGTTCCTTCTTTTGGTTGTGATTATTTTTTGTTTCAATTTTGTAATGACCAAAACAAACCAATTGTATTAAAAACCTACCTAATATTTCTGAATTTTTATAAAATCGAGTGCATGCATCATTTTTTTGAGTTGATTATATATAATCTAAAAACTAGGAATATATTTGAATTATTTACCATTTTCATTTAAAATTCAAGGGATGTTACTCTATGAATAAAACATTTTTAAAAATAATTTTTATCTCCATGTTTTTTTGTTTGATTTTGGTTCCGTGTTCCGGTACAGGCGATCAAACAACAATTTTCATCACAGATCCTTCTATTTTGGAAGAATTTGAAAATCAAAACGATACCTACAGAGTTGCCGGTGAAATTCCGTATAAAACCGGAGAAGACGCTGAAGAATGGTTCGCCGAACTGAATGTCATTGCCAAAGAGTTTTGGAAAAATGATTCTAACATTATTTACAAACATCCTTGCGGACCGGTCAATAACATTGAAGCACATCCGGAAGGATACATATTTGTCGGATTAGATTCACGGTCCCATATTATTGATGAAGATCTGAATGACATCGTTCGAGAAGTTTCAAAAACGGCTGAACAACATGGAATCAACAATGTTCCGATTGTGATCGGCGTGACGCCATACGGAACAACGGATATCGGTATTCCGGAAAAATATTATCCGCCGACAAAGCCGTCTTATTTTGAAAATTTATCCGGCCGAGAAGGCGTACTTAAAACGTCCGGCCTTGTTCCCGAAAAAGAGAGAGGAAAAGAGGCTTACAAGTGGAACCAAAAACTGTCCGGCGTTGTGAATGAAGTTGGAATGAATAAAAGTTTTGAAAAATACAGATATCCGAATGGTCCGATCGGCGCTTTTTTCGTTGATTATGATACGGTCTTAATTTTCATTTACGATGATTATGGGGATATAACCGATCAGGAATTAAATGACATCACAAACATGGTCATAAAAACCGGTGAAAAAAAAGGTGTTCGAAACGTTCCGATTGCCATTTACGGAAACAACACAATCATTGGATCGGGACCCGTAACGAATGAATCTGATACGAATGGAACCGATTCCGAAGACCAAAATGAAAACATTCCCGGATTTGGAATAACTGTTTCATTATTGGGATTTGTTCTGCTGATTGGTTTGGTATATATACAGAATCGGTCGAAATAATAATTTCTCAAGAAATTTCTAACAGTTCTCTTTTTTAATTTTGAGACAAGCAAACCAGCCCGCAAATTCTGACGCAAAAATTCCGTCGCTTCGCTAGGAATTTTTCAAGGGTGGTTGGAGGCTGTTTCCGTAAGTTCGCTACGCGAACGGCTCCCTTCGGTCGCTAAAAGTTTTGTTTTGTTTGTTTCTGTTCCCCAAGCAAACCAGCCCGCAAAATCAGACGCTTTGCGTCTGTATTTTGCGGAATTCTATCACAGATACATTCCAATTTTGAAATACTGAGTTGCATCTGCAGCTGGCTATTTTTTAAATTTCAGTTGCACCTACGGTTGACTGTTTTATTGTTGCAATTTGCATCTACTGTTGCTAACAATACACTTTTTTCTGTTCCGATTTTCAGCAGCAGGTTCCAACAATACACATAACACTTCCCTCAGTCTTACGCACGTTGTCACTGTACCCAATCCGATTCATCGAATTCCGATAAAACAGACGCGAAACGCGTCTGTTTTATCGGGAGAGTTTGCACGACATCAAAATTAAGTGTTGGAATGAATTCTTCTAACATTTTCAAATAGCGACATCTGCTTTTCAAAAACACAAAACGAAAAAGTGCCGCCATAACGCGCGCGCACGCCGCTCGCCAAAAAGAAAAAATAAAAAAAGAAATCCGCCGAAGCGGACAAAATGTTTAATTTTAGTTGTTCCGGCCCATGATTCTGAGCATGTTCACGAACAAGTTGATGAAATCCAAATACAGCGTGAGCGCGCAAATGATCGCAATGTTGGAACCGCGGGACGGTTCATGCGCAATCGCTTGTCCGATCTTTTTGATCTTTTGCGTGTCGTAAGCTGTGAGTCCTGCAAAAATCAGAACTGCCAGACAGCTCAACGCGAAACTGAATCCCCAGGCGGTTGCCGGCCACCAGATGGAAATGAGAATGTTGACAAGCATCGCAATCACAAGACCCATAAGCGCCATGAACAAAAATCTGCCCAAGGTGCTGAGGTCTTTCTTAATAAAGTAGCCGACGGCGCTCATGGCGGCAAACATGCCGGCGGAAACGCCGAATGCCATAAAGATCGTGGCGTGCGAGTAGTAAAACAACATCGGCGTAATCGTAATTCCGCTGAGCACGGAGTAGAGAAGGAAAACAGCCGCTGCGGTCGATGTGGACATGGATTCGATTTTGCTGCTCAAAACAACAACGACAAACAATTCAACAATCATCAAGATCCAAACCAGCCACACGTTTCCCAAGAAGAAAAGCTGAAGGGACGGCGTGCTGAGGATGGCATAAGATGCAAGAGACGTTAAAATGAGCGCCAAAATCATCCACATATAAACTTTGGATAAGAATTTGTTTCCGAAATCAACGGAAAAACCTGAAATATTTTGATTTTTTTGAGAATATTCTGCCATGATTTACCTCCAAATCATAAATGGTTTACAAAAAGAGCCGTTCCTCTATTTATGCTTATTTGAATCATCACAGACAAAAAATAAAAATGATTTTATGGATAAATGAAGAGAATAAAAATCAAAATCTGTTTTTCTCCAAATGCCTTTAAAAACGGCCGCCATAACGCGCGCGCCGCCGCCGCCCGAACAACCGGCGCACCTATAA
Organism: Methanolapillus africanus; assembly: GCF_032714475.1. Taxonomy (NCBI): domain Archaea; kingdom Methanobacteriati; phylum Methanobacteriota; class Methanomicrobia; order Methanosarcinales; family Methanosarcinaceae; genus Methanolapillus; species Methanolapillus africanus. The sequence goes on along the minus strand of NZ_JAWDKD010000020.1, from coordinate 2,461 downwards.
AATCACAACCGGATAAGAGATAAGCAAGTTCAAATAGAAGTTCAAAGTAATGAAACGTTCCGAAATCAATAAAATAAAAAATCTTTTAATAAAATAAAAACGAAACGAGAGACATTTATGGATTCCATTGACTCAAAAAGAGATCTCAAAATTAAAACCCGCCGCCGCGATTCGCCGGCGTTTGACCTGGCCGGCGACATGACGCCCAAAGGTTCGCAGCCGGAAGCCATCGCCAAATTGGTTCAAGGTATCAACGACGGCGACCGGTTCCAAACACTCTTGGGTGTGACCGGATCCGGAAAGACGTTTACGGTCGCCAACGTCATCAAAAACGTCAACCGGCCGGCGCTTGTCATCGCGCACAACAAAACACTGGCAGCGCAGCTGTACAACGAATTTAAAGAATTTTTCCCGAACAACCGCGTCGAGTACTTCGTTTCCTATTATGACTACTATCAGCCGGAATCGTACATCCCGGCCAAAGACCAATACATCGAAAAAGACGCGCAAATCAACCCGCAAATCGAACAGATGCGCCTGGAAACCACCGCGTCGCTCGTTTCCCGCCGCGACGTCATCGTCGTTGCGTCCGTTTCCTGTATTTACGGTCTCGGCAATCCGGAAAACTTCGAAAACATGGGACTGGAAGTGGCCGTCGGCGACAAAATAAAACGCAATGAAATCATTTCAAAACTCGTCGACATTCAATTTGAGCGCAACGATCTTGATCTTGCCCCCGGACGATTCCGCGTCAAAGGCGACACGATCGACGTGATTCCCGGTTACTACAAAGATGTGATCCGAATCGAATTGTTCGGCAACGAAATCGAACGAATCTCAGAAATCGACATGCTGAACAACACCAAAAAGTTCGACATGGACGCTTTCACCATTTATCCGGCCCGGCACTATGTGATTCCGGAATCCGAACAAGCGCGTGCCATTGACGCGATTATGGAAGAATTAGAAGACCGCCTTCCCGAACTCGATATGCTCGAAGCGCACCGCCTCAAACAAAAAACGTTGTTTGATATGGAAATGATCCGGGAAACCGGCAGCTGTAAGGGCATTGAAAACTATTCCATGCACTTTGACAATCGAAAACCGGGAGAACAGCCGTATTGTTTGATCGATTACTTCCCGGACGACTTCCTGATGATTATTGATGAAAGTCACCAGACGCTGCCGCAAGTTCACGGCATGTACAACGGCGACCACGCCCGAAAGAAATCCCTCATTGATTACGGATTCCGCCTCCCGAGCGCCTACGACAACCGCCCGCTTCGGTTTGAGGAATTTGAAAAATACATGAAACAAACCATTTTCGTGTCCGCGACGCCCGGCGATTATGAAATCGAACAATCGGCGCAAGTGGTCGAACAAGTGATCCGCCCGACCGGCCTCGTGGATCCGGTGGTGGAAGTCCGTCCGATCAAAGGACAAGTGGACGACATCATCCAAGAAATTCAAAAAGTCATCGCCAACGGCGACCGCGCGCTGGTGACGACGCTGACCAAAAGGCTCGCGGAAGAGCTCACGGAATATTTGGCGCAAGCCGGCATCAAAACCCGGTATTTGCACTCCGACATTAAAACGATTGAGCGGACAGAAATTATCCGAAACCTGCGGCTCGGCAACTTTGACGTTCTCGTCGGCATTAACCTTCTCCGGGAAGGTCTCGACATCCCCGAAGTCGGTTTTATCGGAATCCTCGACGCCGACAAAGAAGGATTTTTGCGCGACGCCCGCAGCCTGATTCAAATTATCGGCCGCGCCGCCCGTAATTCCAATTCCAAAGTCGTTCTTTACGCCGACAACAAAACCGGTTCCATCAAAAAAGCCATGGAAGAGACCGAGCGCCGCAGAAATATTCAGATGGCGTTTAACCAAGAACACGGCATCATTCCGCAAACGATTCGAAAACCAATCCGAGAGAAGGTTGCCGACATCAGCGACGTCAAACACATCCCCAAAGCCGAAATTCCGAATTTGATCATCGAATACGAAGCGGAAATGAATTTGGCCGCCGAAATGCTCGACTTTGAGCGTGCGATTCAACTGCGCGATACAATTCGCGATTTGGAGCGCAAGATGCGCGGCGAAGACACGCGCGCGGACGAGAAGGATAAATGGGTCGCTGAAATGAAAGCAAAAAAGAAAGCGGAAGCGAAAGAGAAGAAAAAAGCGGAAGAAATCAAAGAGAAAGACCCCAATCAAAAACCGGCTGAGAAGAAAAGCAAGAAATGAAAATCAATCATTAAGATTATTTTTCTTTCTTTTATCTCTTTTTTTTAATTTATTTTAACTTATTTTTTTTCAATTTATTTTTTTTTTGGGTCACGATAAGAACAACCAAATAAAATGGTGTTCAAATCATGATCATGCAGATGAAAAACAAATACATTTACCGTTCTAAAATTTCTGAATCCAAATTTCGGCAAATTGTGAAGCTTTTTGCCTT